>CAYWSH010000073.1:0-16256 GCA_964460655.1 uncultured Terriglobales bacterium | reverse complement strand
ACGATTCGATCGTGCGCGGCACCACCAGCCGCAAGATCGTGCGCATGGTGCGCGATGCCGGCGCGACCGAGGTGCACTTCCGCATCTCGTGCCCGCCGACGATCTCGCCGTGCTTCTATGGTGTGGATACGCCGTCGAAGTCGCAGCTGATCGCGGCGAACAAATCGGTCGAAGAGATCCGCGCGTTCATCGGGGCGGATTCGCTGTCGTACCTTTCGCTCGAAGGCATGCGCCGCGCCTGCGGCGAAGAGGCCGAGCCGCGCTACTGCACCGCGTGCTACACCGGCAAGTATCCGACGGAGTGGGTAGACGTGGAGGACGTGCGCCCCGCGCCGGCGGTAGCGGCGAAGTAGTCTTCTCCCTACAGACAAACCCGTAGATCCCTCGGGCAAACAGAATCGCCCTCAGATGACGGCGTTGTGTTGTTATGGCCGCGGACTGGTGTGGTCGCTGAACCAGGAGAGCACGCGGCTGCGGAATTCACCAGGCTGTGTGGCCATGGCGCCGGTGTGCTCCGCACGCGGCACGATCCACAGGTCGGTCTGATAAGCACGACGGGCTTGCAGGCGCTCGGAGTGGGCCGGAGGGATGTTGCTGTCGCCGGCGCCGTGGATGAGCAGCGCGGGGACGTCGCTATGCGCCAGCGCATCGGCTGGACTGGCGTTGCTGAAATCCAAGTGATAGCGCAGGCGCGCATACCAGAACGAGACCTGCACCACCGGCATCGCGATGGCCGCGGCGAGGAAGCGCGGGATACCGATCTTCGACGCCAGCCGATCGATCGCGGCTTGGCGAAATGTGTCGAATGATGATTCGGCGACGACAGCGCAATACTTGGGATGAGCGGCGAGCGATTGCAGCAGCAGCGCGGCGCCGAGCGATTCCCCGAAACCGTAGACGCACTTCGGATGGTGCGCGTAGTTCATCCAATCGACCCAGCGCTTGATGTCGTCGGTCTCGAGCAGGCCGTAGGTGGCCATCTTGCCGCCGCTTTCTCCGTGCGCGCGCGCGTCGGGCAGGAGTACGGCGTAGCCGGCGTCAAGGAACATGGGCGCGAAACCGACCATGCCGTCGCGATTATCGGAGACGCCGTGCAGCAGGATGACGATGGAGCCGTTCGGCTTCTTCGCCGGCTTCATGAACCAGGCGCGCAGGGAAGAGCCGTCGGGGACGGTGAGCGTGGTCTCTTCCAGCTTGGCGCCGAAGCGTGCAGCTTCCTGCTCCGCCGTAGCGCGCGAGTATTCCGTCTTGCGTTCAGGATGTAGCGCGACCTCGGCCAGCATGATGCCGGCGACGATGGTGCCGAGCAGCAGGCCCACCAGGACTCCGCGCAGGATGCGTATCTTCAGGTCCGCTTTCTGGCTGCCACGACGCATACGCATAAGAGGGAGAGGGTATAGGAAAGAGACGCAGCAAGCTACGTCTCTACCGCCAGGTCAGGCCGCGCGGGCGGCGTGCGGCTGCGCCAGGTCGTGCGCAGTCCGCGCCAGGAAGACTTCCACCACCGCGCGGTGGGCCTCGCCCAGCGGGAGCGGCGGGATGACGGTGAAGGTGCCGAGCAGCGCCGCCAGGCGGAAATAGGAATCGCGGCAGGTGAGCATGAAGGCGACGGGATATTCCGGTTTGCGCGCGACGGCAGCATGGACGTCAGCGTCGAGCAGATAGGCGATGTCCGGCAGGGGCGCGAGCGCGCACACGCAACGTACATAGGCGCGCGTGAGCGGGTTCGCCAGCGGCAGATTGGCGAATTCGTCGTAGAGGTAGCGATCGAGGATGAGGACGTCGCAGCGGGCCCGCTCGCGGGCCACCACCCACACGAGATGCAACGCGTCGAGGAGATAGAGCGCGTGGCGCGCGAGCGTCATGTACCAGGCACGGACGTTCTTGTCGCGCCGCGCGATCGGCCGGCCGGGCGCGCCGACACCCGGTTCACTCCCGTAGACGCGATGGACGAAGCCTTCGCGCAGGCGCGTGCCGACGACCACGTCGTCCCAGAACGCGAGCTGGCGCGTCCTATAGCCGAGTCCGGCGAGCGCGGCACGCAGGCTCTCGATCTGCGTGCTCTTGCCCGCACCATCGACGCCGGAGAAGGAAATGAGGATCACGGCCGCGGCGTTGCACTCGTTGCACCGGGCGGAACGCTCGAAGTGCCGCGTGACAGCGCGTAGACCGTTCCCAGAGCGACACCGGCGCCGGCGATAGCGCCCAGCTTGATGAGCAGCGAGCGGACCTGGCGCTGCTTCGCGGGAGCGATCGCCGTCCCTGCCGGCTTGGACGCCGGGCCACCGCTCGTCTTCGGAGCTTCCGCGGCGGCAGCGCCCAGCGGCTGCGACTGCGGTGCGTTCTGCGGTGCGACGGCCGGTGGTGCACCCTTCGTTCCCGGCGCGGGCGGCTGCGCTTGCTGACTCGGCGCATTGGGCAATTCATTCGCCGGGACAGGAGTAAGCGGCGCCTGCGCGGGGTCGGGGATCAAGCTTGCAGGCCGCTGCGGTTGCGCTGGCCGCGTCGGCGTCTGGGCAGGCTGTGCCGGCGTCGGTGATGGCTGCGCCGGTGATTGTTGAGCTGCCTGCGCACAGACATCGGGAACACCGGTAAGCCCGAGCACGAGCAGGGCAACGATCAGCTTGATGGGGAGCGTCTTCCAGGGGATATGCATGGCGTCTCCAGTCCTTCTTTATTTCTGCTCCGCCGTAGCGCGCACGACGGCGGCCTTGGGAAATTCCTGCCGGCGGGGAGCGAAGCGCGGCAGCAGGCGCGAAAGATCGGCTTCACTGTCGTAGATGTTCCGCAGGCGGTTGATGCCGTAGCGCCAGAGATTGGCGAGATTCGTTTCGTACCAGCATGATTCCTGCATGTGCGCTGAGAAGCCGGCGAGCACGCGGAAGCGCGACTGCAGGATGGACGGCGAAGCCAGCAATGCCGCCGTCACGCGATGATTGCCCTCGAGGATCGTCATGGGCCGCTTCTCGTCGAGGCCGATGAGCAGCACAGAACTGTTGTCGTACTCCAGGCGCAGGCGATAGCTGAGCCCCTGGATCTTGCTGATGAAGTCGCGTGTGCCGCTGCTGAAGCGGCCCCGGCGGATGCGTTGGACGATATCGTTCAACTGGAACGAGCCGCGGGCGATCCGGCGCCAGTGAGCGCGCGGGAACACACGGATCATGGCGAGGTCTTCCGGCTCGATCTGCACCTGCCACCACTGCGTGTCGCCGGGGAGTTCGCGCCACATGTGGCCGCGGCGGCGGAAGAGCAGCGCGCGGCGGATGGCGTTGTCGCGCTCGTTGGTGATATCGGCATCGAGCACAAGGTGCTCAAAGCGCTCGCGGTCGCTATGGAACTCGTTCTGGTAGAACTCGTTCTTCACGAATTCGGCGATGACCTCGGATTCGGCGACACGGCGCAGGCGCTTCATGCGGCTTCCTCCACCAGGCGGCGAGCGCGGAGAAAGGGCACCGAGGAGGCGATCAGCAGCAGGACGCGGAACACCAACTGGACCAGCACGACCTCGCGCAGCGTCGCGTGGAACATGACGATGCCCAGCATGACGATGCCGCTGCAGGCGAGCTGCAACCAGCCGATCTTGACGAGCTTGCGCGACATCTCGTAGGTCATGAGCACGACGGCGAGCGCATAGCATCCGGTGGCGGCGGCTTGCAGGCTGAGCAGCGACTCGGCCTCGTGGAAGCCGGCACCGAAGACAAAGCCCATGATCGGCCCCGGGAAGAACGCCAGGACGAGCGTGGCGAGCACGCTGATCGCCGTGACGAGGAGCAGCGGGACCGCGAGTACGGATGGATCTTCCTTCTCCTCGCGGGCGCCCGCAGAGATGGGGAACATGGCACTGACGACCTGCCACGAGGAATAGAGCAGGACGCGGCCGACGAGCGCGATGCCCGCGTAGATGCCCGCGTCGGCTGCGCTGAAGTAGTGCTTCACCAGCAGGATGTCGCTGTTGTTGATGATGACCTGGCCGACAAAAAAAACGATGGCCTGCACGCCTTCGGGGAACGACGCGGGGATCGCCCGTTCGGGCGCGGCGGTGAAACGCCGGCCCATGGGCGGAAGGTAGTACGCCGCGATGACGGAAGCGGTGATGGCGCCGACTGCGCCCATGACGCCGTAGCCCAACCCGACCAGCAGCAGCGCGAGCCCGAACTTCACCATGACTTCGAGGCCCATGTTCACGTTCAGGCGCAGAAAAGAGCAGTCGCCCTGCAGTCCGCCGCGTTTCACGCCCAGCGGGATGTAGAACGCGATCCCGAGGGCGAGCAGGATGACGAACCACGGCGATGGCAAGCGCAGGAAGTCAGCGATCGGCAAGCTGGCTGCCGTCATGCCGGCGGCCAGCAGCAGCCCGATGACCCAGGACCGGCGCAGGAGCGCGACATAGATGTTCGCCTTGGCGCCAGGTGAATCGTTACAGGCGACGAACTTGGCAAACACCATCTGGAACGAGGGGGTGATGGCCGAGGCGAGCATCAATAACGTTACGGCCGCGCTGGCGTGACCGAAGCCTTCGGGCCCGAGGAGGCGCGCGACGGCGACGTTGTAGCCGAAGTTGCATGCGTTCACGATGCCCGAACCGACGAGCATGATGACGCTGCCGCTGAGGATGAGACTGGACGAGCGGTGGCTGCGCCACTGGCGCAGGGCCTCGCGCCAGCGCGGCGCGGCGGCAGGGAGCGAGGCGATCGCGTTGGGCGGGGCTGCACTCATGCGGCGAGCGCGCCTCCATCAGCCGGCGATGCGGCCGGCGGCGCGACCGCCATGGCAGCACTCGCCCGCATGGCGTTGGGCAGGAAATGGGTGAAGCTGCGGACGGCGTCGGTCGAAGTATCGTAAATCTCAAAAAGGCGGTCGGTACGCGTCAGCTCCAGCACGACCGCCGCCTGGGCGGAGGGCGCGGCCAGCTTCAGGTCGCCGTCGTGCTTCATCACGGTGTTCATGCAATGCAGGAGCATGTCAACACCGGCGGCATCCATTTGCCGCACCGGCGAGAGGTCGAAGACCACCTGCGGACGGTCGGCGACGAGCAGGGGTTCTACTTCCCGCAGGAAGATGCGCGCCTCCCGCAGGTTGAGGCGTTCGGGCATGCGCTTTACGACGACGGGCCTACTCGTTGCCATATCTCCTCGCGACGACCAGGTTGGGGTTGCCGGGAAACGATGTCTCTTGCCCTTCAGCGGTCTGCCTCGCCGCCGGTGGGGTGAGTGCCGCCGCGTGAGCATTCGTCGCGACGGAAATGGGTAGCGGAGGATCTTGTTGCAGGCCGGCGAACATGCCGAGCAGGAAGCGCACCGGCAGAGTGGATGCTGCGCCGCGCAGCAAGCGCGAAGGTGCGCGCGGTGAGACGGCGGAAATGAGCTTGGGGTCACCGATCCTGACGGCCGCCTGCCGCTTCATATGGAAAAGATGACCGTTACCGGCGACGCAATGAACAACGTCGAGCCCGGCGCCGACATAGGTGAAGGGAAGGAGGTTGCTGTCTTCGATGACGGTGCCGCAATCGACCTCAGCGTGCTGCTCGAGCACGCTGCAGCGCGTGACGACGGCGGATGCGCGCACATTGGTGTACCTGCCGATGTAGGCGGGCGCGAGCACGCGTGCGCCGCGATGGAGGCGTGCGCCCTCGCCGACCCAGATACCGGGCCGAACCTCGGCCCCGACGGGCGTGATGCCACACGCGCCGTAGAAAGCGTCGACCGCGAGTTTGCGCAGGTCGCGGGCATCGCGCAGCGGGTTGTGATAGCCGGCAAAGACATACGGGGCGCCGGGTGTACGGATTTGCCGCATCTGGTGACGGAAGAGGAATGCAGCGTCGTTGCGGCGCGACGCGCTGATGGCGAAAGCGTCGAGCGTGGCGCCATCGGGCAGGGCTACCGCCGTAGCGCGATTGTGCTGGTCCAGGTGGAACTGCAGCAGCGCGTCGTAGTCCAGTTCCGAGTAGGGGCCGAGCCGCTGCACGAGGATCGTCTCGGCGCCGGCTTCGGCCGCGGCATTGAAGGCGATCTCAGCGGCGCGCCAGAGCTGCTGCCCGGGAGCGGCGACGTAACTGACGTCGAGCGGACCGCTCCGCAAGTCCGCGAGCGGCAACGGCCCGGTATCGCCCACTACGGTGGCTGCGCTGATGCCCGAGGCGAACAAACGGTCGAGCGTGCGCTGCACGACGGCGCGGCCCAGCACGTCGACCGTGGCGACAGGGACGCCGCCCAGCACCTCCAGGCCGAAGCCTTCGGCCTGCGAGCCCACCACCAGGATGGCCCTTACTTCCATACGGGCCACCTCGGAGCAGAGTGCTGCTGCGACACTTCTGCGATGCGAGATCCGAATTCGTCTCGTCCCCGCCGGCTGGCCGGGAACGCGCTCCCCAAATAGATCCTCATGGGCCCCTCTGGCCTTAAAAGAACGTCAAGCGAATGACCGGTCGAAACTGCGCTTGCCCGCGGCCAGTGAAATTAAAGAAATCCTGCTGCTGTAACCCGAACGAGAACCGCAACGGATACTCGACGGGGACAGCGCCGCTGCCGTCATCGAGCGAACGGCGCCATGGCTTTACATAAGAGATGAGGAATCCGCTCTGAATGTTGTCATAGGCATGGAATCCCTCTCCCCGCGAGAACGCAAAGTTGCCCTCCGCCGTCCAGTGCTTGGCCCAGCGGTACTCCAGCTGCACCGCGGGACGCATGGCCTGCCCGATGGCGAAGGTGGAGTCCTGGACCTTCCAGGCGCGGATGTATTCCCCGATGGCCCTCAGCTTCAGGTTCTCGCCGAACCGGTGCTCGATGCCCGCCCACGTGGAAGTGGTGAAGTATTCGCGGGTCAACGGGTGGAATTGCAGGTCGCGCGCGCTATAGCCGGTGAGCAGGAACGTACGGCCCCAGGGCCGGCCGACGACGAACTCAAGCTTCGCGCCATATTCCTTCGAATGAAGGGAACGGTTAGTGAACGGGCCGGCTTCGTGGAAGGCGCTGCCGCGTACCGCCACCCAGTTGGCGAACGAGTTCGTGCTCAGATAGACGAACTGCCGCAAGAGGTTCTGGTCCATCTCCGTCCTGGCTTCGGCGCTCCCGTGGTCGCGCCGGAGAGTGAACTGCATTCCGGAAGTCAGCGCGATCTGATTGCTTCCCCAGTGGAGAACGGGACTGAGCGCGCCGTTCAGGTTGTAATCGGTGGTATTGCGGTCCAGGATGAGGGATTCACTAGGCAGCGAGACCTGGCCGCGCGCGTTGCGCACCTGGAAGAAACCGGTGAGCAGCGGCCAGTGTTCGAAGTGCCCGCGGAACGAGCTGAGGAATGAGGTCTCGAGCGACGAACGCGGCGGCGCCTGCAGTCCAGGGCTCGTGGTGACGCCAAAGCGCGCGGCATCGATGCTGTAAATGGTCTGGTCCTCGAACAGCGGCTGCAGGGTGAAGTCGCTGGAGACGCTCCACCGCTGATTCAAGCGGTAGCCTTCGTCGGCCGCGACTTCCTCCAGCGCACGCGCTGCCGTGTCCTGGTCGCCGGCCAGCTGGTTCGCCCGGGCGAACGCCATGAGGGCGCGCGAATCGTTGTGCTGCTGGCGGAAGATCTCGCCCTGCGCCAGTTCGTAGTCGTAGTTGCCGGCGTACGCCCGCGGATCGCCGAGCGCCGCGAGCTCGCTCTGCGCCAGCAGAGCGTTGCCGGTAGCGATATAGGTGTTGGCTTTGCCGATGGCCACGATCTCGTCACCCGCGCCCAAGTCCTTCGCCTTGACGTAGTAGCGCTCGGCGAGGTCGAACTCGTGCATGGCGAGGAAGATGTTGGCGGCCTCGATGAGATCATCGGCCGTGACCGGCGCCGCTTCGCCGATGCGCGCTTCGGCAAAGGCGAGCGACACCTGCTGTTTCGCGTCGTCCCATTTGCCTTCGCGCGTGAACAGCCGGGCGATAGCAAGACGGACGCCGACGCGGTCGGCATCGGGCGCATCCATGGCGCGCGCGAAGCGGTCCATGGCGGCGTCGCGCTCACCCAGTGCGAGGAGCGCGTCGCCAGTGGCGAGCAGCACGGCAGAGGAGCCGTCGCCGTTGCGCTCGGCGGCTTCGATGTATTGCAGCGTCTCGCCGCGGCTGTGCAGTTGGGCGGCGGCATGCGCCATCTCGGCGTAGATGAGCGGATCCTCGGGCGCGACATCGAGCGCGCCACGCAGCGTCTTCAACGATTCACCGAAGTGCCGCATGTAGTACTGCGTATCGGCGAGGGCAAGCCGCAGGCGCAGATCGTCAGGCGCCGACTTGAGCGCTTCCAGATACTCCGCCTCGGCCTTGTCGAGGACGCGCATCTGCCGGTACGCGGTGGCGCGCGCCAGGTGGATGGCCGGCGAGTCGCCCATGAGCTGCGCGGCCTTGTCGGCGTGGTCAAGCGCAGGCTTGCCGCGGTGCAGTTGCAGATCGGAGAAGGCCAGGCCGAGCTCGGCGGTGCCATTGTTGGGCGCGAGCTTCAGTGCCGCGTCAAAATCCTGCGCCGCCGCCTCCGCATTCTGCATGTCATTCAGCACATAGCCACGGTTGACGTACGCCTCGACCATGCGTGGATCGCGCGCCAGGGCGCGGCTGTAATCGTCGACGGCCTGGTCGAGCAGTTGCGACTGCTTGTGCACATGCCCGGCGAGCAACGGGAAGTTCGGCTCCTTCGGCAGGATGTTTGCGTAGCGGTTGGAAAGCGCCAGCACGTCATCGAAGCGGCCGAGGTTGTACAGCGCGTAACCCAGATAGACGGAAGCGTTGCGGTCCCGAGGTAGCTGCTCGACGACGCGGCGGCCGAGCTGCGCCGATTCCAGATACTTGCCGCTATGAAAGAGCGAGCGCTCGCGCTCGAGCATGATCTTGGGCTCTGTCTCCATGTCGGGCGTGGCGCGGGCGAGCCAGGCGTTCGCCAGGTCGAACTTGTGGGCATCGATGGCGGCATTGGCGGCGTTGGCGATCACGATCGCGTTCTTCGGCGCGAGCTGATGTGCGTGCGCGTACATCTGCTCGGCCTTGTCGAGTTCGTGTGTCGCGGTATAGAGGTCGCCCAGAGCGAGGTAGGCGACGTAGTCACTCGGGTACGTCTGCGCCAGGCGGGTGAACCACTGCTCGGCGGCTTTCGTATCGCCGGTGTCGCGCGCCAGGTAGCCCATGCTCTCGATGGCGAAGCGGTTCTTGGGATCGCGCGCGAGGATGGCCGCATAGATCTTGTTGGCGTCGGCCTTGCGATCCATCTTCCAGAGCAAACTGCCGTATTGCAGCTGGGCGTTGAGATTGTTGGGATCGAGCGCGAGCGCCTGCTGCAAGTCGGCTTCGGCGCCGCGCAGGTCATTGCCGCCGGCCTTGATGGAGGCGCGCACCCGCAGGAACTCGGCCTTCGCGGGACCTTCGACGTTGATCTTCGAGATCTGCTCCTCGGCGAGCGCGAGCTGGCGGCGCGCGTCGGCATCGTTGCCGGTCTCGCGATAGAGCTCGGCAAGGTTCATGTGCAGGAGCACGGGATAGAGCTGGCCTTCGCTCGTCGCTTCCGGCAGGTGCGCGATGGCGAAGTTGTATTCGCGGATGGCCTCGTCGGGGCGCTCTTCCTTGCGCGCCAGCGCGGCGCGAATGGCGTGCAGGCGATAGTGGTCGGGGTCGAGCTGGGCGGCGCGGGCGAGAAACTTCTTGCCGGCTTCGGAGTCGCCCGCATCGAGGCTCGACTGCGCCGCGCTCAACTGGTAGCCGATGACGTTGGGCGCGCCGTCAGCGGCCTTGACGTAGTTCGCCGCCGCCTCTTTCTTGTCGCCGTTGAGCTCGTAGCTGTAAGCCAGGTCTCCGAGGACGTCCGGCGATTTCGACGGGGCGGACAGCAACGTATCGATGGCAGCCTGGTAATCGCGCTCTTCGCGATAGAAATTGGCGACCGCACGGAAGATGGCAGGGTCGCGTGGCGCTCGCTTGCGCGCGATGTCGAGCATCTGCTTGGCGCGCTCGGGCTCTTTGAGCTTCATGTAGGCGACCGCCATCAGCAGTTCGGAGTGCGCCGAGGGCTGCTGTTGTTCAGCGCGTTGCAGAAGGTTGACCGCCGACTGCAAGTCGCCCGCGCGCATATCGAGTTCGGCGAGCGCGAGCACGTCGTTGATCCGGTTCGGATTCGAGGAGACGACGTTCTGCAGGATGCGCCTTGCCTCGGATTCATTCCCCATCTTGGCCAGCGTCTGCGCCGAGCCCGCCAGGCCATCGAGCGACCCGGGAGCGTGTTGTAGTCCGGTGTGATACGCGTCCAGCGACTGCTGCAGTCTTCCTGCGAGGCGGTAGCAATAGCCCGCCATGAACCACAAGTCTTTGTTCTGTGGCGCCATGTCAGCGGCGCGCTTGGCGTAGTCGGCGGCGGCGGCGTAGTTGCCGCGCTGCAGATTGTCCTGCGCGGCACGCGCCAGGCGGCCGACGTCGATGCTGTTGCCCCAGCTCAGGCTGTTGGCAGCGCTCGTGTCGTTGGCTTTCTTTGGGCTGCTGGTCTTTCCCGCGCGTTTTGGCTGCGGCGCCGCCTGGCCCGGGATCTCGAACTCCTGGGCCGCCAGGGGCAGCGCTGACAGCAATGCGCAA
The DNA here is from genome assembly GCA_964460655.1 of uncultured Terriglobales bacterium. GTDB lineage: Bacteria > Acidobacteriota > Terriglobia > Terriglobales > Acidobacteriaceae > CAVUAF01. The sequence continues at coordinate 5,691 of CAYWSH010000073.1, read as the reverse complement.
GAAATCAAAAGGCCGAAGATTCTCTTCACGGGACCACCGACAAAGTAGTTCTGCCTGCCAACAGCACTCGCAAGCGCGGTTCCAAGTCGCCGCTCTCCAACTAGTGGAAAACCCGCGTCTGGCGGGCGCTCAGGAGCGTGCTTCTGCTGAGATGCGGTATCGGGGTGCCGCGTTGGGCCGCCTTAGTACTCACCTTAGTTTTCGGGTTTTGCCGGTGCGCACGCTGGGGTCGTGAAGGAAAACCCAAAGCCGCAGGCGGGAATCAAAGTTGCTCGTAGAGCGAAGTCACGGCGCCATTCGCCGCGGAGGATCCCCTTGTACCCCAGTTCCCCTGCTGATAGCCGGTCGCGGCTGATCGTGCCGCTGGCAGGCATCCTGTTGCTCGCCGTGGCGGTGCATGGCCCGCTGCTCTTGATGCAGCTGCCGGCCTCGAGCTTCGACGCGAACACGCACATGTTCTTTGCCTCGCACTATGCGCGGCATTGGTTCGATCCCTGGAACCCAAAGTGGTACGGCGGCTTCTCGCAGACGACCTATCCGCCGCTGGCGCACCAGTGGGTGGCGCTCTTCTCGCACGTCTTCGGCCTGACGATGAGTTACATGTTCGTGCAACTGTGCGTCATCCTGCTGCTGGTGGCGGGCGCCTATCGCTACGCCCGCATGTGGACGAACGAGCGCGCCGCCAGTTACGCGGGCATCGGCGCCGCGTTACTGGGTTCGCTGGCGATCCAGGTGTACCAGTCGGGCCAGCTGCCGAACATCATGGCGACCGCGCTCACGCTGCACGCCCTGCCATTCTTCTATGAGTGGTCGCGCTCGGCGCGGGGAAGTGCGCTGCTGAAAGGCGTCTTGATCACCGTGTCGGCCGGCGCCGCGCACCACGTTACGCTGATCTTCGGTATCCCCTTGTTCGGCCTTCCGGTGCTGTGGCTTGCGTTGACGGACCGTGATCGCGACAAGGCGTCGCGCAGCGGCGTGATCTCGCGCGCCGCGGTGTTCACGGCGCTCGCCATCGTGCTGGTCGGCGTGGTGCTGCTGCCGTACTTCATCCAGTTGTGGCAGAACCCGATCAAACAGATGCCTATCCCGCACGCCAGCCGCGACAATTTCCTGCTGGTGCCCGAGAGCGGCATGAACTTTTTCATTGCGCCCTATGGCGCGCTGTTGCTGGCGATCCCGTTCATCTTCTGGAAGGGCGGGAGCGACCGCCGCCTGACGCCGCTGTTCCTCGGTTGGTGGCTGACGACCATTTTCGCGCTCGGCAGCACGACGCCGCTTTCGCACCTCCTGCTGGGACGCGCCTTCGAGGTACTGACGTTCGAGCGCTACACGTTCTGGTCGGCCCTGATGGCCCTGCCGATCGCCGCGGTCGTGGTCGACAGCGCGATCGAGCGGTGGCGGCGCCCCGCCGTGTTCGTGGCGTTCACGCTGGCGGCGGCGAGCTGCGCGCTCGGCGTGGCGTGGACGGTCTATCGGCCGATCAACGGAGCGACGTTCAACACCGATGAGGTCATCGCGTTCCTGAATCGCGATGGGCACGACAAATTCCGCTACCTCACGCTCGGCTTCGGTTTCCGGTTCGCGCACGTCGCCACCTTCGCCGATGCAACGACGGTTGACGGCGATTACAACTCCGCGCGCCAATTGCCGGAGCTGACCGCGGGCGGCAGCGCCCAGCTGTTCGATTCGAAGTTCTACGGCGCGCAGGGCATGGAGGCACTGCGCTCCATGCTGAAGCACGCCAATCAGTACGGCCTGAAATACATCTTCGTGCGCGACCGCTACTACGAGCCGCTGGTCGCATTCGCGGGCTGGCGGCGCACCGAGGTCTACGACAACGGCAATGTCACGCTGTGGGTAAAGGATGACGTGCCGCCGGCGAAGCCGATCGAGAGTGGCGCGCAGCCGCCGCCGGCATGGCAGAGCCTGGCGTGGGGCACGCTCCCGATGGGCTTCAGCCTGCTCGCGATCTGCACCGCGCTGCTGATCCCTGACCGGCGGCGTGTGGCGACGACGGTGCAGTTTCCGTCGCCTGCGCCCGATTACATCCTGCCGGAGGCGAAGTGATGCGCAGATTGATCCCGCTCGTGATGGCCATCGTGACCGCGCTGCTCATCATTGCCGGCGGTCTTCGTGGGACCCGCCTGATCGCGGCGGCGACACCCGATGCCGCCGTGCAGGGGCTCTATGAACGCGTGAAGGCGCGCGATTTTGCCGGGGCACTGGCTTACGTGACGAAGGCAAGCAACCTCGACGTGCAATCGTTCACCCGCGACGTGAGCGGACGCGACGGCAGCTTGCGCACGTACTCGAGCCTGCAGGGCGTCGAGACGCACATCGTCAGCCAGAACGACAGCCAGGCGGTGGTGCGCGCCAACGCGCAGTGGTCCACCGCCGTGGGCGCCATTCACGACACGCGCGACCTCACCGTGGTCAAGGAAGGCGGCGAGTGGAAAGTGCAGTGGCCGAAGGAGCAGGCGGTGAACGTTCCGCCGCAGGTGATCCCGGTGAACTACCTGCGCTGGGACATCATCCACCGCGACAGCGATGAGTGGGGCGCACAGAACGCGGAAGCGCCGCACATGCGCGTGGTCTCGATGAACGCCGTGGAGAAGGACGGCGCCATCGTGGTGATGGGCGAAGTCGTGAACGAGGACGTGGTGCCGGGCTTCGCCGCGATCAACGCACAGCTCGTCGCGAAAGACGGCAACGTGCTGGCGGAGGAGTCCAGCTTCGACAAGATCTCGCACACCCTGCTGCCGAAGGAAGTATCGCCGTTCCGCATCGATTTTCCCGGACGCAAGCTTGCGGAGATCAAGAGCGTGCGGCTGAATCCGAACTACCTGCTCATCCCGGCATCGGCCGACCCGGTGATCGCGGTGCTGCACCAGCGCATCGAGGTGGACCCGCGCGGCCGCCATGTGCTGAAGGGCGAGTTGCTGAACGAATCGGGCCAGACGGTGAACATCCCGCACGTGCTGGCGACCTATTACGACGACGCCGGCAAAGTCGTATGGGTCTCGGACGGCTACGTGGATCACGCACTGCAGCCGCAGATCGCGGTGCCGTTCGCGGTGGAGTTGCGTGACGACGTGGCGTCGGCTGTGCATCGCTATCGCGTGACCGTGAACCAGTACAGCATCGATCGGCAGGCGGACTAGCATGAAGCGACTCGTTATCGCCTTCGCGTTGGTCGCGGTGGCTTGCGCCCAGGAACTTCGCGTTCCTGAAAACCTTGTCGCGAACACGCCTGCCACGATCACTACGACCGGCTCGGGCAGCGCCACGCTCTACCTCTTCGGCCCCGTCACAGCGAGCAAGCGCGAAGTGAAGCTGGGGGAAGCAGTGACGATCTCCGCCGACGAGCTGCGCGATTCGGGCCGCTACACCGCCGTCCTGGGCAAGGCAGCGCACACATTCTTCGTCGCGCCGGCGGCGCCGGCGGCGCTGAACTTCCTCGCGCGGCCCTCGCGCGTGCCAGTAGCGCAGCCGAACGTCATCAGCGGCGTGGCTTTCGTCTTCGACGACTATCGGAACCTCATCACCGAGCCGGCGACGGCGAAGTTCGCGCTCAGCGTGGGCGATACCGCAGCGACACGCGATGTGCCGACACGCTTCGGCATCGCGTACCTGAGCATGGATTCGGCGAAGAAGGCGGGTGCGGCACAATTCGTCGCCAGCGCGGGCAGCGCCAGCGTGCGCCGCGTGGTGCAACAGGTACCGTCGGACCCGTGTAACCTGCGCTTCAAGGCGTCGCCATCGAAGAACGGCATCCTGGTGGAGACCGACCCGGTGCACGACTGCTCCGGTAATCCCGTGCCCGATGGAACGATCGTGACGTTCACCTCGGTGGAAGGCGCGACGCGCAGCACCGTGGACGCGCGCATCAAGCGCGGCATCGCGCGCGCCGAGTTGCCGGCAGCGCAGAGCGCGACCATCTCCGCGGCGTCGGGCGTCGTGCTCGGCAATGAGCTGCATTGGGGAGGCCGCTGATGAAGCGCGCCTGGGTATTGATCACGTTGCTTGCGCTGCTGCCGGCTTATGGCGCGGATACGCCGGCGAGTGCGCCGGCGAGCAGCGTGAAGGTTGCACTGGACGCTTCGATGTCGCAGCCGCGACCGCTGGAAGACACGACGGAGAAGGCGATCATCCGCGATTACGGTGCGGCGTGGGCCGTGATGACCCAGGCGCTGGCCGAGGACCGCGATGACCTCGTCGCGGCGGGCTTCGTCGGCTACGCGCAACAGAAGCTGACCGAGCAGATCAAGCAGCAAAAGAAGTCCGGCTTGCGCACGCGCTACGTGGACCGCGGCCACAAGCTGCAGGCGCTGTTCTATTCGCCGGAAGGTTCCGCGATGCAGTTGCGCGACGTGGCGTCACTCAGTATCCAACTGCTCGATGGCAACACGGTGGTGAGCGAACAGGACGTCACTGTGGATTACCTCGCGGTGATGACGGTCGCGGACAATCAGTGGAAGGTGCGCGTGCTGCAAGCATTGCCGGGCGAGACGAAATAGGGTCCATGCAGTATCAGCAGGCCTACTCGCGCGCTGCAGTGATCACTTGCGCGCCGCCACCACGCGCGGGATCTGCTGTAGGTCTGGAATCACACGCAGCTCGCGCCATGCGGTGAGCAGCGTCCGCACCCCAGCCTCCACCGATTGACCGATCTCCATCACCAGCCATCCGTCTCTTGCCAATGCCGCGTGCGCTTGCGGAATGAGGCGGCTATACACATCCAATCCATCTTCGCCGCCGAAAACGGCCGTGTGTGGCTCAAAGCGCCGCACTTGCGCTTCCACGGTGTCGGCTTCGCGCTCGGGCACATAAGGCGGGTTGGAGACGATGAAGTCGAACGTGCCCGAGATGCCGGTGAGCAGGTCGTTCTCGCGGAACTCGATGTGCTGGCTGAGCTGATGGCGTGCGGCGTTGGCACGCGCGACCTCCAGCGCGGCGGCGGAGTTGTCGAGCGCGAAGATCAGCGCGTGCGGCAGTTCGCTCGCCAGCGCAAGTGCGATGCAGCCGGAGCCGGCGCCGACGTCGGCGATGCGCAACTCAGCCTGCTTGTCATCCCGACCGGAGCGAGGGACCTGCTTCTCTTCGCATAATGCGAGCACCGTTTCGACCACGTGCTCCGTCTCGGGGCGCGGGATGAGCACGGCGGGCGAGACGATGAGGTCGAGCCCCCAGAATTCCTGATGGCCGGTGATGTACTGCGCCGGCACGCCGCGGGCGCGCTCGGCGATGGCGGCGGCGTAGCGCTGCTGCTCGTCGGCCGTGAGTTCGCGCTCGGGATGTGCGTAGAGATGCGCGCGGTCGACGTCCAGCGTGAACATAAGCAGCGTCTCGCCATTGAGGCGCGACGAACCGACATGCGCGTCGGTAAGACGCTGGATCGCGGCGGCGAGTGCGGCGCGCAGCTGCATGGTCGTGCTTAGACGGCCACGTTCGACGACTTCAGCTTCTCGGCCTGATAGTGCGTGACGAGCGCGTCGATGAACGGCTGCAGCTTGCCGTCCATCACGTCGGCGAGCTGGTGGATGGTGAGCCCGATGCGATGGTCGCTGACGCGGTTCTGCGGGAAGTTGTAGGTGCGTATCTTCTCGCTGCGGTCGCCGCTGCCGACCATGGCGCGGCGCTCTTTGGCGAGTTCCGCCTGCTGCCGCTCGAGTTCCATCTCGTAGAGCCGCG
>CAYWSH010000072.1:5699-16392 GCA_964460655.1 uncultured Terriglobales bacterium | reverse complement strand
CCCGTATAACGGTTTAGCAAACCGCCGCCTTCAGCCACTCGGCCACCTCTCCGGCGAAGCACACAACGCGGCGAACGATCCTCATTATACCGGACGCGCTGCGTCGGACCGGCGCACCAGCGCCGAGACTCAGGGCTCCTGCGCTCCGAGGGCCTCGTTCGACGCGCGCGCCGGCAGCGGGCGATAGCCGCTGCGCGTGCGGATCTTGTACTTCTTGGCCGCTTCGCCGGCGAGCTTCACCGTGATGTTGCGCCAGCCACGGTTCGCGTTGAACTGCGGGTAGTAGCTGATGGAATAAAGGTGCGACAAGTCCTCACGGATCGAGGCGAACGCCGCGCGCTGGTCCGTCCAATTCTTCGCAAAGTACGCCTTGCCGCCCGTCGCCGCGCTGATGCGCTCGAACACCGCGCTCGAGACCGGGTCTTCCAGCGCCGCGCGCGTACTGATCATGTAGATCGGGATGCCTTCCGATTGCGCCAGCTCGCCGACGTCTTCGGGCGCGACCATGCTCGTATTGTCGGGACCGTTGGAGAACACCACGATGACCTTGCGCCCGGTGAACTGGCGCGCGTCCTTGAGCGTGAGCAGCAGCGCGTTGTACAGAGCGGCATCGTCACCGGCGGTCGAGGCACGCACGCCACGCAGGAGCTGCGAGCGGTCCGCGGTGAGGCGCGAGTCGCGGGAGAGGTCGCGGCTGTAAGAATAGAACGCGATGCGGTCGGGTCCTTCGAGCGAGCGCACGAAATCGCTGATGGCGTCCTGCGCAAACACGAAGCCGCGGTACATGTAATTACTCTTGTCGAAGAGGATGAAGACGCTGGCGCCGGCGAGCATCGACCGCAGGCCGCTGGCAACCGCAGCCGCATCGCGCGTTTCCGCGGGTGCGGCAGGCGCCGGCTTCGCGCCTTCCATGTCGGCCAGCGAACGCGTCACCTCATTGCCCTCGCCGAATATGGCGATGCGCTCCTTGATGCCGTCTTCCGCGACGATGAAGTCCGAGGGTTTCAAGCCCGTGACGTAGTTGCCCTTCGCGTCGGTCACCGCGACGTTCAACTGCACCATGTTCACTTCGACGCGGATCTGTTGCGATGGCGCTGCCGGCTCCTGCGACACGAGCGTCACCGGCAACAGGCACGCCAGCACTGCGACTGCGATACGGGTCCTCGACATGCTCACCTCAATCTTGCTGCTGCCCCGCGCTCGGCTGCCCCTGCGCGTCGGATCGGCCGTGGCGGAACTCTTCGCCGGTCTCGCGCAACGCGCGCGCCAGCGCCGGCCAGTCTTCCAGGTCGGTGGCGAAGATCTTCTCCACCATACGATGCGTCAACTCGGGCACCAGACGGTGCAGGGCGAACGGCGAGTAGCTGCGCTCGTCGGCCAGCCGCGCCCAATACAGGTTGGTGGAGTCCCACGACTCAGCCAGCAATCGGCTGCCATAGCCGCTCAGTGAAGGCAGCGGCCGGTTGGCCAGCAACTCACGGCCGTACGTCATGGCCAGGCTCGGATGCGGAACGCCGAAATCCTGCGACAACCGCTCCCAACTCAGTTGCTCGGGATGCTGGCGCACCAGGCCCGTCACTTCCTTGCCCGCGGCGCCCCACTTGTCGGAATCCGGGAAGCGCCGCTGGAATTCGGCAGCGAGATAAAAAACGTCGCCGGGCACGACCTCAGGCGCGTCGGTACCGGAGTGCAAGGCTGCCGCCAGGCGCTCGAGCCGCAACGGCGACATCCGGTCCGACAGGATGCTGAGCACGTCGGTGCGCAGCTTGTCGTCGTTCATCGCAGCCGCCAGCAGTTCCTCGCCGGCGCGCTGATACAGCGCTACGGCGTGCAGTTCATCGCGCGAGACGGTCCACCACCGCGGCAGGATCGCGCTCGTCACCAGCGTCGGTACCGTCTCATCCCAGATGAGGGCCTGTACGTTCTCCGGAACGATGAAATCCTGCTCGACGCGCGCCAGCACATACGGCAGGTCGGCCAGCGAGCCGACCAGGTGCGCGCCGCGACCGACCGCCAGGCCGGAGCCGAACAAGTGCGGCGTCTGCCATGACGCTTCCTTCTTCACCGTGGTCATGCCGGAAAAATCATGCGCACGCACGAACAGTGGATTGTTGTGGAGCATTTGCGCGCCCGGCGGCTCATAGTAGGCGTACGCGAGCCCAACGAGCGCGTCGCGCAGATACGCTGCCAGCCGGCCGCGGATCTCGGCCACTTGCGCCTCGGTGCGCGCCGCCTTCACCAGCTTCACAAAATCGGTCTTCGCCTGCTGCACGGCGTGCGCCGTCGAGGACTGATGTCCCGCTGACCACTCGCTGCGCTCGGCGTTGGTGAAGAGGGAGCGCGGCAGCTCGAACTCACTCAACTCGCCGGCGAGCGAAAGCACGGCGGCGCTCGGACTCGCCCCCTGGGCCATGGGACGCAGGCCGTCGGACAGTGCGAACAGCGTGTCCAGCGGTACCAGGCGCTGGTTCTGCAGCACGGTCTGCATGCGGTTCGTCAGCTCGGCGTGCGCCTGCCGACCTTCCGCTTCGGCGACGTCCGGCCCCGCCAGCAGGCTGACGACCTCGTCCTGCGGCAAGCTCGGCTTGCCGGCGGCGCTCTGCAGTATCTCGCGCAACGCGTTGCGGCCGGCATCGAACGTCTGTGCGGAAGTGCGGATACCCGAGAAGGGATGAATGATGCGCTGCCACGAATCATTCACTTGCGCAGCGGAGATCTGCCCCTGCCGCGCCAGCACCTCCCACAGCGCGACGACTGCCTGGAAGGTCCCCAGGGCGTTGGCGCGCAGCTCCGGATCGGCGATGCGGTCGAGGGTTGCTGCCGTATTCAGGTAGCGCGCGATAGAAGCGTTATCGAGCTGATAGAACTCGGCAAACACGGTGTACTGGCTGCCGAACCGGCTAAAGCGGTCGGCGAGAAGGCGCACGCTCTCGGCGCTCAAGCGCTGCGCCGGTGCGCGCCGCCGGTCGATCTCGTTGAGCGTGAGGAATACGTGGATGGGACTGTCATCGGCATCGAGGCGCGAGAGCGCCACCATGGCCTCGACCAGGTCGTCCGGGTCCTTCCATTGCGTGGTGTGGCGGGCCCAATCGCGTACGAGCGAATAATCGCTGTGCCGCAGGACGCCCTCCTGCCACACCTCCAGCGATCCCGGCGCGCTGGGACGCCCATCAGGATCGAACCGCAACCGGTACATCAGGAGCAGGAGCCCGGGAGCAGGACGCAGGGTCGGGCGCGCCGCGCCCGGCGAAGCGTTGCGGCCACGCAACGCCGTGTAGAAGCGCGCCAGGCGGTGCGGGTCCGTGAAGTATGCCTGCTGACTCTTGCTGGTGCGGGCGAGCGCATCAAAGTACGCCGCCAGCCAGCCCTCATCCTTGGAGACGAGGCGCAACACAAAGTCGCCCGCAGATGATGCGTCTCCACCGACGAGTGATTTCCACACGCCTTCCGCGCGCGTTCCTCCGGGGACCACGACTCGGCCGTCACGGATCGTCAGTTGACTGCTGTAGAAATCAAGGACGGGGCCATAACGTAGCAGTTTGCGCAGCCCCGGCGATTCGCGCAGTTGGGCCGCGGTTTCCACATCCATCCGCGCCATCGCCCAGTACAGACGCGCCAGGCTCGGGTCCTCGACCAGAGCATCGAGGATGTCTTTCTTCGGATTCGGTGCGACGCCGGTCCAATCGGCGCCGCTGAACAAGACGGGGACCTGGGACATCTGCGTCGTGTAGTCGAACGGCTGGCTGGTACGCAGTGCTTCTTCCAGGCCGGCAAGGGGGAAGCCGGAATCGAGCGTCAGGAAGGCGCGCTCCGAGTCGGCCGTCTCCAACGCGGCGTCTTTGCCGCAGGTACGGCGCACACGGTAGCCGATGACGACCAGCAGCGGCTTGGCGTCCTCGCAGTTCGTCACGTGGACGACGCCAGTGGCGCCGCCCAGCGCGTCGAGTTCGCGCGCCTGCTGGATGTAGCGGCGCAGCAACGTGAGGTACTCGGTCGGGCGGCTGCTGCTGTCGGCAGGCCCGTTGTAACCCAGCATGACTACGTTGCGCGACAGCAAGGGCAGTACTTCTGCCGGCGAGACTTTCTGGCTGATGGCCGCCATCCGCAGGAAGGAACGCAGCGGACCGGGAATGTTCGCCGTTGTCGTGCGGGCCGTAGTGCTCGGCCCCGCCTGCGGTTCGGCGGCACACACGGCCGTGAGAAGACCGGCGCAGGCCAGCGCCGCCAATAGGGATCGGAAAGCAGGGAGAGGAGATTTCACAGACTGGGTCCTCCCGCGAAAAGCGTGGGAATACTACCCCATCTCCCCCCGGTCGCGCACCGGTGCGGGCAGGATTCTCAGCCGGTGGCTACTGCAACGATTTCGGGTCCGATTCGTTCTTCGGCGATTTGCTGTTCAGCAGCGACACCAGCCCCTGCGCGGCCGCCGGCGTGTGCGCCGCGCCCTTGCGGATGATGTCTTCCGCGCTCAGCTTCTTGCCGTAAAGGTTCTCGTTGGCGCCGTTGTCTTCCCGCAATGTCGAACCTTCGAGCGAAATGCCGGCGAACAGGCCGCGTGAGCGCGAGTACGTCAGGACCTCGGCGCGCATGACGATGTCGGTGTCCGCAGCGGCGGCGCGCCCCTTGGGACCGGCAGCCGCAGCGGCATCGGCGCCCAGTTTCACCTTGCTGTGCAGCAGCGATTTCGCACCCTTCGGGTTCATCACCAGCAGGACAAAATCCGTCGCGTTGCCACCGAGTTGGATCCCGATGTTCGCGCCCTCAAGGGCGTACATCGCCGGCGTACCCCACGGGCCGGTGTAATGCTCGCCGCTGCGGCAGATCATCGCCCCGCGGCCATAACTGCCGCCGATCCCGATCGCCAGCTTCTTCACCGATGGCAGCACGATGAGGCACTCAGCGCGGTTCAGGATCGACTGCGGGATATTGTCAGGGATGTTGAGAATCTCTTTCATGACGTCGCCGGCTTCCTTCAGGCGTTCTTCTTCTTTTTTGTCTTTGCCGGCGGCGAAACCAAGCGTGGAGACGAGTAGGAGGGCAACAAGCGCTTTCTTCATACGGAAAGTCTACGCCACCATGGATGGCGCTGCACGCCCGCGCGATGCCTGAAGGACAATGCCCCAATGCAGACGAGTTGGGTTAAGGTTGTCCTTCGTGTTGGGGAGCGGAGCGACAATAACAATGACGGCGCTAGACCTGAGTGCCTATGTCGGCTTGGCGGCCGTAGCGCTTGCCACGCTGAACATATGCCTCGGCCTCCTGATGGCCGTTCGCTACAGCCCTTTGCGCCACTGGCCGCATCGCCACATCAATCTATTCGCGCTGCACAATTGGACAGCGTACCTGGCGATCTCTCTGACGCTGCTGCATCCCGTCTTCCTGCTATTCGCGAAAACGGTAAGCTTCAGCGTCTTTGATGTCCTCGTGCCAATAAGTTCGCCGCAACAGCCGGTCATCAACACGCTGGGCGCCATCGCGTTGTACGGACTCATGGTCGTGGTCGTTACGTCCTACATCAGGTTGCGGCTCGGGCGGCGACTGTGGAAACTGATCCACTTCCTCGTTTACGGTGTGGCCGGGTTCGGCCTGGCGCATGCGCTCTTCACCGACCCGCACGTCGCCAACCAGCCCATCGACTGGTTCGACGGCGAAAAGGTGCTGGTGGAAGCGTGCGCCTTCATCGTCATCGTCGGCTCCGCATGGGCCTTGTTCTATCGCCGCAAGAAGGACGCACGCGAGCGCACTCTGCACGTCGGACGCTACGCCGAGCACGCGGTGCTGGGCACCAGGCCCGTGACGGCGGACTAAGCGCACATCACCAGCCAATCGTGGGCGCACGACGCCGCCCGTAGAATCATGGGAGTGGACCCCGCGGCGCCACAACCCGGAGCCTGGAAGCGCGCACGGCACGTGCTGCGGCCAAGCTACCAGCACACCGCGTACACCGCCACGCTCCTGCTGGTGACCGCGCAGATGGCGTCGCGCGTCATGGGCTACCTGCGCGAGGCGTACATCGCGTGGGCCTTCGGCGTCGGCACGCAGACCGACGCCTACGTTGCCGCCTTCCAGATCCCCGATTACCTTTATTACATCGTCGCCGGCGGCGCAGCCTCGATCACCTTCGTCTCCATCTACACGCGCTACCTCGCGGAGGACCGCGAGGACGAGGCACAACGCGTCTTTAACGTCGTCGTCACGTTGATGGTCATCGTTCTCGCTGCCTTGATCACGATCGGTGAGGTTTTTACGGAACCGCTCGTGCGGCTCGTCTTCCCCGGCTTTGACGCCGCCCAGGCCGAGTTGTGTGTACACCTCACCCGCATCCTGCTGCCGATGCAGCTGTTCTTCTACGTGGGCGGAGTGCTGGCGGCGGTGCTGCTCGCACGACGCATGTTCCTGGTACCAGCGATCGCGCCGATCCTGTACACGCTCGGCATCGTCGTCGGCGGCATCACGCTCTCGCGACAGCTCGGCATTGCGGCGCTCGCCGTGGGCGCCGTCGTCGGCGCCTTCGCCGGCCCGTTCCTGATCAACGCCATCGGCGCCGCGCGCGCGGGGATGCGTTATCGGCCGAGTTTCACCATCCGCGAACCCGGCTTCCGCGAATGGGTCTGGCTCTCCATCCCGCTGATGCTCGGCGTCTCGCTCGCCTCGGCCGATGAATGGATCATGCGCTGGTTCGCCTCCAGCAGTGTCGGCGAGATCAGCCGCTTGAATTATGCGAAGCGCCTGTTCTCGGTGCCCTACGGTGTGCTTGGACAAGCCATCGGCGTGGCTTCGATGACGTTCTTCGCGCGTCTGTTCAGCGAAAAGAAGCTGGAGGAATTCGGCCGCACGATCAGCGACGCGGTCTATCGCACGGCTGCCGCTTCCTTCCTGCTGAGCGCGTGGCTTGTCGCCGGGGCGCTGCCCATCGTCGACCTGGTGTACCGCCGTGGCCGCTTCCACTTCGCCGACGCGCAAGCGGCGAGCGTCTTCTTCGCCGTCTTCTGCATGTCGCTCGCCTTCTGGGCGGCGCAGGCGCTTTACGCGCGCGCGTTCTATGCCACGCGCGACACGCTCACGCCCATGCTCGCCGCCACGACGATCACGCTGTTCTCGATCCCGGTCTTTATGGTTTTCTTTCGAGCCTATGCGTCCGCCGGCCTGGCGATGGCATCGAACGTCGGCATCGTGGCGCAGACCGTCGCGTTGGCGTGGCTCCTGGGCCGTCGCCGCCTGGTGCCGTTCGTCACGATGAAGTGGATGGAGCTCGGAAAAGCTCTGGCAACAGCCGTGTTCGCTGCCATCGCCGGCGTCGCGGTCGCACAGGCGGTGCCGCTCACCGGCAGCCGGATAGACGATGTCACGTCGCTCGCGCTGGTCACCGTGACGTGGGGCGCTGCGGTCGCACTGGGACTGTGGCTCACCCGCTCCGAGCTGCCGCGAGTCTTGCGCGGGCGACCCCGATCCTAATCCAGCCTTCGCATGTTCTCCCAGTCGTAGGCGACACGCTTGCCGCAGTCGAAGCAGACGATGTAATGCGACGCGCGCGCCGTGAGCATGCGCGTCTCATCGCCGCGCGCCGGGAAGATCTGTGACGTGTGGCGATGCTTGCAGACCATGTGGAAGAAGCGGAGCAGACGGTCGACGAACGGGTGTTCGGGGGAGCGCACTTCGGGCATGACGTGAGTCTCGCCGTCCCTGAGGACGAATGCAAAGTAGAGACGGGGCACCCCGTCTCTACGATAGTAAGTTACGCGCTGACCGCGACGGGGCCGGCGGGTTCCTTCCCTGACGCAGCTTCCGCATGCGGCTCAGCCTTCGCGCCGGGCTTGCGGATATCGATCCCGCCCTTGAAGAACGCGCCATCCTCGATGGAGATGCGCTGCGCCACCACATCGCCGGTCAACGATCCTTCGTTGCGGATGTCCACCCGGTCGCTCGCGCTCAGGTTCCCTTTGAGCTTGCCGAGCACGACGATCTCGCGCGCGACCACGTTGGCCGTGACCGTGCCATTCCGCCCGATGGTGACGCGATGACCCGGCAGGTTGATGCTGCCCTCTACGCGGCCGTCGATGTAGAGCGATTCCGAGCCCGTGACCTCGCCTTTGACGCAGAGCGACTTGCCGATGGTGGCCTGGTCACTGCTCGCCGACTGCGCCGTCGGGGTGAAGCGCGGCGAGACCGGCGGCATCTCCGGGGTAGCTGCGTTGGCGGGCTTCGGCTCGGGCGCCGGCGGATTCGGAGCGTTGGGATTGGGAGCGGTATTGGGCTTCCACATGGTGTTCGGTTCCTCTCTCATTGGGTGGACCAGTCGGTCAGCCTTTCAATCTGTCAGTCTTGCCGGGAGCAAGGTACGAGCGACTGACCGAATGAAAGATTGGTTGACTGAGAAACTCGCCGACGGACTCGCACGTCGCGGGCCACTCGCGCGGTCACAACGAAATGCAGTCCAGGGTTGCTATGTTGCACCCGGATCGACTTGCGCGTGCTCCCGAACGAGTAAATCTTCCCAGCGTGCATGCACTTTCTATATCGGATGAAGCCCTTACCGCGAATGACAAAGGCACGTAGGATGGATGGCCGAACGGACACTGACCTCCACGATGCTATCTGACAGGGCAATACTTCAAAAGATCGAGAAGCAGCCCAAGCAAGCAGCCGGCTTCAAGCAATTGGTGCGCGAGCTGGGCTTGCACGGTGATGAGCGCCGCGACCTGGAGGACCGCCTCCAACGCCTGTTACACCGCGGCGAGCTGATCGAGATCGAGCGCGGCGTCTACGCCCTGCCGCGCGCCACCGCCGGGCGGAACCTGGTCGCGGGACGGCTGACGATGCACCGCGACGGCTACGGCTTTGTCATCCCCGAGAGCGCCGACGTGAAACAAAAGATCGCCGGCGACATCTACATCCCCCCGCCCGCCATCGGCTCGGCCATGCACGGCGATCGCGTGCTGGTCGAGGTCGGGCCGGTGCGACACGATGGCCGCGCCGAGGGACGTATCGCCCGCGTCGCCGGCCGCGCGCATGCCACGGTGGTCGGCACGTTCCACTATGGCTCGCGGCACAACTACGTCACGCCCAGCGACGACAAGATCACGCAGGAGATCATCATCCCACACCGCCAGGAATGGCCGGTAGAGCGCGCGGACAAGCAGCATCGCGTCATCGGCACCGAAGCGCGCAGGAAAAGAATAACTCGGGTGGACAGGGGCGACTCGCCCGTGTCCCCGTCGGATGACTTAGAGAATGTCGTCGTCGACGTCGAAGTCACCCAGTGGCCTACGCCGCACTCGCCACCGCGCGGCCGCGTAGTCGAGATACTCGGTTACGAAGACGATTTCGGCGTCGACGTCGAGATCGTCATCCGCAAGCACCACATCCCGCATCGCTTTCCTGACGCCGTGCTGCACGAGGCGCAGCGCGTCGAAGAAGTCATTCCCGCACGCGAACTCCGCCATCGCCGCGACTTTCGCAGCTTCCCGATCGTCACCATCGACGGCGAGACAGCGCGCGACTTCGACGACGCCGTCACCGTGCGCCACCTGCCCAACGGCAACTTCGAGTTGCAGGTCCACATTGCCGATGTGGCGCACTACGTCCGCCCGGACATGGCCATCGACGACGAAGCGCGCCTGCGCGGCACCAGCGTCTACTTCCCCGACCGCGCCGTGCCCATGCTGCCGCTCGAGCTCTCGACAGACGTATGCAGCCTGCGCCCGCACCTCGACCGGCTCGTGCTCTCCTGCGTCATGGAGCTCGATCATCACGCCGAGGTCGTCGGCTTCGAGCTGTGCGAGGGTGTCATCCGCTCGCAGGAGCGCATGACGTACACCGATGTCTTCGGCGTGCTCGAAGGGGACGCGACTCTGCGCAAGCGCTATGCGCCGCTCGTCCCGACGTTCGAGCTGATGCGCGACCTCGCCGCGCTGCTCAACCGCAAGCGCGTGCACCGCGGCAGCATCGATTTTGACTTGCCCGAGCCGCAGATCGAGTTCGACGAGCAAGGCCTGATGCGCGGCATCACACGCTCCGAGCGGAACACCGCGCACCGCCTGATCGAGGAATTCATGCTCGCGGCGAATGAATGTGTGGCCAACTACCTTGAACAGAAGGACATCGCGAGCGTCTACCGCATCCACGAAGTGCCGGAACCGAAGCGCGTCTTCGAATTCGAGACCGTCGCCGCGGCGTTCGGCTATTCGCTCGGCGTTGGGCCGTTGCCCGTGCAGCGTATTACGCCGCGCGGCGACCGCCGCGCCGCGCATCACACTGGCCGGCAGCCGCAGACCATCGAGCTGCCGAAGCACGTCCACATCACCCCGCGCATGTACCAGAAGCTGACACAGAAGGTCGCGGGCAAGCCCGAAGAGCGCATCCTCAGCTACCTTATGCTGCGCTCACTCAAGCAGGCGCGCTACTCGGAAGACAACGTCGGCCACTTCGCGCTCGCGGCACCGAGCTACACGCACTTCACGTCGCCCATCCGGCGTTATCCCGACCTCATTGTGCACCGCATCCTGAAATCCGTCCTGCACGACGCCGCGGAGGAGCAGCGAGAGGGCGTGCCCTTCGGCCGTGGCACGCCGGTGGCATGGCCGTACTCACCCGAGCAGACGCGGACGAGGGTGTCCGCGCCACGCAAGCAAGGCGGCCCGATCGACCTCGACGAACTCCACCAGATCGCCGAGCAATCCAGCCAGACCGAGCG
>CAYWSH010000072.1:0-5599 GCA_964460655.1 uncultured Terriglobales bacterium | reverse complement strand
CGGCGAGCGCTCGCGCCGCATGTTTTCGCTCGGCGATAGAGTGCAGGTCTGGGTGGACCGCGTCGACCGCATGCAGCGCCGCATCCAGTTCGCGCTGGCGGAAGAAGAGCAACCGACGCGCAGCCCGCATCGCCAGAAAAAGAAAAGAGGGCGCTGACTGAGATCTCAGACCTGGGTGCCCCACACAAGCCGATGTTGCTTGTGTGGGCACGAACCAGGAGCCCAACCCTCGCCACCCCAGTTTGCCTGGGTGCCCCAGACGAGCTTCTTGCTCGTCTGGGAGAACAGGCGCAGGGTGTCAGCGAAGTCGAACCTGCGGCTGATCTTTCTTGGAGAAAGGTCGGCGGTCGCTCCTCGTGCCTCGACCAGCGCCGTAGGCGCCCTGTGGAAGGCGGGCTGTCGTAGACCCGACCTCGCCAGCGGGAAAACGCGTGGTAACTCGCCAACGTCGGACCGATAACAGAATTCGACTATCTGCTGTTTTGCAGTATTATTTCACTTCGATGGCCGAGCGCGCACCAGACCGCAGCGGCAGCAATATTGTGCTCCTTGGTTCTTTTAACCCGTCGATCTTTCAACCCCAGTGGTTCGGCAGCCAAAACCTACTTCCCCAGTCGGAGGTGGCGTCCGCCGAAAAAGTGACGATCTTGGAGAGACAGGTTTGCCAGTTCGAGACCGAGAGGTTCGTCGTGCAGGCGACTAACGATCGCTTTGTCGCAGCAAGTAAGCCCAACACAAGTCACGAGCCATTAAAGGATTTGGTTCTTGGGACTTTCTTTGTTCTCGAACACACTCCGGTTACGGCAATGGGCCTTAATCGGCAGATGCATTTCGCAATATCATCCGAGGAAGCCTGGCATCTCTTGGGTGACCGATTGGCACCGAAAGATGGATGGAAAGAGATTATGGACGGCTATGAGCGCCCCGGCATGTTGTCGGTGTCGATAACCGCGCTTAAGCGAAACACACAAAACCTTCGATTGACCATCAAGGTTGAACCGTCGACGCAGGTGAAACCGCGTGGAGCGTATTTCGAAACGAATCATCACTTCAAAGGCCCCGAGGAGGGCAGCCTCAAAGCCTTAATGAAGGTTCTAAACGACGAATGGGAGTCATCGCAGACCTATGCCGCCAAGATCGCAAACCACATCCTCGACTGGGCAAGCAAGTAACGAAGAACACCTGTTGACGAGCTTTCACCGCCAACTGGAGTTTCTCTTTGACTTGGGGCCAAGATCGTCACAGCGAGGCGACGACCTAACTTCCTTCCCCGAGACGACCGCTCAGGTTGAGGGAGAAGACGGGCCAGCACCAGCGCAATCCGGGCAAACGCCACAAGGCGTTCAATATGTTCCTCGAGCGGCGGTGGTAAAACCGCAGGCGCCTGCAGTGACCTTTAGCACACGAGTACCGGCTCTGCGTACGCGTCAAACCTTTGAGGGAACGGTAATCTCGACGACTCCGAACAGCTTTGAGTCAATCCTCGCCGACAAGACGAATCCTGCAAATCCGGACGAGTTGATGACGTTCGAGTTCGCGGAGGTCTCAGAGGAAGATCGGCCGTTGATTATCGTCGGGGCTCCGTTCTTTTTGACCATAGGTGCCGAGCAATCGCCGGCGGGACAGCTTCGCAACGTTTCTGTCGTCCAATTTCGTCGAGTGCCCAATTGGACGAGAAGCGCTCTCATACGAGCCAAGAAACGCGGCGAGGATATTAGCGAAGTCTTCCGGACGGAAGTGTGAGCCTCACGGCGGCACCCAAGGCCGACGAATTAGAGATTTCAATCATAGGGCCCGGGCGAGGCGAATGCGTCGTTATTCACCTCGGGGATGGGGACTGGTGCGTCGTAGACTCCTGCATTGGCCGTGGAAACAAGGAGCCGGTCGCAGTGGAGTACCTTCGCGGCTTCGGCAACGACACTCTTGACCGCGTCAAGCTCATCGTGGCGACTCATTGGCACGACGATCACATTCGTGGTCTGACGACGGTTCTGCGACTCGGCTTATCCGCGGAGTTTAGTTGCTCTGCCGCGTTGGACACTGAAAACTTTCGCACGCTCGTTGGCTTGGCCGACGAGAATATTCCACAACATTCCGGTGTTGACGAGTTCGCGGCGATTTTTCGTCTCCTTCTCGAGCGACGCAACGCGCGCATGGCGAGAGCGCTCATCGCCCCCATGCTCGCAATCGCAAATCGTCGCCTTCTGCGTAAGACTGGTGACTGTGCATTTCCGTTGAGCATTACTGCAATTAGCCCCTCCGACGGAACTGTCAAGAGCGCGTTTCGGGACATCGCCGCTTGGTTGCCTCGGGCGGGAGATCCTCAACAACGAATTGTTAACCGCCCACCGAACCACACTTCGGTTGTTCTGTGGATTGAAGCCGGCAATAAAAGGGCTTTGTTAGGTGCTGATCTTGAGCATACGCAAGGAACGGGCGACGGCTGGAATGCCATCCTGTCCACGAGCCAAGATCGGACTCCGGCAGCCATCTTCAAAGTGCCACATCACGGATCATCGAATGCGGACTGCGAAGAGGTTTGGCGGCAGCTTCTAACGCCAGAGCCGATTGCCGTGGTAACACCCTTCTCAGGAAGCGGCTTACCACGAGATACCGATCTGCGCCGCCTTAGAGCAAGAACACCAGAACTGTTTTGCACGGCAATGGGTGCCGGGAAACCGCCGCAACGAGACTCAACGGTTGAAAGACAGATTAGACAATTAGTGAAAACCCGGCGTGTAATTGAAGGCAGGCCCGGGCATGTCCGTGTGCGTTGGTCAGTTACCGATGACAAAGCCCTTCCAGTTATCGAGCTGTTTAACGGCGCATACCGAGTACCAGCAGGCGTCTAAGTACCGAGTCTTCCCAAGAAACTTTAAGCTATACAAGCCGTATCTGACTGACTTTTGAGGGAATCTTTGCTTGCATCTCCATCCTCAATCGACTATCGTTTTCAGAGGCAGACAGCGTTCTTTGACAACCCACAACCCCTTTTGTCCGGAATACTTTACGGGGACACTGCCCGTAACCGCTTGAAAGCACACGCGCCGAATCGCATAACCTCTGTGTTTTGAATACTTTGTGATAACCCCTTTGTTTTCAAGACTAGGGTAGGGGGGAGGGGGTACCCCCCTCAGCCTTGGCCAGCGCCTCCCGCACGGCCGGCTGGTCGGGGTCGAGCTGCAACTCGGAGCGGAATTCCTGTGCTGCTTCTGCGTTGCGGCCCTGTTCGGCGAGCAGCAGACCGAGCTGGTAGTGTGCGCCCAGGCCAGTGGTCCAAATCCTGATCGCCTCGCGCAGGTTGGCTTCAGCTTCGCGCGGATGGCCGTTCTTCTTCTGCACGAGGCCAAGGAACAGGAATAGCTGCGGGTTCTGCGGCTGCAGCTTCGCCGCCTCGAAGAGGTTGCGTTCGGCGTCGTCGAACTGGCCGTGCTGGAAGTACGCGTTGCCCAGGTTGTAGTACGACATCCAATAACGTGGATCGCGTGCCAGCAGCTGCCGGTGCAGGTAGATGCCTTCGTCGTAGTGGCCGCGCACCAGCAGCGCATTCGCCAGGTTGCTGGTCGCGCTTTCGCTCGTCGGCGCGATCTGCACCGCACGATAAAAGAGCAGGATGTCGTTCGCCCAATACTGCTCTTGGACCGCGACGCCCACGCCAAACCCGACCACCAGCGCTGCGACCGCCGCGAATTGCGCGGCCGGCAACCGGAAGAGCTCGCGTTCACCCCAGCGCAAGCTCCGCAGCGCCAACGCGACCAGGATCGCGAGGCCGAAGGATGGCAGATACAGATAGCGGTCGTGGGCGATCTCGCGCGGCTCGAGGCTGAGGATCTCGAGCACCGGCAGGATGGGTGCGGCGAGAAGCAGAAGGCTGAACTTCGCGATCGCGTCTTGGCGCAGGCGGAACGCCAGGAGCGCTGCGATCACCACGAGCAGAAGCAGTGGCAGCCAAAAGAGCTGCCAAGTCGGGGTAAGCACGTACGGACGGTCGTAGAACGGGCTCAACCCGACCGGCCACAACAGTTTGTGCGCATAGAACCACAGCAGCGACGGCCACGTCAGCGGCACGGCCGTCCAAGGCAAAGGTATGCGCGATTGTCGTAAGCCATGGAGCACCGCGCTGCGCTGCCACAAGTACAGCGCAGTCACCGCAACGAACGGCAGCTCTTCGACACATGCACGCTTGAGTCGTTGCAGCGCGGGTTCTTGGCGAGCGGCAACCAGCCACTCGTAGCCAAAGATGACCAGCGGCAGCACAACGCCGGTCTCTTTGCTGGCCGCGGCGAGCGCATAAAGGACGATCGATGCGGCCAGCCAAGACGCGCGTCGTGCCTTCTGCTCGCGCCAGTTCAGCCAGCACAGGAACGACCCTATAAAGAAGACCGCCAGCAGAGGATCGGTCACGCCCGAGATCCAGGCGACGCTCTCGATGTGGATCGGGTGCAGCCCAAAGATGAGCGCTGCGTAGCCCGCCGCGACGTCGTCGCGCGTAAGTCGTTGCGTCAGGCGGAAGACCAGCGCAGTGACGACAAGGTGCACGAGCACGGTCGCGAGGTGCCAGCCCCACGCCTTCAGCCCGAAGAGCGTGAAGTTGAGCAGGCACCACCACAAGAATATCGGCCGGTAATAGGGCGCTGGCGCGGTGACCACGTTCGACCACACACTCTGCGTGAAGTAGCGCGGCGCAAAGTGCCATGACTGTACGGCCGGATTGAGCACGATCTGAACACCGTCGTCGTACACAAAGCCGTATTGCAGCGTACCGGCGTAGACGAGCGCGGCAAGCAGCAGCGCCGCGACGAGCAGGGTGCGACCGGTGGCGTCCTGTGGCATGTTTGGAACCACGAAAGTAGCACGAGACGTTATCGTCAAGGGCTCAGAGTCGAGTCACAATAGGGATCCTTCGACTTCGCCCGCCGCGGCGGGCTGCGCTCAGGATGACGAACGCGGTGGAGAAGCAAGCCGTGCAACGCGCCGACGAACGACGCATCGCGCCGTGGGTTTGGATGGCCCTGGTCGCGTTTGCGGTACGGATCGCTCTGATCGTGCTGCAGCACAACTACCACTTTTCAGCGGAGAACGAACACTACAGTTTCGGCCTCGAGACGGGCAGCATCGCGCGCTCTATCGCCGCGGGTGAGGGCTTCGGCTCGCCCTTCAAGGGCTCGACCGGCCCGACCGCGTGGCTCGGCCCGGTCTATCCGTACATGGTTGCGGGCGTGTTCAAGTTGTTCGGCATCTTCAGCGACGCCTCAGGATTCGTGGTGCTCACGCTCAACAGCGTGTTCGCCGCGCTCACCTGCTGGCCGATCTATCACTTCGGCCGGAAGACCGTCGGACGCAGCGCCGCACTGCTTGCGGGCTGGCTTTGGGCCGTCACGCCACACCTGGCGAAGTGGCCGAGCGAGTGGGTTTGGGAAGTCAGCTTGTCGGCGTTGTTAGTGATGCTGGCGTATTGGCTAACGCTGCTGCTCGCGGACGATGCAACACCGGCACGCTGGCGTTGGTTTGGCGTGTTGTGGGGATTCATTCTGTTGACGAATCCTGCGCTGGCCACGCTGCTTCCCTTTTCGCTGGCGTGGTTGTGGTGGCAGCACCG
>CAYWSH010000071.1:6024-16930 GCA_964460655.1 uncultured Terriglobales bacterium | reverse complement strand
CTCAGCGAGCCGGCACGGAAATTCCAGGGGAAGTCATAGCTGAAGAAGACGACCGCGCGATGCCGCTGATCGACGACGCTCGGGCCCCGCTCCGTCTCGCCCAGGCGCGCGAGATTCGGCTCGTTGGGTGCGATGCCGTTGCCGTCGGGTTCGGTCGTGTTCGTGGCTTTCGACAGCGTGTAGCTGACGTTCGCATACAGCTTCTTCAGGCGGCGGAAGCTCACCTGGGTCTGCAGGCCGTTGTAATCGGCGTCGCCGAGGTTCATCAGGACGTTCACCTGGCGGATGCCACCGTTCACCGGCAGGATGGGGCGCGTTACGTTGGCCGCAGCGACCGCCTGGGCAGCGGTGCACGGCCCCGCTACACCCACCGGGCAGCGGAACTGGCCGGGGGCCGTGCGGTCGAAGGGCGCGGGCGCGTTCAGGTCGACCGTGCGATCGATGTTGTCGAGATGCTGATGCACATAGTCGGCGCCGACGAACAGGCCGCGTGTGACTTCACGTTCCGTGCCGATGGATAGCACCTGGCTGCGCGGGTTGCGGAACTCATCGGGATAGTTCGGCAGCAGGTTGAAGTTCAGCCCGTACTTGGCGAATTGTGTCTGGTAGAAGGCGCGCTGTCCCGCGCGGATCACGATGTCGCGCGCCGGCAGCTGCGAAGCCGGCACGGTCCTCGGATCTACGTTCACCGGCAGGCACGAACCGCTGAGACAGGTCGGGAAGCCGGTCTGGCCGGGTATGGCAGTGTACGTGGTCAGGCCGTCGAGTCCATTCACCAGATAGCTGGCAAGGTTATTCGTGCGGATCTGGGTGTAGTACATGCCGTAGCCGAACCGGATCGAGGTGCGTGCATTGCCCCACGGATTCCACCCAAAGCCGACGCGCGGCGCAAAGTTCAGCATGGCATCGGTCAAGGTCTGCCGGTCGTAGCGCAAGCCGAGGTTCAGCGTGAAGTCATGCCGCAGCTTCCAGTCATCCTGGATGAACCCGCTCACCAGCCACTGCGGCAACTCGTAGCTGCTGACGCCGAAGTTGATGGGCTGCGTGTAGCTCTGCACATCGTTCAGCGTGAGCTGGTCGAACGGCGCAGTCGTGGTGTTGCGGAAGGTGAACGTACCCAGCACGGCCGTCCCCGGTTCGCTGCCAAAACCACCGGCCGTGTGGTGCATGATGCTGCCGCCGAAACGCAGATAGTGCTTGCCGCGCGACCAGGAGAGTGTGTCCGAGAACTGGCCTTGATGTCCCCACAGGTTGGAAGAGCGCGACTGCCCGATGGTGAATGGCACCGAACCGCTGCGCGTGTAGGTGGTCGAGAGGTTCTTCGCCGCCCAGAGCGTGACCGGATCGCCATTCAGCCAGGCGAACCGCGCTTCATTGATGAGCCCAGGGTTGAAGACGAAGGTGTGATTCAGCTGCGTGGTCCACGACCGGCGCGCGTAGTCGCGCGCCGTGGCCGGTGCATTCGTGCCGCCCACCGCGCCGCCCGGATTATCGTCGTCGAAGCGGTCGATATTGGTGCGGAACATCAGGCTCTGCCGCGCGGTGAGCTTGTGGTCGAGCCGTCCGTCCACGAGCGTCTGGCGATAGTGGCCTTCGTAACCCAGAGAACCATTCGACGGCAGCAAGAACGCGGGCAGCGTGCTCGAGAGCAGAGCCGTGCGGTCCTGGTGCGTGTAATCGGCGGTCAAATGGAAGAAGGTGCGGTCGCGGATGATCGGCCCACCCAGCGAAGCGGAGACCTGCTTGAGTTCATCGGGAACGTCTGCCGGATTGATCGCCTTCAACGTGGAAGGCACAACGCAGCTCGCTACCGACTTCGCACAGAAGTTGTCTGTCGAGAACGTCTCGGCCTGCCAATCACCGGGGCGGTACAGGAAGATGCCTTCGCCGTGGTAGCCGTTCGTACCTGACTTGGTGACGACGTTCAGCGCCGGTCCGGACGTCCAGCCGAACTCCGACGAGAACGCGTTGGAGAGCACCGTCATCTCCTGTACGGCGCCGAGCGGGACCGTGGCGATCGTCGTCTGGCGTCCCCAACCTTCATCGTTGTTGGCGCCGTCGAGCGTCATCGTAGCGGCGCGCCGCGAACCCACGCCGGTGATGAAGTACGTGGCGTTGACAAACAGGTCGCCGGTGCCCTTCCCTTGGCGGAACGCCGAGTTCAGCAGCGGCACGCTCGTGATCTTGCGGCCGAGGATCGGCGTCTCGTCGAGCGTCGCGCTCTCCAGGCTCCGGCCGATCTGCGGATCGGTACGCACGCCTTCCACCGTGCCGATCACCGTTACTTCCGCTGCGGCGGAACCGACGTGCAGCGTGACCTTCAAGGTCGCCGTCTCGCCGGCGCGCAGCGTGATGTCCTTGCGCTCTTCCGTGCCGAAACCCTGCTTCGCTACGCTTACCGTGTAAGTGCCCGTCAGCGAGAGCGCGGGGATCGTCGCGGTGCCGTCGCTGCCCGTCAGGGCCTCGCGGGCAGCACCTGTCGCGGCGTTGGCGGCGGCGATCTTCGCGTCTTTCACGACGGCGCCACTTTGGTCAGCGACCACGACCACGAGCGACGCGGTATTCGGCGACTGCGCAAAAGCAGGCGCCGCCGCGAGCATGACTGAGAAAGAAAGGAAAAGAGCAAGTTTCGACATGGTGCGATTCTAGAAAGGGGCAACCACTACTACCACGCCTCGTATAATCTTGGCGCGTCGTATCATCATCGGCGGGAGACGATCATGTCCAAGTGGAACCTGAAGGGCGTGCTGTTGGGTGCGTGCAGTTGCGACTGGGGATGTCCATGCAGCTTCAACGCGCGGCCGACACAGGGATTCTGCGAGGGCGGGTACGTGTGGCACGTCCGCGCAGGCACATATGACGGTGTCGATCTCACCGGCTTGACCTTCGGCTGGCTCGGACATTCGCCCGGCCCGCTGCATGAGGGCAACGTGACTGCGGTCGTCGTAGCCGATGAGCGCGCCACACCGCCGCAGCGTGCCGCGCTCGAAGCTCTGACCAGCGGCCAGAACGGCGGTCCATGGACGATCTTCGCGTCGGTCACCGCCAAGCGTCTGCCGACGCAATTCGCGCGCTTCGACGTCAAGATCGACGGCCTGAAGAGCCGCGCCGTCGCCGGCAAGCTATTGCACGAGGAGCTTGCGCCCATCACCAATCCCGTGACCGGTGCAGCCGAAGAGTTGCAACTGCGGAAGCCGACCGGCTTCACGTCGAAGTGGGCCGACCTCGGCAAGACCGCGACTCTGAAGGTCGACGTCGGCGAGATCAGGTTCGACCACAGCGGCAAGTACGGCGAGTACGCCGAATTCGAGTACAGCAACTAAAGGCTTGCGGTAGTTGGCGCCTTGCCAGCAGCGTTACCTGGCTGAAATCCATTTACTTGTTGCACCAGCGGTGCAACAATTCCGCCGCATCCGCACAACCTGCAGCGGCCTGAGTAACCGGCGGACCGCATCATCACAGGCACCGCAGTGGACACGCTGCCACAGAGCAGGCGGTCCGCAGAATCTCGATCCAGCTTAAGAGAGGAAGCTATGGCAAAGAATGGGACTTACAACTCGACCGTCACACCCAGCGGGCCGAACGGCACCATGGTCGTGACCGGCGCCGGGACATCGAGCGTCGGCGTAACGTATGCCGGGACCACCTGCACCGTGGACCAGAACGCCAGCAGCGGCAACGCGCTGAAGTTCTCGCTCACGACTGGCGGTAACACCTACAACTTCAACGGCGCTTGCCCCAACAATCAATATCGCGGCAAGTGTGTGCAGGCGCAGGCGGCGCAGCCGCGCAGCCTGGGCGCAGCCGCGGGCGATGGCGACGATAACTGGACCGCGACCTCGACGTAAGCATCAGGCTGATGCGGTCACATCAACCAGCATGAAAGGGGCGCACCGTGGCGGTTGACGAGCGTTCGCCGGCTGGCTCGCGCCCCGATATTCAGCCGACCGCCGGTATGCAGGTCGGAGACCGCACCAGTGTGGGGCCGGCCGGCATTCCATCCACCATCGGGCACTACCGCGTCCTGCGCCTGCTCGCTCACGGGGGCATGGGCGCAGTGTATGAGGCGGAGCAGGAGCATCCACGGCGCAAGGTCGCGCTGAAGCTCATACGATCGGGCTTCGCCACGCCGGACTTGCGCCGTCGCTTCGAGCAGGAAGCGCAGGTCCTCGGCCGGCTGCAGCATCCCGGCATCGCGCAGATCTACGAAGCCGGCAGCATCGAGACCGAGTACGGCCCGCAGCCGTACTTCGCGATGGAGCTCATCGCGGGCCTGCCGCTCCTCGACTACGCGGCACAGAACAAGCTCGATGTACACGCGCGGCTCGAGCTGATGGCGCACATCTGCGACGCGGTGCAGCACGCGCACCAGCGCGGCATCATCCATCGCGACCTCAAGCCCGCCAACATCCTGGTGGACGCGCAAGGCCAGAGCAAGGTCCTCGACTTTGGCGTGGCGCGGATCGTCGATAAGGACCCGCAGTCGACGCGGCACACGGAGACCGGACAGTTGGTAGGGACGTATGCCTACATGAGTCCGGAGCAGATCACGGTCGATTCCTTCGACCTCGACACCCGCACCGACGTTTATTCGCTGGGCGTGATCCTCTATGAGCTGCTGGCCGGCCGGCCGCCAGTAGACGCCAACCTGGCCGCGCCGCTGATGCTGCGCGCCATCCTCGAGGAGGACGCGGCGCGCTTGAGCTCAGTAAGCCGCGTCTATCGCGGAGACATCGAGACCATCGTCGCCAAGGCGCTCGACAAGGACCGGGCGCACCGCTACGTTTCGTGTTCCGATCTAGCGGCCGACATCCGGCACTTCCTGCACGACGAGCCGATCGTCGCGCGGCCGCCCTCGACGCTTTATCAGCTGCAGAAATTCGCACGCCGCAACCGCGCGCTCGTCTACGGCGTGGTCGCGGTCTTCATCGTGCTCATTGCCGGCATTACCGCCAGCTTGACCGAATCCTTTCGCGCGCGCCGCGCCGAACAAGCCGCACAGCAACAGCGTGACCGGGCACTCGGGGCCGAAGCCAGCGCGCGCACCGAACGCGACCGCGCCGTCGGCGCCGAGCAGACCGCCAGGAGCGAACGCGATCGCGCCGTGCGCGCGGAAGGCGTGGCCAACCAGCAACGCGACCGTGCCGTAAGCGAATCGCGACGCGCCGACGCCGAAGCGGAAACGGCAAAGGCCATCAACGACTTCCTGCAGAACAACCTGCTCGCCCAGGCAAGCGCTTTTGGCCAGACCGGCAAGCCGGATCCCGACATGAAGGTCCGCACCGCTCTGGACCGCGCTGCCGCCGACGTGCAGAAGAGCTTTGCCGGCCGCCCCAAGGTCGAAGCCGCGATCGAACGCACCATCGGGTTGACTTACAAACGCCTGAGCCTCTACCCCGAAGCGCAGCAGCACCTCGGCCGTTCGCTCGAATTGTCGCGCGCAACTTTCGGGCGGGAAGCGCCGGAATCGCTCGCCGCCGCGGAAACGCTCGGCGAAACGCTGCGCAGCGCCGGCAAGTATCCCGAAGCGGAAGCCTTGCTGCGCGATACGGTCGCGGCGTACGAGCGGCGGCACGCGCCGCCGAACGAAGACTCGCTGGAAGCGGCCGTCAACCTGGGCACCGTCTATATGGCCGAAGGCAAGTACCCGGCAGCCGAGCCTATCCTCACGGTTGCGGTGGCCGATGCGCAACGCTACCTGAAACCCGATCATCGCATCACGGTGGATGCTATGAACGTCTTGGCGCGCGTGGACTTTGTGCGCGGCCGGCTGCCTGAAGCGGAAAAGCTGCTACGCGAGCTCATCGCTACGCAGACGCGCGTGCTGGGCGGTGAGCACCCGACCACCATCGGGCTGAAGAACAACCTGGCCGTGCTGCTGCAGCGCGCTTTCCGTTTTGACGAAGCGGAGAAGCTCTACGGCGAGGTCGTCGACGGCGAGCGACGCGCGCTCGGGCCGGATCACACGGAAACCCTGAACGCGATGAACAACCTGGGTGTTCTCTACAGCGCCGAAGGCAAGTACGCGCAAGCCGAGCCCCTTTTCTCCCAAGTGCTCGCCAAGTGGCGCACCTCGCTCGGCCCGGAGCATCCGCGGACCCTTTCTCTGCTGTCGAATATCGGCGTCCAAAACCAGGGCCAGGGCAAGCTGGATGAGGCGGAGAAGCTCTTCCAGTCGGTGCTGGAAGTGCGCCGCCGTGTGCTGGGCAAGGAGCATTCCGACACGCTGGATTCGACACGCATCCTGGGATCGCTCTACGAGAGCCAGGGCAAGTTCACCGAAGCGGAGCCGCTGTTGAGTACGGCGTTGGAGGCGCGGCGGCGCGTGCTCGGGCCGAAGCACGTCGATACGCTCACCAGCATCGCTGACTTGGGCGAATTGCGACTCGACCAGGCGCGGTACACCGAAGCGGAAACGCTACTGCGCGAGGCGCTCACGGAGCAGCAACAGTCCATGCCGTCGGATTTTCGCCGCTTCCGCACCCAGAGCCTGCTCGGCGCCGCCCTTGCCGGCGAGAAGCGTTATGCCGAGGCAGAACCGCTGCTCGTGGCTGGTTTCGAAGGCATGAAGGAACGTCGCAACAAAGTGAATGCGCTTTATCTTCCCAAGATCAAGAAGGCGGCCGACCAACTCGTGCATCTCTACGAAGACTGGGGCAAACCAGAGCTGGCGGCGGCGCGCCGCAAAGAGCTGGAGACCCTCGGGCAGTAAAGCTACTTGCGCCCAGCGTCGTTGCGATAGACCACGCCGTTCTTCATCACGAAAACCACGCGCCGCACGGCGGTGATGTCCTTCAGCGGGTCGCCATCGAGCGCGATGATGTCGGCCTGAATCGTGGTCGCCAGCGTGCCGACTTCTTTATCGATCCCGAGTGACTGCGCTGCTAGCGATGTCGCGGCAACCATGGTGTGCATCGGCGGCTCGCCGGCATCCTGCACGCGATTGATGAACTCTTCGGCGTTGCGTCCATGCGCGCCGGCGACGGCGTCGGTGCCGAACGTGATCTTCAAATTCGGCGTGGCGAGCGCGCGCTTGAACAGGTCGGCATTCATCGGCAGCGCCTGCCGCATCAGCTCAAAACCTTCTTCCGTGTAGTTGCCGATGCCGAGGTACTTCGCCTTGTTGTCGAGATAATTCTGGATGACGAGCCGCACCTGCGGATCGAACCACGTGCCGTGCTCCGCCATCAGCTTGAGGTCATCATTCGTAGCAAACGTCCCGTGTTCGATGGTGGTGCAGCCGGCGAGCGTCGCCGAGCGGATGGCCGTCTTGTAGGCGTGGACGACCGTGCGCAGGCCGAGCTGCTTCGCTTCGCCGCAGGCAGCCGTGAGTTGCTCGTCGGACATCGTTTGCCCGCCGCCCTCGCGGATGGACTTCGACGCGAAGATCTTGATCGCGTCGGCCCCGTCAGACTTCGCTTTGCGCACGAACTCGCGTATCTGCTCGGGCGTGAGCGAGCCGTCGGTCAGCGGAGCGAGGGAGGTAATGACGCGCGGGCCGGGTAGTCCGTTCGCCGTCGCCTCGCGCAACGCCTTGTCGGCGGCGGCACCCAGGCTCTGCACGGTCGTGAAACCGGCGCGCAGCGTCGCCCAGGCGTTTGCGGTCGCGGCCAGCGTCGCCTGCTGCGGCGTCTCCTCGCGGTCCTGCGCGCGTCCGTTCGGACCGAAGTGATACGTGATGTGGACGTGCGTGTCGATCCACCCCGGCAGGACGGTCAGTCCACGCAGATCGATCGTCCGCATGCCATTGATCTGGCCGCGTCCGCTGGCGTCAACCGATTGGATCCTGCCGTCCTTCACCACGATGACGGCATTCCGCAGCGTCCCGCCCTTGCCGTCCAGTGCGACGGAGGTGAGCAGTTGGACCGGTTGTTCCTGCGCGCAGCAGATCGCTCCCAACACCAAGGTGACGAACACTCGCAGCGTCTTCATGGCGCGAGAGCGTAGTGCATTCGTCGCCGCATCGCAACGGCACGCTCATTCGTTGCGCAGCGCGACCATCGGATCGACACGAGCGGCGCGGCGCGCCGGTAGGAGACTGGCGAGCAAGGCGGTCGTGCCGATGAGCAGCACGACGATCGCGAACGTCGCCGGGTCGGCAGGCAACACCCCATAGAGGAACGATTTCAGCAGACTGGTAGCGGCGAGCGCGCCCGCCGTGCCGATCGCCGCGCCGACGGCAGCCATCGCCGCGCCCTGCACCAGCACCAGCCGCAAAACATCGCGCGTCTGCGCGCCCAGTACCCGGCGCACACCGAGCTCATGCGTGCGCTCATTCACCGCATACGCCAGCACCGCGTACACCCCTACCACCCCCAACAGCAGAGCGAGCACCGCAAAGGCACCGACGAAGCGCGCCAACAGCCGTTGCTGCCAGATGGAGATGCCCATCTGCTCGTCGAAGGTGCGCGCCCCGTAGACCGGCAAGCCGGCATCGAGCGCGCGCACTTCACGCTGCACCATCTCGCGCAGCACGGCGATGGGCAGGTGCGAGCGCAGATAAAGCGTCAACTGCGCCTGCGGGAACGGATGCGCCGCATTTGCCGGGAAGAAGGCGAACGGGCGCGGCGTTTCCAGCAAGCGCCGATACTTCGAGTCCGCCACGACACCCACGATCGTGCGCGGCGTGGTTTCGCTGTAGAGGAAGACCTGTCGCCCCACGGCTTCTTCGTCGCGGAACCAGGCTTTGGCGGCAGTCTCGTTGATCACCATGACGGGCGCGGCAGGCGACGGTGAGAATCCGGTACCGCGAAGCGTGGGTATGCCCATCATCGCGAAATAATTCGGCGCCACGATGTTGTACTGCACGCTTTCGGGCTTTGCATCGGCGCGCCCGACGCGCACGCCAGTTCCCCAGCCGGAACTGCTGATGGGTGGCACGCGCCCAAGGGTCGCGCCCCTGACGCCCGGCAGTGCCTGCAAGCGTTCCAATAAGTCGGCGGCAAAACGCTGCGTGCGCTCCTGGTCGTAGCGTTGCAGTGAAGGATCGACCATCATGAAGTTCAGCTCCGTCGCATCGAAGCCGAGGGCGATGCCGCTGAAGTTACGCATCGTACGGATCAGCAGACCGGCACCGGCGAGTAGCACGACGGAAAGCGCCACTTGGGCAACGACGAGCCCGACCCGCAGCGTGGAGTGGCGCGTACCCGCCTGCTGCGAGCCGCTCTTGATCGTGGCTAGCGTCTTAGTCGAAGTCGCCTGCAACGCCGCCGGTAGTCCGAACAGCACTCCGGCAAGCAGCGATGCGCCGCCGGCGAACAGCAACACGCGCCCATCGGGGACACCTCCGGTCACGACAACGGGCGCGTTCGGCAGCAGCTGCAGGATGGCGCCGGAGATCCAGACGCTGGCCACCATGCCAGCCAGACCGCCCGTCAACGCCAGCAGGATGGACTCGGTGAGGAGCTGTCGCACCAGGCGGCGGCGTGGCGCACCGAGCGCCTGCCGCACCGCGATCTCGCGCCGCCGCGCTACGCCACGCGAGAGCAGCAGGTTCGCAATGTTCGCGCAAGCGAGCAGCAACAGGAGCCCGACTCCGCCGAGCAGTACTGCACTCGCCTGCTGCATCTGCCGGCGACCTTCGGGCTCCCTGCCGATCCCTGGCATCAGCTGCACGTTGAATCGCCTGCCGAGGACATCCTGATAATCCGCCGCCAATCGCGATGCAATGCCGCGCACTTCGGCATCGGCGATGGCGAGATCGACGCCTGGCCGCAAGCGCGCAAAGCAATTCAGCCAGTTGGCACTGCGGTCCTGCATGTCGAGCCAGCGCTGGTTCCGCTGGGCGTTGCCACCAGGAGCAAAGCCTGGCATGGCGATCCAGCGATGCGCCAGCGGTAGCCAGATGTCGATGCGCTGCGTCAGATCGACGCCTTGGAATCCGGCGCCCGCGATGCCGACGATGGTGACCGGCTGCGCATTGATCACCAAGGTCTGTCCCAGCAGGTCGCGCGGTTGCCCGAACCTGCGCCACAGTGCCTCGCTGATCACGGCGCCGGCCGGCGCACCTTCGACGTCATCCGCCGGCTCCAGCAACCGGCCGGCTCGTGCGCCGACACCCAGCACGCCGAAGTAATCCGGTGTGACGATGCTGCCGAGCACGCGGAACGTTTCTCCCCGCCGATTCACGTTCAGCGCGGCTTCGTGAGAAGCGGCAACGCCACTCAATGCGTGCGCCTGGTCGCGAAAGTCCACGTAATTGGGGTAGGAAAGGGTGTCGAGGCCGACGCCCGCGACCGTACGGCCGAGATACGCGAGTCGCTGCGGCTCCACGACGCCGGGCAGCGGGCGAAACAACGCCGCATCCATCACGGTAAAGATGCCGACATTCGCGCCGTGCCCGATCGCCAGGGTCAAGACGACCGCGAGCGTGAAACCGGGCGAACGCAGCAACATCCGCACGGCGTAACGCAGGTCGTAGAGCAGGGTCTCCATGGCGACACCTCAGGGGCCAGATTGGGGGAAGGCTACGTGCTCTGACGGAAGCCGTTTATAAAAGTTAGTGAGGCGATCTGCCGCTACACGATTCGGAAACCTTCTATGCCGTTTTGAAGTTGCGATCGCGCACGATTTTTCTCGCAAGAAGTTTCGCCGCCGCGCATTCCTTGAGCAACCGGGAGAAAGGCCGGCGTGGGGCGGGCGCACCTCTGACCTCGAGCCCTTTTCTTAGGCTTTTCGGCCAGAGAAATCCCGCAGGCGGGTGGTATTCAGCTTGCCTGTAGCCCCTCAAATCCTTACAATTTATGTACCCATCGTCCGCCCTGGTTCGAGGTGAGAGAGCAGTGAAACCCGTCCTAGCCCGATTTCGGATCCTCTTAGCGTTTGCCCTTATTCTCCTAGCCTCCGGCCTCACCTTTGCCCAGGACCCGGCGCCTGCTAAATCCAAGAAAGACAAGGGTGCGGCCGC
>CAYWSH010000071.1:3280-5924 GCA_964460655.1 uncultured Terriglobales bacterium | reverse complement strand
TACCGCTACCTCGAAGGCATCGGGCAGGAGGTCGAGATCGAGTTCGTCGACACCTGCATGTGCGGCGAATATCACATGACGCTCGACCGCTCCGAGAAGGACGCGCTGCTCATGGTGCCCGGCGCCGGCCTGACCGACTACGAAGCCATGGGCCTCGCCAATAAGGCCGACCGCTTCACCGGCGGCGGCCTGGAGCGCCTGGGCCGCGGCCCCTTCAACGAAATGAACTCCAGCAAGCAGTTCGACCGGCTGGAGCTCTACGCCAAACTGCAGAAGGCGCCGCCCATCAAGTTCAAGGACCTGGAAGAGGTCGTGACGCACAAGATCTCGGTGAACCTGCTGCCGTTCGACGTGCGGCAGGACTTCATCCGCGTGGCGGGCGAGACCGTGCTGGTCCCCATCACCATCCAGATGAAGAACAAGGACGTCACCTGGAACAACAAGGAAGGCGTCCAGCGCATGGTGGTGAACATCTTCGGGCGCGTCACCACGCTGACCGGGCGCATCGCGCAGACTTTTGAAGACACCGTGACCGATGCCGTTCCCGAAGCGCTGCTGTCGAAGGCCATCGAGGGGAGCCACCTGTATTGGAAGGCCCTGCCGCTACGCGCCGGGCGTTATCGCGTGGACCTCGTGCTGAAGGACGTGAACGGCGATCGCGTCGGCTCGTGGAGCCGGGGCATCGTGGTGCCGGATTATCCGGACGACAAACTCTCGGCTTCGTCGCTGATCATCGCCGACCAGATGGAAAAGGTGGCGGCACGCAACGTCGGCTCGGGCAACTTCGTGCTGGGCTCGACCAAAGTACGCCCGCGCGTCGAGCCGGCGAACGGCCAGCCCGCTGCGTTCAAGAAGAGCCAGAAGGTCAACTTCTGGATGCAGGTCTACAATCTCGGGCTCGCGGATGAGACCAAGACGGTGGACGGCAAGCCAGTGACGGTGAAAAAGCCCAACGCCAGCGTGGACTACGAAGTCCTGAATACGACCGGCAAAGAGAAGAAGTCGGTGATCCACGCCGAGGAATCGACCGACAAGATGGGCAACGTCGGCGATCAACTCACGCTCGAAAAGAGTGTGTCGCTCGGCGGCTTCGAGCCCGGCACGTATCAGATCGTGATCAAAGTGAAGGACAACGTTTCGAACCAGACCCTGACCCAGACGGCGCGCTTCGCGGTGGAAGCCGATGCGCCGGCGG
Organism: uncultured Terriglobales bacterium; assembly: GCA_964460655.1. Lineage (GTDB taxonomy): Bacteria > Acidobacteriota > Terriglobia > Terriglobales > Acidobacteriaceae > CAVUAF01. The sequence goes on along the minus strand of CAYWSH010000071.1, from coordinate 4,729 downwards.
TCACGGCCGCGGCGGCGCCGAGCGGCGGCGCACGTTGAGGAGTGGGCTAAGGGAACGAGCCCGCACGACGGAAGCAAGCAGGCCCAACGTCATCGCGAGGGAATCGACGATGGTCCGAATGACGACACGGCTGTCAGTACTGCTGCTGTTGGCCAGCTGCGCGCTGGCCCAGGGTGGGAACTACAGCTCCGGCGTAGCCATGCCGGGGACTCGGGCTTCGATCTCGGGCCAGGTGCGTAATTCGGCGGGTGTGCCGCAGATGGGCGCGGCGGTCGCCATTTCTGCGGGCGGCCTCGGCCGCACCATCACGGTCTTTACCGACGCCGCCGGCAACTACATCGCCAACGGCCTGCCTGCGGGCAATTACTCCGTCAAAGTCAGCGCTGCCTCCTATCTTGCGTCGCTGCGCGATAACGTCGCGCTGGCGAGCGGCGCCCACCTCGTCATCAACGTCACCCTCAACACGCTCTTCGAAGCCGTCAAGCTGCTGCCTGCCCTCAAGCGCTCCGCGCAGGAGGACGAAGACTGGAAGTGGACGCTGCGCTCCTCGGCGAATCGTCCGGTACTACGCGCGCTGGATGTCCCGGTCGTGCAGAAAGAGCAGCCGGCAGCGCCCGCGCTTAGCGCGCGCGTCGCGTTCGTCGCCGGGAGTTCCGCGCAAGGCTTCGGGAACTCCAGTGACCTGACCACGTCATTCGACGTCCAGACCTCCGTCTTCTCCGCCGGCACGCTGTCGTTCGACGGCAACGTGGGGCGTACGGTGGGCGCTACCCTGCCCGCCACGGTTTTGCGCGCGTCCTACACGCATGACCTCGGCGACTCACATCCTGAGGTCGCGTTCACCATCCGCCGCTTTGCCGGGCCAGACTTCGTGCAGCACGGCGCTGCCTTGCAGGCCATCGCGGTCTCGCTGTCCGATCACATGCAGCTCACCGACTTTCTTGAGCTGAATTACGGCAGCGAGTTCCAGAGCGTGGACTTCGGCCAGCACGTGACGGCGTTCCGCCCCTTCGGCTGGGTCGACGTTCACCTCGGCCCGAAGATGATCGTCGAGTATCGCTACGCCACGTCGGTGCCGAACACGCGGGCGCTAAAGGGATACGACACGGCTCCCGTCGACCTTTCCGAAACGAATCCGCGACTCACGCTTGCCGGTGGCCGCGTGAACATCGAGCGCGCGCGCCACCAGGAAGTCTCGGTGGCCCGCCGCTTCGGCGACACCAACATACAGGTGGCCGGGTTCACGGACCGCGTCCGCAACACCGCCATCCTCGGCGTGGGCGATGCCGAGTTCGACGGCGCCATCGACCTGCTGCCGGACGTTTATTCCAGCACGTTCACCTACAACGGCGGCGCGCTGGATACGCGCGGTATCCGCGCCGTCATCCAGCGCAAACTGATGGCCGACCTGGTCGCTACGCTCGACTACGCCTTCGGCGGTGCGCTCGA
>CAYWSH010000071.1:0-3180 GCA_964460655.1 uncultured Terriglobales bacterium | reverse complement strand
GTGGTCGCGAAAGACGGCAGCACGCTCTACCTCGTGCAGTCGGCGCGTGCCGTCCGTGGCGGCCTGGCGTTCGTCTTCTAACGGCCCATCCCGGCTGTCGCTTCCTGGCATCCCTCTGTTGGTTGCGTGTTTCTTACCGCTGGGCGTAGCATTCCGCGCTGCCCCGGCGCGGAGGGACCTATGCGCATCTACGACCTGGTGAAAGACCGCCCCACGCAATCCATCCGGACCGATCAGACCGTCCTTGAGGCGGCGCGCTGGATGGTGGAGCACAACATCGGCGCCCTCCCGGTGCTCGACGCCGGCAAGCTGGTCGGCATCTTCAGCGAGCGCGACATCATGAAGCGCGTCGTCGCCGAAAGCCGTGATCCCGCGCGCACGCGCGTCGCCGAAGTCATGACCGCGAACGTCGTGGTCGTCAGCCCCGAGGATGACCTCGAATCCTGCATGCTGATGATGAAGCAGCACGGCTTCCGCCACCTGCCGATCTCCCGCGACCAGAAGCTCATCGGCCTCGTCTCCCTGCGCGACGTCCTGCTGCATTCGGTGAACGAGAAGGACGGCGAGGTCCGCATGATGCGCCAGTACATCGGCAGCGCCCCGGGGGAATGACCGCGCATGTGCTGACGGCGTGAGAAAATGGCCTAGCCATGCGGTTTTCCGCCGTCCTCAAGAAGCTGCAGAAGATCGTCGGCGCCGACGCCGTGCTCGCGCGCCGCGATGATCTTTTGCTCTACGAATACGACGGTGGCTTTGCCAAAGGCACGCCGGAGGCGGTCGTCTTCCCGCAGTCAACGGGGCACGTCGCCGCGATCATGCGGCTCGCCACCGAGGCGGGCATCGCCGTGGTGCCGCGCGGCGCCGGTACCGGATTGAGCGGAGGCGCGGTGCCGTGTCACGAAGCGATCGTACTGGCGACCGCGCGGATGAACCGCATCCTGGAACTTGACCTGCCGAACCAGCGCGCCACCGTTCAACCCGGGGTCGTCAACCTCGAACTCACGAACGCGATCGCGCAACATGGTCTCTACTTCGCGCCCGATCCGTCGAGCCAGAAGGCCTGCACCATCGGCGGGAACGTGGCGAACAATTCCGGCGGACCGCACACGTTGGCCTACGGCGTCACGGTGAATCACGTCACGGGACTGAAGGTCGTGTTGCCCGATGGACGCACGGTGCAGTTCGGCGGCAAGGGCGACGCCGCCGGCTACGATCTCACCGGGCTCTTCGTCGGCTCCGAGGGCACGTTCGGCATCGCGACCGAGATCACGGTCAAACTCTCGCGCTCGCCGGAGAGGATCGCGACGCTGCTCGGCATCTTCAACACCGTGGAAGACGCGGCCCAGACCGTCGCCGCCATCACCGCCGCGGGCATCACCCCCGCCGCGCTCGAGATGTTCGACCAACTGATCCTCGGCGCGGTCGAAGATTCCGTCCATGCCGGCTATCCGAAAGACGCGGCCGCAGTCCTGCTCATCGAACTCGAAGGCCTCGCGGAAGCAGTCGCCGACCAGGTGGAGGCCGTGCGCGGCGTCTGCCTGCGGCAGAACGCGCGCGAGGTGCGCGTGGCTAAGGACGAGCGCGAGCGACAACTGCTGTGGTCAGGGCGTAAGGGCGCGTTTGGCGCCATCGGGCGCATTACGCCGTCGTGCTACGTCCAGGACGGCGTCATCCCGCGCACCAAGGTCCCGCAGACGCTGCGCTACATCCAGGAAGTCGCCGCGCGGTATGGCGTCCAGATCGGCAACGTCTTCCACGCCGGCGATGGCAACCTCCATCCGCTCATCATGTTCGATGAGCGCGACGCGGCCCAGACGGCGCGCACCATCGAGGCCGGCCGCGAGATCCTGAAGTATTGCGTCGAGCTCGGCGGCTCCATCACCGGCGAGCACGGCGTGGGCCGCGAGAAGAATGACTACATGAGTATGTTGTTCAGCGCCGACGACCTGGAGGTGATGGCGCGCCTGCGCGACGTGTTCAACCCGCACGGCACGCTGAATCCCGATAAGCTCCTGCCCGCCGTGCGCACCTGCATGGAGATACGCACGCCACAATTCCCGGGAGTCGTGTCGTGACCACGACCGCGGCGCTCTCGTTATCCCGTGAACTGGCCGCCATCGTGGGCAACGAGCATGTCCATGATGACGCCGCCACACGAGCGCGCTTTGCCGTGGACGAGGTCGAGCCCGAGGTCGTCGCCTCGCCTGCGAACGCCGAGGAGATCGCCGCAGTCCTGCGCTATGCATCGGTGAATCAGCTCTCCGTCGTTCCTTTCGGCGGCGGCACGCAGCAAGCGACCGGCGCGATCCCGGAGCACATTGACGTTGCACTCAGCACCGCGCGGCTTGATCGGATCTCGGATTACGACCCGGGTGACCTCACGTTCTCGGCCGGCGCCGGCGTCACGCTGGCGCAGCTCGATGCGGCAGTCGGCCGCCATGCGCAGCTCCTGCCGCTGGACGTTGCGCGGCCTGACGTGGCGACCATCGGCGGCGCACTCGCCGCCAACTCCAGCGGGCCATTGCGCCATGGCTATGGCACGGTGCGCGATTACTGCATCGGCATCGAGTTCGTCACCGGCGACGGCAAGATCGCACACGGCGGCGGGCACGTGGTGAAGAATGTCGCCGGCTACGACCTGATGAAGCTGCTGATCGGCAGCTGCGGCACGCTCGGCGTCATCGTGAGCGCAAACTTCAAGGTGGTGCCACGGCCGCGGCAGACCGCAACGTTCGTCGCCGAATTCTCGACCGCTGCGGAAGCACTGCGCCTGCGTGACCACGTCATCGCCTCCGCGCTCACGCCGTTTTGTCTGGAGATCGTGTCGCCGCAAGCGCGCGAATACCTGGCGGAGCCGCAAGCACCGCGGAACCCCGACACCTGGTCTCCCGGCGGCCACATTGCCACCGAGCGCGTTTGGAGCCTCCTGGTACGGGCTGCCGGCTCGGATGCCGTGCTCGCCCGCTACGTGCGCGAGCTCGGCGGACTCACCGAACTACGTGCCGATGCGGAAGCTGCGTTGTGGCGCTACGTGGTTGGCTTCCCCGAGACCGTACTGGCGCGTCATCGCAACGCCATGATCGTGCGCGTGGGCGTCACCATCACCGGTGTCGCGGCCGCGCTCGACGCGATCGAGCACGCTACGCTCGATTACAACTTCTTGCCCGCGATCATCGGCCG
>CAYWSH010000070.1:0-16949 GCA_964460655.1 uncultured Terriglobales bacterium | reverse complement strand
CGAAGAGCGGCTCGTCGCGCTGGACTTTGTCGCCCGGCTTCTTCAGCCACTTGGTGATGGTGCCCTCAAAGATGGATTCGCCCATCTGCGGCATGACGACGTCGGTAGGCATACGGTCCTCGGTTGCGCGTAGCGGCGCGCGGCAAACTGGACATTATATTTCACCGCCGAGGCGCCGAGGACGCAGAGAACCACTTAAGCGGCGCGCTTGAAGAATTGCACCTGGCGTTCGCGCTTCACCGCCTGCGCGCGCGTCTTGTAGGGACCGCCGAGGCGCTTGCGCGGCTTCGACTTGGAGTAGAGGACGTAACCTTCGGGTGTTTTCCTGATCATGAGTGATTGGATGCGCGCACGAAGGCAAAGGCAAACCGCAGAGGACGCCAAGGACGCTAAGAGGGTCAGGCGCCGGTGAGGAACGCGAACTGCGGTACGGTGAGCCGGACCACGGAGAGGCGTCCTTGACGGATCAACGGGGAGTCGGCGAAAAGCTTGTTCGCCTTCATCGTGGCGAGCGTGACGGCGTTCAGCGGCTTACCGGCTTTGATCTTCACGGAGGGGTTCTTCGCGTCCGACGTATCAACGGACACGACGGTCGCGGTGCCGACGGCGCTCTTCTCGTCGCCCGTGTGATAGATGACGAGCTCGTCGCCGGGCTGCATGGCGGCGAGATTCCGACGCGCGACGGGATTGTTCACGCCGTCCCACACGGTCTGCTTCTCGCGTTGCAGGTCGGCGAAGGAATAGGTGGAGGGCTCGGTCTTTAGTAAGTAGGGCATCGTTACCTCAGCGGCTAAAGCCGCTTACTTTCACGCTCGCCGCTGCAGGGCTGAAGCCCTGCTCCACCCAAGCGAAAAACCAAACCCGTAGATCCTTCGGCCAAAAGCAGGCCTCAGGATGACGGCGAAAACCCGTAGATCCTTCGGCCGCAAAACCGCGGCCTTCAGGATGACTCGGCGAAGATGTTCAGTACTTCGCCAGCCAGCGCGCCTTCTCGACCACATCGGATATCTTCGGCAGGAAGAATTCTTCCAGCGGTGGCGAGAACGGCACCGGCGTATCGAGCGCCGTGATGCGCACGATGGGACCGTCGAGATCGTCAAAACATTCTTCGTTGATGATGGCGGCGATCTCGCCCGCGATACCGCCGGTCTTCGTGTCCTCGTGCAGGATGATGACTTTGTTCGTGCGCTGCACCGTGGCGACGATGGCTTCACGGTCGAGCGGCAACAGCGTACGCAGATCGACGATCTCGAGCTCGATGCCTTCTTTTGCGAGCGCTTCGGCGGCTTCGAGTGCAACATGCAGCATGGCCGCATAAGTAATGATGGAGACGTCGCCGCCGCTGCGCGCGACCCGTGCTTTCCCGAGGGGTACAGTGAATCCCGGATCGGCCGGCAGCTCTTCCTTGATGCGGCGATACAGGAACTTGTGCTCGAAGAAGAGCACGGGATTGTTGTCGCGGATGGCCGCCTTGATGAGGCCGTAGCAATCGGTCGGCGTTGCGGGGCAGACGACTTTGAGTCCCGGCGTGTGCACGAAGTACATCTCGGGATTCTGCGAGTGGAATGGCCCACCGTGCACGTTGCCGCCGCACGGCCCGCGCAGCACGACGGGCGCCGGCGCTCCCCAGCGATAGTGCGATTTCGCCAGCACGTTGGTGATCTGGTTGAACGCGCACGAGATGAAATCGATGAATTGGAATTCCGCGACCGGACGCAGGCCGGTGAGTGCCGCGCCGTAGGCCGCGCTGACGATCGCCATCTCGGCGATCGGCGTATCGATGACGCGCTCCGCGCCAAAGCGGTCGATGAAGCCTTCCGTCACTTTGAATGCACCGCCGTAGATGCCGATGTCTTCGCCCAGGCAGAAGACGTTCGGGTCGCGCTCCATCTCCTCCCATATTCCCTGGCGGATGGCTTCGAGATAGGTGACGGCGGGCATGGTTGTTATTTGTAGTGCAGGGCAGCTTCGCCCTGTCTCGGCTTGGTTCCCGCAGTCGATGACTTTGCCGCCTTTACGCCGCCATATTTCGGCGCGACCGAATGACAACCGTCTTCGCAGAGCACGCCGTGCGCGGCTTCTTCGGGTTGCGGCAGCGGCGATTTGTCGGCGAATTCGCGGTCGGCGTCGAGTTCGCGTTCGACGCCGGCGATCAACTCTTCATTCTGTTGTGGCGTGAGCCACTTCTTCGCGAGCAGATACTTCTCCATGCGCGCGATGGGATCGCGGCGCTGCCAGAATTCGAACAGCGGCTTGGGAACGTAGCCGGCGGCGTCATGGATGGCGTGGCCCTTCATGCGCATCATCTTGGCTTCGATGAGCGTAGGGCCTTCGCCGCGTCGCGCGCGCTCGCAGGCTTCGTGCGTCGCGTCATAGACCATGCACGGATCGGTGCCGTCGACGATCACGCCCGGCACGCCGTAGCCCGGCGCACGCTGCGCGAGGTCGCGCACGCCGACCTGCATCTCCGTCGGCGTGGAGTAAGCCCACAGATTGCTTTCGACGATCAGGATGACGCCGAGCTTCTGCACCGCGGCGAAGTTAAATCCTTCATACGTCACGCCGGTGGATTGGCCGCCATCGCCGATCCACGTCAAGCACGCGATGTGCTTGCCTTGCAGCCGCGCACCGAGCGCGACGCCGGCGAGTATGGGGATGTGGTCGCCGAGCATCGAGATGGGCGCGACCTGATTGCGCTCGATGATGTCGCCGAAGTGCGTGTTCGCGTCTTTGCCATGCGACGGCGAGCCGGCCTTCGCCATGTACTGCATCATGACGTCGCGCGCGCGCCAGCCGCGCACGAGGATGGCGCCCTGGTTGCGGATCATGGGGCCGAACCAGTCGTCTTTCTGGAGCGCGTACGCCGCGGCGCACGAGCAGCCTTCCTGCCCGAGCCCGAAATAAACGCCGCCGACAACTTTGCTCTGCTTGTAAAGGTTCTCGAGCGCCTGCTCCATGCGGCGGTTCAGGTGCATCCAGCGGTAGATCTCGACGCATTGCTGCGCTTTCAGGTATTTCGAATCGCGAATGGGCGGCGGCGCGGCGGAGAGATCGCCGCGGACTTCGTAGCGCACGCCGTCTGTCGTGGTGACCTGCTCGACGCGGAAGTCCGGTTTTTCCAGTCGCCAGTCAGCGATGGCGGGCGTGGAGTTAGCGGCCGGTGCGCCGTTCGGAGATGGTTTGGACTTCGCCATGAGGCCTGAGGAGTCGAGGTTACAACATTTGCAGTAAAGGCAAAACCTATAGGGAGGAAGGGAGGGTGGGAGGACTTACGAACAATCCTCTCATCCTCCGCTCCTCCCTGTAGATGTGTTTCAGCTCGCGTCGAACTGGGCGCCGGGATGCAGGCGGAGGTATTCCGCGTCGCCGGCGCCTATGACGTTCTTGATGTCGCTCATGAACTTCGCTGCCGCGCGGCGCAGATCTTCGAGTTCCGGGCGATCGATCTGCTCGAACTGCTGCTGCATCGCGTTGACGGCCTGCAAGAGCTCAGCGCGTTTCGCCGGCCAATGCTCCCAGTCCCACGATTCGTCTTCGGCAAAGGCGTCGATGGGCGGATCGGGATGCTTCATGCCAGCTCCGCGTGCTCATCACTGAGTGGAGACCGCATCGGCACGTCCACTTTGCGGCCGAGCAGGGCATCGACGGTATCAACCCACAGGATCTGCGAGGTGAATAGCTGGCCGAAAGTGCGCGCAACGCTTTGTGCGACGTCGTCAAGCGATATTTCGCGTGCCAGTTCTTTGCTGAGAGATGTGACAGGCTTGTCGGCTATGCCGCAGGGGACGATGAGCTTGAAGTAATCGAGGTCCGTCGCGACGTTCAGCGCGAAACCGTGTGACGTGACGCCACGCGAGATGTGGATGCCGATGGCGGCCAGCTTGCGTTCGTCGCCGGTGGCGACCTCAGTCCAGACACCCGTGCGCCCAGCGACGCGCCGCGCGGCAACGCCGACCCCAGCACACACGCGGATCAGGACTTCTTCGAGTCGGCGCACAAAGTCGACGGCGCCGAGTTTCGGTTGCAATGCAAGGATATTGAAGATCGGGTAGCCGACGAGCTGACCTGGCCCGTGGAACGTGACGTCGCCGCCGCGATTGCTCTCGAACAGTTCGACGCCACGTGTCGCGAGCAGGTCGCGCGAGGCGACGATGTTCTGCATCTTCGCGTTGCGCCCGAGGGTGATGACCGGCGTGTGCTCCAGCAAGAGCAGCGTGTCGCCGATCGTACCGGCTTTACGCGCGGCGACGAGCTCTTCCTGTAGCTTGAGCCCGAGCGCGTAGGGCACGCGGCCGAGTTGGACAACATTGATGGTCACAGCAGCTTCTTGAATTGTTCGACGGACAAGCCAGCATCTTCGACGATTCCCGCGAGCGTGCGAGCGTTGACCGGATCGTGACGGGGAACGGTAACGAAGCGCGTGGCGTTAGACAAGACGACGTGCTTACCTTGGCGAATAACTTGAAAGCCTGCCTTCTGCAACGCGCGTATAGCGCGTTGGTGATACGCCAGGTATCCTCGGAGTCATCCGGCGATCTCAACCTCGCGGACATCTGCGTTACGCAAACTGTCCTTCACTGCTGCGAGATACTCGGCGATCGCATCTTTGATGTTCTCGAGTGCATCCTGCTCGGTGTCGCCTTGCGACCAGCAGCCAGGAAGGCCGGGGCAGTGGACACTGAAGCCTTCCTCTGTCTTCTCAAGTACAACGGGGTATTTCATGACTTTTATTATACGTTCACACGTTGATGGCCATGCCTTGCACGCTGCTGTAGGCGTCGAGCATCGCTTCGGCGAGCGTGGGATGCGCGTGGATGGTGAACATGAGGTCGTCGACCGTGGCTTCGAGCTCCATCGCTGCGACGGCTTCGGCGATGAGCTCGGTCGCCTGCGGGCCGATGATGTGCACCCCGAGGATCTCGCCGTACTCTTCGTCGCTCACGATCTTCACGAAGCCTTCATGTGAGCCGACAATCGTCGCCTTTGAATTCGCGCTGAAGGGGAACTTGCCGACTTTGACCTTGCGACCTTTTTCTTTGGCTTGCGCTTCGGTCAGACCGACGCTGCCGATCTGCGGCTCGGTGTAGGTGCAGCCAGGGATTCGGTCGCGCCGCACGGGGCGCGCAGGCTTACCGGCGATCTTCGCGACCGCAACCAAGCCCGCCATGGTGCCGACGTGCGCGAGTTGCGGCAGGCCGGCGACGATGTCGCCGATGGCGTAGATGCCGGGCTCGTCGGTCTGCATCCATTCGTTGGTCGCGATGAAGCCGCGGTCCGACTTGACCTTCGTTTTCTCCAGGCCGATGCCTTCGGTGTTCGGCTTGCGACCGACGGCAACCAGCAGCTTCTCCACTTCGAGCTTCTCTTTCTTTCCCTCGGAAGTGGTGAATGAGATGGCGACGCCGGTCTTCGTCTCGTCGACCTTCTCCACCTTCGCGCCGACGTGCTGCGTGATGCCGCGTTTGCGAAAGACGCGCGCGAGTTCCTTCGAGACATCCTCATCTTCGACGGGGACGAGGCGCGGTAGCGCTTCGAGGATGGTGATCTCGGTGTCGAACGAACGATAGATGGAGCCAAACTCCACGCCGACGGCGCCCGCGCCGATGATGGCCAGTGATTTCGGGATGGCGCCGAGCGAGAGGATCTCGATGTTCGTCAGGATGCGCTCGCCGGCCTTCATGCCGGGCAGCATCTTGGCTTCCGAGCCGGTGGCCAGGATGACGCGCCGCGCCTGCACCTGTTTCTGCTCGCCGCCGCTGAGTTCGATGGTGTGGACGTCGTCCTTCGCCAGCCCGGTGAGCTTGCCGAAGCCGCGGACCACGTCAACCTTATTCTTGCGCATCAGGAATTCGAGGCCTTTGGTGTGCTTGGCGACGATCTTGTCCTTGCGCTGCTGGATGGCCGGCCAGTTCAGCTTCGCGCCGGCTACGCCCTCGATGCCGAATTCCTGCGCGGCCTTCAGGTGGTCCCAGATCTCGGCGTTGAAGAGCAGCGCCTTGGTCGGGATGCAGCCGACCTGCAGGCAGGTGCCGCCGAGCCTGGCGTCTTTCTCGATGAGCGCGGTCTTCAGGCCGTACTGGCCAGCGCGGATGGCGGCGGTGTAGCCGGCGGGTCCGCCGCCGATGATGGCAACGTCGTAGATGGTATCGGGCACGCGCAACTCCGTGAGCAGAACCGAGGATTGTACAAGACTGTGAACGTCGCTCCGCGCGCGGCCGCGCTTACAATCGCGCCATGCCGACGGTGGGATGGATAGCGGAGCCGTGGTGGGTCAACCTGCTCGTGCTGGTGCCGGTCATTCACTGGTGGGCGTGGCGCAGCCGCCGCCTGGCGCTCGCGGGCAACGTGCTGATCTACGCCGCGCTGTTCGGGCTGGCATTCGGGTTCGTGGAAGCGTCGGTGGTCGTGTACTTGCGCGCCGCAACGGGAATGCTGCCTGGCTATGAACACGGCACGCTGGCGGACGTCCAGCGCCTCTCCGCCGATTACCAGCAGCAACTGCGCGACGATTTTCCGCACAGCCTGATAACGGTTGAGATCTGCCGCGAGGCTGCGACCATGCTGATGCTGATCGCGGTGGCGTGCCTGGCGGCACCACGGCGTCGCGAGCGTTGGGCGACGTTCCTGTGGAGCTTCGCGCTGTGGGACATCGCGTACTACGCCGGCCTATGGGCTACGGTACGCTGGCCGCACACCCTGCGTGACGTCGATGTCCTCTTCCTTATTCCTGTGCCCTGGCTGGCGCAGGTGTGGTTCCCGCTGCTGGTGAGTTCGCTGTGCCTGGTGGCGGTGCCGGTCTCGCGCGAAGACGCACTGCATCCGCGATGACTTCTGATCTGCGTAATCGGCGGCCTTTATCCGCGAAATCTGCGGTTCAAGGTTTTGAAGAGCCTTTAACCGCGGATGACGCAGATAGAAGCCGCAGATTGCGCGGATGCGGAACCTGGAACGGCACTCGCGACCAGCTTCGTGACGAACGATGATTCCTGTCCGATGAGTACCCGGCGTCGCCAACCCGGAGGCTGGATCGAGCGCCGCTCGCTTGCGCATGGTACGAACGGCAAGGCGTTGTGCCGGCGCTGCGGCGTCGAAGTCGAGCCGCCACGCCGGACGTTCTGTTCGGACGTGTGCGTACACGAATGGCGCCTGAGTACCGATCCCGGCTACCTGCGCGAGCAGGTCTTTCGTCGCGACCGCGGCGTGTGCGCGCTGTGCGGCTGCGAGACGATGAAGCTCGGTGCCGCGCTGCGCCGCCTGAACTGGCGGGGCCGCAAGCGCCGCTCGGCCGAACTCGGCATTCCGATTGCGCGGCTGCGTGCTCCCTGGGACGCGGACCACATCCTGCCGGTCGCCGAAGGCGGCGGTGAGTGCGACCTCGCCAATCTGCGGACGCTCTGCATCCCCTGCCATCGCCGCGCGACCGAAGAACTGCGCGAGCGGATGCGACGGCGCCGGAGGGTGATGCAGGAGTTCGGGGTCGTCCTGAGCTAGCCCCATTCTCTGCACGATTGCACCGATCTTGCGGCATATCCAGCCGCCCAACCGGTTCCCGGGACGCCAACTTTTTTCTGCAAAAACCCGTTGACAGCACCCGAGCATAAATATACCTTTTAATGAATATTTATTCAGTCGGGAGAGAAGTCGTGTCGAAGGCCATTCGACAGCGCCGGATATTGGACCTGGTGACCGCGGAGCCGATCGCGACCCAGGATGAGCTGCGGAAGTCGCTTGTCCATGAAGGTTTTCGGGTGACGCAGGCGACGTTGTCGCGCGACATCGCCGACCTGGGGCTGCTGAAGACGCCCGAAGGCTACATGTCGCCGGCGGACGAGGACGCGAACGTCCGCACGCTACCGTCGCTCGAACGCTTGTTGCGCGAGTTTGTGGTGGAAGTGCGGCCGGCAGGGAACCTGCTGGTCATCAAGACGGCGCCCGGGGCGGCGCAGCCGGTGGCGGCGGCCATCGACGGCGAAGGTTGGAAAGAGATCCTGGGGACGATCGGCGGCGACGACGCCATCCTGGTCATCACCAAGTCGCGGCCGGCGTGCCGCGCCGTAGTGTTGCGCATCCGCGAAGTGATTGCATAGTTGGGGACAAAGATCCAACCCGCGATCGTCGGGGCGACGGGCTACAGCGGCTTGGAGCTCATGCGGATACTGCTGCGCCATCCGTCGGTGAAGACGCCGGTGCTGCTGGCGCGCGAAGAGTCATCGAGCGCAACCCAGAACGGTACGCTGAATGACGTTTACCCGCACGTCACGGGCAACGGTTCGTATCCGCTGCTCCCGTTCTCATGGGACGAAGTCAAGGCGCGCGGCGTCGATGTGCTCTTCCTGGCGACGCCGCATGAGCTTTCGCGCACCCTGGTGCCGGAGGCGGCGGCGCGCGGCGTACGCGTCGTGGACCTGAGCGGTGCGTGGCGGCTGCGCGAGGCGAAGCATCGCGCGGTCTACGGCTTCCATGATGACGGCGCGGCCGCGGCGAATCTCGACGCGACCTCGGTTTACGGGCTACCGGAGCTGCATCGGGCGGCGATCGAAAAGGCCCCGCTGGTGGCGAATCCTGGGTGCTATGCGACGGCAGTGATCCTTGGTCTGGCGCCGCTGGTGAAGTCCGGCACAGCCGACGCGCAGCATGGCTTCATCTGCGACGCGAAATCGGGTGTGAGCGGCGCGGGCAAGACGCCGACGCAGAAGACGCACTTCGTCGAGGTAGCCGACAACCTGAGCGCCTACGCGGTGTTCGGTCATCGCCACACGGGCGAGATCGTCGAGCAGCTGGGCCTCACGGCCGAGCAAGTCGTGTTCACGCCGCACCTGCTGCCCATCCCGCGCGGCATCCTGGCGACGCTGTACGTACGGCTGAAGGGGAAGACGAGTGCGGCGGATGTCCACAAGCTGTACGCCGACTTTTATCGCGGCTGTCCGTTCGTGCGCGTCTTCGCAGCGGGCAAGCTGCCGCAGATCCAGTATTCGGTGCACACGAACTTTTGCGATATCGGGTTCGTGCTGGCGGAAGACGGGCGGCGGCTGGTGGTCATCTCGTGTCTCGACAATCTCGTGAAAGGCGCGGCGGGGCAAGCCGTGCAGAACATGAACTTGATGTTTGGGCTCGCGGAACAGGAGGGCCTGCAATGAAATTAGTCGTGAAGATCGGCGGCGCAGCCATTGATGAGGACGCACTGCTCGCGCGGTGCGCACGGGCGGTGGCCGACCTCGTCAATGAGGGTCATCAGGTCGTGCTGGTGCACGGCGGCGGCAAGGCGCTGACGCGCACGCTTGCCCAGCTCGGCAAGCAGAGCGAGTTCGTCGACGGCCTGCGCGTGACGGACGCGGAGACGCGCGACGTGGCGGTGATGGTCCTTGCAGGCCGCGTGAACAAGACCGTGGTCGCGGCGATGGCGGCGGCGGGCGTGCCGGCGATCGGCATGAGCGGCGGCGATGGCGGCAGCTTCCGCGCGCGCAAGAAGAAGAACGGCAGCGCCGATCTCGGCTTTGTGGGCGAGATCTCGGGCACCGATGCGCACTGGTTCGAGGCGATATGGACCGCGGGCGGCGTGCCCGTGCTTTCGAGCGTGGCGCTCGGCGCCGATGGCCAGTATTACAACGTGAATGCCGACCAGATGGCGGCGGCGTGCGCGATCGCGATGAACGCGAATGCGCTCATCTTCCTGACGGATGTGCCCGGTGTGCGCGGCGCCGATGGCGCGGTGATCCGTTGGCTGCAGACGAAGGAGATCGGCGACCTGGTGAAGTCTTCCGTGGTGAACGGCGGCATGCTGCCGAAGCTCGAAGCGTGCAAGCACGCGCTGTCGCACGGCGTGGGGCGCGTCCGCATCCTGCCGGCGGCGGACGTCGACATCCTGCCCGAGTTCTACCACGAGCGCATCGATGCCGGTACGGAGGTCATGGTCCAGTGAGCGCGGCGGCGAAACAATTCGCGAAGCTGACCGAGCTCGGCGCGGTGCAGAGCGCCGAGGCCGGCGTCCTGCTGCCGACATACGACCGCTACAAGGTCCTGTTACGGCGCGGCAAAGGCGTGTACCTGTACGACGCGGAAGGGAAGCGCTATCTCGATTTCCTGAGCGGCATCGGAGTGAACGCGCTGGGCTACGGGCATCCGGCGGTGACGAAGGCGATCCGCGAGCAGGTGGCGCGCGGGCTGCTGCACACCTCGAACCTGTTCTTTCATGACTACCAGGCGCCGCTGGCAGCGAAGCTGTGCGCGATCTCCGGCATGGAGCGCGTGTTCTTCACCAATAGCGGCACGGAAGCGATCGAAGGCGCGCTGAAGCTGGCGCGCGCGGTCTCGCGAGATAACGCCCGCAAGAACGCGAACGGCAAGAAGCCGGCATTCCGCGTGCTCTCACTGGAGAATTCGTTCCATGGCCGGACGTTCGCTGCGCTCTCGACCACCTGGACGAAGAAATACCGCGAGCCGTTCGGCCCGCTGATGAGCGGCGTGCGTTTCGTGAAGTTCAACGACGTCGCCGACCTCGAGAAGAAGTTCGACGCAAGCGTCTGCGCCATCCTGCTCGAGCCGGTGCAGGGCGAAGGCGGTATCCACAACGTGCGCCGCGAATTCCTCCAGAAGGCGCGCGCACTGACGCAGAAGACCGGCGCCCTGCTCATCGCTGACGAGATCCAGTGCGGCCTCGGGCGCACCGGCAAGTGGTTCGCATATCAGCACGCGGGGATCCAGCCCGATGTCGTTACGCTGGCCAAGCCGATCGCCGGCGGACTGCCGCTGGGAGCGATCCTGACGACCGAGAAAGTGGCCGGTGCGATCAAGCCCGGACTGCACGGCACAACGTTCGGTGGCGGACCGCTGGCGTGCGCGGTGGCGCTAGCCGTGCTCGAGACCATGGAGCGCGACGGTCTGCTCGGACATATCAAGGATGTGGGCGATTACTTTGGCCGCCGGCTCGGCGACTTGAAGCGCAAGCATTCGCAGATCGTCGCCATCCGCGGCGCCGGTTTGATGGCCGGTATGGAGCTGGCCGATCCGGAAGCAGCGAAGTACGTGGCGACGCAAGCGCTGGAGCGCGGCGTCATCGTGAATCGCACGCATGAGGTCGTCATCCGCATGCTGCCGCCGTTCATCGTGCAGAAAAAGCACATTGATGTTGTCGTGAAGCTGCTCGACCAGTTGTTGACGGAGTTCGCCGCGCAAGGCAAGAAGCCCGCAACCGGCACGAGGAACAAGGCATGAGCACAAAAGTCGTCCCGGCAGTTGCGACAACAGAAGCAACGGCGACTGATCTGTTGTCGATCGCCGATCTTGGTCCGACAGGGGTTACTGCCCTGCTTGACCTCGCGGGTGAAGTGAAAGCTCGCCCGCTGGACTACGCTCGCGCGCTGGCCGGCAAGCAGATCGTGCTGTTGTTCGAGAAGCCGTCGTTGCGCACGCGCGTCACGTTCGAAGCGGGCATGGCAGCGCTGGGTGGCACTTCGATCTTCCTGGATTCGCGCGACACGAAGCTCGGCGAACGCGAACCGGTGTGCGATGTGGCGCGCAACCTCGAGCGTTGGGTCGCGGGCATCGTACTGCGTACCTTCTCGCACGAGGCCATCGCGGAGATGGCGGCGTTCGCCTCCGTACCGGTGATCAACGGGCTCAGCGATCACGAGCATCCCTGCCAGGCGCTCGCCGACCTGCTCACGCTGCGCGAACATCGCGGGGAACTCCGCAAGCTCAAGCTGACGTACGTCGGCGACGGCAACAACATGGCGCACTCGCTGCTGCTGGGCGCGGCGTGCGTCGGGATGAGTATTACGATCGCGACGCCGAAGGGTTACGAGCCCAGCGCCGACGTCGTCGCGCAGGCGCAAGAGATCGCGAAGACCACGGGCGCGCACGTGGAAGTCGTGAACGATCCCGTCGCGGCCGTGGCCGGCGCCGACGCGGTGTACACAGACGTTTGGGCCTCGATGGGACAGGAAGACGAAGCCGCAGCGCGCAAGAAGATCTTTGCGCGCTACCAGGTGAACGACCAGCTGCTGGCCAACGCTCCGGAAGCGCTATTCATGCACTGCCTGCCGGCGCATCGCGGGGACGAAGTCACGAACGACGTGATGGAATCGCCGCGCTCGGTCGTCTTCGACCAGGCGGAGAACCGGTTGCACGCGCAGAAGGCGGTGCTGCTGACGCTGCTCGGCGGCAACAGCGCCCCCAAAGGCCGGCCCCCGCGGTCCACGAACTGGAGAAAAAAGTAGTGTCGAAGATGTGGTCCGGGCGGGTGAGCCAGCCGCTCGACGAACAATTCGATGCGTGGCAGCGGTCGATCGGCTTCGACATGTCGCTGATCTCGCCGGAGTGTGCCGCCAGCCGTGCGTACGCCTACGCACTGGCGAAGGCCGGCGTCCTGACGCAGGCGGAAGCGAAGGAGATCGAGAAGGCGCTGGAAGACATCGTGCGCCAGGTGTTTCACAGCGGCGGCAACATCGACGTGCGTGATGCCGAAGACGTGCACCACTACGTCGAGCGCGAGCTGACGCGGCGACTCGGCGACCTCGGCAAGCGGCTGCACACCGGCCGCAGCCGCAACGAGCAGATCGCCACCGACCTGCGGCTGTTCGTCATGCTGTCGTCGAGTGACATGCGGCGCCTGCTCGCCGCCGTTTGCAGCGCACTGGTGGCGCGCGCCCAGGAACTCGGCGAGACCGCTATGCCGGCATACACCCACTTGCAGCGCGCCGAACCTGTGCTGGCCGCGCACTGGCTGCTGGCGTACGTCGAGATGCTCTTGCGCGACGCGGAGCGCGTTGCCGACTGCGAGAAGCGGGCCAGCGTCTTGCCGCTGGGTTCGGGCGCGGTCGCCGGCTGCACCATTCCGATCGACCGCGAGGCCATCGCGAAAGACCTCGGCTTCCACGATGTCTCGAAGAACAGCATGGACGTGACCAGCGACCGCGACTTTGCCATCGAGTACGGGAACACACTGGCGATGATCGCGCTGCACCTGAGCCGCTTCGCGGAAGACATCGTGCTGTACTCGACCACCGAGTTCGGTTTCGTGAAGTTGCCCGACAGTTTTGCGACCGGCTCCAGCGCGATGCCGCAGAAGAAGAATCCTGACCTGGCAGAACTGGTGCGCGGCAAGACGGCGCATGTGCTGGCGGCGGCGCAACAGCTCGCGATCACGATGAAGGGATTGCCGCTGGCCTACAACCGCGACCTGCAGGAGACGCAGGAGCCGCTGTTCGCGGCGAATAGCTGCGTGATGCAGGAGCTGGCGATCGTCGGCAAGTTCATCGGTGCGGTGGAGTTCGATCGCGAGCGCATGCAGCGTGCTGCGTCGACCGGATATCTGAATGCGACGGCGGCGGCGAATTACCTCGTTCGCAAGGGTGTGCCGTTCCGCCATGCGCACGAGATCGTCGGCAAGGCCGTGCGGCTTGGGCTGCAACACGGATGCGAACTGCAAGACCTGCCGCTCGACGAGCTGAAGAAGATCGCGCCGCAATTCGGCAATGATTTTGCCGGGGCACTCGAACTGAAGCGCGTGCTCGCCGAGCACGACAACGTCGGCGGCACGGCGCCGGCGCGCGTGGCGCAGGCGATCGCGGACGCGGAGCGCAAGATCCAGGTCCTCGCCGCTTCGGAGGAAGCCTATGCGCACGCGTAGGGCGCTGGTCAATGACGCGCAGGCCGTCACCGACCTGATCGCGCTGTACTCGGGCGACGGCACGTTGCTGCCGCGGCCGTACGGCGAGGTGTGCGAGAACATCCGCGACTTTGTCGTCGCCGAGCACCGCGGGCGGATCGTGGGCTGCGGCGCGCTGCACATCTACGGGCCGCATCTCGGCGAAGTGCGCAGCATCGCGGTGCGCCCCGAAGGGAAGGGGCACGGAGCCGGCGGAAGGATCGTGCGCGCCCTTCTAGTAGAAGCGGAAAAGCACGACATTGACCGGGTTTGCCTGTTCACGCGCATCCCTGACTTCTTCGCCAAACTTGGTTTCAGTGTTTCGCAACGCGAAGAGCTGCCGGAGAAGATCTTCAAGGACTGCCTGGCCTGCCCGCGCCTGCACTGCTGCGACGAAGTCGCGATGGTGCACGGCGAATCGCACATCGGCACGCGCCCGGCCATCAATCTCGACGCACTGGTGCAGATCGCGAAATGAGCCGGCCCGCGGATGCGATCCTGCGCACGGAAGTCCGCGTCCCGCGCGGCTTTCGCTGGGCCGCCCTGGCGGCGGGCATCAAGCAGAGCGGCGCGCCTGACCTGGCACTCGCCGAGGCCGAAGCTGGTTCACGTGCCGCCGCGATCTTCACCACCAACCTAGTCGTTGCCGCTCCGCTCGTCGTCGACCGCAAGCATCTGAAAGCGTCGCGCGGCGCCATCCGCGCGGTGCTGGTGAATTCCGGGAACGCGAACTGCGCTACCGGCAACGAAGGCATTCGCCACGCCGGGGAGACGTGTCGTGTGCTCGCGCGTGAATTGCGGGTCGACCTCAAGAGCGTATTCCCCTCTTCCACCGGCGTGATCGGTGTGCCGCTGCCGGCGCACAAGATCACCGCCGCGCTGCCGTATCTGGTCCCGCAGTTGGCGGCCACCCCCGCGGCGTTCACAGCGTTCGCCCGCGCCATCATGACGACCGACACACGCATGAAGGTCGGGACGGCGAGCGTGCGCTGCCGCGACGGTGAAGGCGTTGTCGCCGGCTGCGCCAAGGGTGCGGGCATGATCCATCCGAATATGGCGACCATGCTCGCTTACATTTTCACCGATGCCGAAGTGTCGGCACGCGACCTGCAACGCGCGCTGACTACGGCGGCCGCAGGCTCGTTCAACAGCATCAGCGTGGATGGCGACACTTCGACGAACGACACGCTGCTGGTCATCGCTTCGGGCGCAGCGGGCGCACCGCGTAAACGCAGCGAATTCCAAGAGGCGCTGGATTCTGTCTGCTCTTCGCTGGCGGAGCAGATCGTGCGCGACGGCGAAGGCGTGCAGCACGTTGTGCGCTTGCACATTGAAGAGGCGCGCAACGAAGCAGAGGCGTTACAGATCGGGCGCACGATCGCGACGTCAGCGCTGGTGAAGACCGCCTGGGCGGGCGCCGACCCGAATTGGGGGCGCATCCTCGCGGCGGCGGGGCGCGCGGGCATCAAGTTTGATCCGAACCGCGTGAGCGTGTGGTTCGGCAAACAGTGTGTGTGCCGCAAAGGCGTCGCGCAAGATTTCGATGAGCAAGCCGCGCACGCTTACCTGGCGCAGCCCGAGTTCGATATCGCCGTGAGGTTGGGCCGTGGGCGCGCGCGGGTCACGCTGCTCACCTGCGACCTGACGGCCGAGTATGTGCGGATCAACGCGGATTACCGGACGTAAAACCTAACGCAGAGGACGCGGAGGACACAGAGAAAGAGAAAAAGTCCGAAGGGTCATCCTGAGGCCTGCCTTGGGCCGAAGGATCCCACGGCCATCTCACACTACCTTGCCGACTAAACCATTTTCGGCCACGAATGCCTTTTGCCTTCTTTCCTCCGCGTCCCCTGCGTTAGGTTCTATTTCCTCTTTGCGTACTTCTGCTCCAGCGCCTGCCAATCCATCTGCTGAAAAGCATCGAAGCCTGCCTGCGTGAGGTCGGCGAGTTGCGCGAACAACTCGGGGTCAATGCTCTTGAAGTTGAAGCAGCTCATCCCCTGCATGCGCTTCTTGAGCGCCGGCGTGATGCGCTTCTTGAGGGCCGGCGGCGCCATGTAGATCGGCATGAGGTGGAAGCTGGTGTAAGCCTTGCTCTCGCGGACGCACGCGAACCACACCGGCTTCTTCCGGAAGGTGACGCCGCTCATCGCCAGGGTGAATTCTTTAGGGTTGTCGGCGAGCACGATCGCCTTGTCGGCATACGGTTCCAGGATCTGGCGGAGCGCGCCGAACACATCTTCGTCCGACTTCGCTCTCGCTCGTGCCGCTGCCGTCTTCGCTGCCATGTTTAGCTCCTCTTGCGCGCGGATCGCCAGAAATTGCTGAGCGCGAACCACGCGAAGACTAGCGCAAAGACGCCCGCCACGATAGCCCGTTGCGGACCGATCTGGCCGGCGGTATAGCGCTGATACTCGCGCCAGGTGGCGCCGCCGCCGAGCAGGGCAAAGCAGGCAAAAACGAATCCCGTGACCTCGAGGAACAGGACGTGCAGCACGCGCCCCAGGGATTCCGCCGTCGCCTGCAGCGCGGTCAGCGCTGCCCGGGCGATGACGCCATGGGGAGCCTGCCGTGCGGCCCGCAAAGCGGCGGCGGCGCGCAGCGCCCAGTTGCCTGTGCTGGTGGCCATTTTTGCGATTGTAACGGGCACTGGGCCGCGGACGACGAAACTCCGCTCCCGGGGCAGGCATCCAATCTCTTAGCTGGGAGGGCCAGCGGGAGCCAGTCTTGAGTCCACGGTTGAAGCAGCTCATGAAGGAGCTTGGCGACGCCATCAACGAATCGCTGAGCGAATCGGAACAGATCGCCGAGGTCATCGCCAAGATCAAAGCGGGCGGTTACGACGTCTTCCTCGTGCTGGAGGCGACCATCGGCTTCAACAAGCAGGACGACGCGGCCGACGAGGAAAGGCCCGCCATGGTGAAAGCCGGCAAGTCGGATGCGGAGTTCAACGCTCAGGACATGAAGTTCCTGAAGGCACTGCGCATCAGCGTCGACGGCGAGTAACCACGCACCGCACCGTAGCCGATTCACCGGGTCCGGTCCTCTATTCTGCTACCATCTGCACGTTTCCTGACGCGGAGAGCGCGACCATGAAGGACACGCTGGGGGTCCTGCTGGCAGGCGGTGCGGGCGAGCGCCTGTATCCGCTCACGCGTGACCGCGCCAAGCCGGCCGTGACCTTCGGCGGCATCTACCGCATCATCGACATCACGCTCTCCAACTGCATCAACTCCGACCTGCGGCACGTCTACATCCTGACGCAGTACAAGGCGCTCAGCCTGAATCGCCACATCCGCGAGGG
>CAYWSH010000069.1:6938-17113 GCA_964460655.1 uncultured Terriglobales bacterium | reverse complement strand
CACGGCATCCAGCGCCCCAGCTACGTGAAAGACCGCTACGAGCGCTACTTGTCCTGGTACGACAAGCACCTGAAACCGGCGACGCAGAAGGCCGAAGCGCCTCCGGCCGTGTCATCGACCAGCGCGGGACAGAAAGAAGAGTAGCCGCAAGCTCAGACCGCAGAGGATGCAGAGGGTCTCCTACTTTGCGTCCTTCGCGTCCTTGGCGGTTTGCCTTTACGATTCTAGCCGGAGAAGGAAAGACAGCGTGAACACCCGTGCCAAGAACCCTGCACGCAAAGCCGCCAAGACCTTCACCGCTGAAGAGCGTGCCGCCATGCTTGAGCGCGTGCAGGAACTGAAGGCCGGCAGCGCCGATGGCGACAGCGTCGTGCGCGCCAAGCTCGCCACGTACTCGCCCGCCGACCGCGCCCTTGGCGAGCGGCTCCACGCCATCATCAAGGCCGCCGCGCCCGGCCTCACTCCGCAACTCTGGTATGGCATGCCCGCGTACGCTAAGAACGGCAAAGTCGTCTGCTTCTACCAAAGCGCGCAGAAGTTCAAGACGCGCTACGCCACGCTCGGCTTCAGCGACAAGGCGAACCTCGACGACGGCCAGATGTGGCCGACCGCCTTCGCGCTGAAGGAACTGACGCCTGCCGAAGCCGCCCGGATCACCGCCCTCGTCAAGCAAGCGGTGAGTTGAGATTAGTGTTGCTGGGTGTGTGGACGCCGCCTCGGCCCGTACTTCCCCTTGACAGCTTAGGAAAGCCCGGACTACCCTCCTTAGCTGTTTAGGAGAAGGTGCCATGCTGGATGCCCTCTTCCGCCGCCGCTTCGATCGCGCGCTCGACGCCGAGATGCGTGCCCATCTCGCCGCGCGCGCCGCCGACCTGCAACGCAGCGGAGTGTCACGTGCCGACGCCGAACGGCAGGCACGCATCGAGTTCGGCGGTCTCGAGAATTACAAGGAGCAGGTACGCGAGACGCAGCGCGGGCACCGGCTCGCCGATTTCCTCGAAGACGCGCGCTTCGGGCTGCGCCAGTTGCGCCGCGCTCCCGGCTTCTCGCTGCTCGCGCTCTTTTGCCTCACGCTCGGCATCGGCGCGAACACCGCCGTGTTCAGTTGGATAGAGGGTGTGCTGCTGCGGCCATATCCGCTGGTGCAGCACCAGGACCGCATGGTGGCGCTCAACGCCATGGTGCGCGGCGCCCCGGGGTTCAAAGGCCTCTCCTGGCCCGACCTCGTGGATTTCCAGCGCGATTGCAAGCTGTTCGATGCGTTCATCGCCGACCGCATCACCGGCACCACGCTCAGCGTCGGCGACCGCGCCGAGCGCACCACCGGCAGCGTGGTCTCGGCGAATTACTTCGACGCGCTCGGCGTGCGCCCCGTCCTCGGCCGCGGCTTCGCGCCGGAGGAGAACAACGGTCGCAATGCGCACCCGGTGGTCGTGATCTCCTACCAGTTCTGGAAAGACAAGTTCCACCAGGATCCGGCGATCATCGGCAAGACGCAGAAGTTCAACGGCGTGGAGCACACCATCGTCGGCGTGGCGCCCGCAGGCTTCTACGGCACGTTCGTCGGCTACGCCTTCCAGTTCTGGGTGCCGGCCTCGATGGAAGAGCTGTTCGACCAGGGCGGCTACCGGCTCGACGACCGCGGGGCGCGCTGGGTCGAAGGCTTCGCATTCCTCAAGCCGGGCGTCACCCGTGCGCAGGCGCAGCAGGAGATCGACGCCGTGGCCGCACGGTTGGAGCGCGAGTATCCGGCGACGGACCGCGGACGGTTTGTGCAGCTGGCGCCGCTGTGGCAGACCCCGTTCAACGCTGCGGCACGCCTCGGCGCAGCCCTGCAGATCGGCGTGGTTGTGGTGGCTTGCGTGCTGCTGATCGCGTGCGCGAATGTCGGCAATCTGCTGCTCGTGCGCGCGTTCGCGCGCCGGCATGAAGTCGCGATGCGGCTCGCTCTGGGCGCGCGGCGCGACCGCCTGGTGCGCCAGTTCCTCACCGAAGGCCTGCTGCTCTCCCTGCTGGCCGCCGCCGGCGGACTGCTGGTGGCGTATTGGTGCCGCGATCTGCTGGCGCGGCTCATTCCGCCGCTCGGTGTGCCGCTGTGGATGCCCGGCAACCTTGATGGCCGCGTTCTCGCACTGAATGCCGCCGTGTGTCTGCTGGCCACGCTGCTGTTCGCGCTGGCGCCCTCGCTGCATGGCAGCAAGGTCGACCTGGCGCACACACTCAAGCTCGAGGGCGCGAACGTGCTCGGATCGCGCGAAAAAGCCTGGCTGCGCTCGGGCCTCGTGCTCTTGCAAGTGTCGCTGAGTTTTGTCCTGCTGGTCGGCGCGGGACTCGTCCTCACGACGCTGCAGCGCATCCGCACCGCCAGCCCCGGATTCGCCGCCGACGGCGCGCTGGTGAGCGGTATCAATCTCGCCGCCGCCGGATACGACGAAGCGCGCGCGCGCAACTTCCAGCAGCAACTGCTCGACCGCATCCAGACAATGAACGGCGTGAGCGCCGCCGCGTACGTTCGCGTGGCGCCCTTCAGCTATCGCGGCTACTCCACCAGCGCGATCGCGGTGGATGGCTACGAGCCGCCGCGCGACCGACAACCGACGGCCGATTACGTCGAAGTGAGCCCGCGGTATCTCGCCACGATGGGCATCCCGCTGCTTGCCGGCCGCGAGTTCACGCGGGCCGATGACGCCAACGCCCTGCCGGTCGTCATCGTGAACGACACGCTGGCGGCGCAATACTGGCCCGGCGCCGATCCCGTCGGGAAGAGGATCCAGATGAAGGGACGCTGGCGCCAGGTGGTCGGCGTGGCGCGGACGTCGAAGTATCGCAATATCCAGGAATCGGCGACGCCGTTCCTCTACGTGCCGCTGTTGCAGGAGCCGGCGCCGGTGGTGAATCTCGTCATCAGGACACAGGCGCCGCTCGCTAGCATCGCGCGCACGTTGGCGCGCGAGGTCCACGCGCTCGATCCCGACCTGGCATTCGGCGAGGTCATCACGATGCGCACCGAGATCGAGCGCTCGCTGGCGACGCAGAGCATCGCAGTGGCTTTCCTCGGCGTGTTCGGCGGGCTGGCCGCACTGCTCGCGGGCGTCGGGCTCTACGGTGTGATGTCGTATGTGGTGGCGCAGAGTTCGCGCGAACTCGGCCTGCGCATGGCGCTGGGCGCGCCGCCGGCCCGCCTACTGCGCCTGGTCATGACGCGCGGCCTCGTGCTCACCGCGACCGGACTCGCGCTCGGCTTGGTCGTCGCTCTGGCCGCGACGCGGCTCATGGGTTACCTGCTCTACGCTGTCAGCCCGCGCGATCCCTGGGTATTCTCGTCCGCCCTCGCCGTGATGACAGTCGCCGCGCTGTGCGCGTGTCTCGTGCCCGCGTGGCGCGCGGCACATGCCGATCCGCTGCAGGTCCTGCGCAACTAGCCGGCGGCCGGCTACGCGCGGCCCCTGCGATAAGATTCCGCGCATGATGCCGGAAGGCCGCGTCGCGGCGCCTGTTGCCGAATCCGAAGCCGAACGCCTCGCGCGCGAAGTGTTCGGCGTGAGCGGCAACGCCCGTGCCCTGCCCGGTGAGTACGACGACAACTTTCAGCTCACGACGGATGTCGGCTCCTTCGTCCTGAAAGTGATGCATCCGGCGCGCACCGCCGGCTTCGTCGATTTGCAATGCCAGGCGCTCACTCGGATAGCCGATCGCGCACCCGGACTCGCCGTGCCACGCATCGTACCGACCCGCGACGGCCAGACGTTCCAGCAGGCACAGCTTGCCGATGGCTCGCCGCGACTTGTCTGGATGCTGCGCTACCTACCAGGGACCGCGCTCATCGACGCCCAGCCGCATTCTCCGGAACTGTTGGCGAGCCTCGGCGAACTGCTCGGCGAGCTCGACACCGCACTCGCCGGCTTCACTCACGCCGACGCCGAGCGCGACTTCAAATGGAACCTCGCGCAAGCCGGCTGGATCCGCGAGTTCCTGCACGAGATACCCGATACCGCCGGCCGCAAGCTGGTCGAGCGCTTCCTCGTCGCGTACGAGGCGGAGGTCGTGCCCGCGCTGCCGCAGCTGCGCTGCAGCGTGATCCACGGCGACGCCAACGAGCACAACGTCATCATCGGCGCGCCGCTGCCCGAGCCTCGACGCGTCGGACTGATCGACTTCGGCGACATGCACCACGGCCTGGTCGTCGCCGAGCCGGCAGTCGCAGCAGCGTACGCCATGCTCGGCAAGCCGGACGTGCTTCCCACGGCCGCAGCGCTCGTCGCCGGCTTCCATCGCAGATTCCCGCTTACGGAAGGCGAGCTCGGGCTGCTGCACACGCTCATCGGTACGCGGCTGGCAGTGAGTGTCGTCAACTCGGCGCATCGCAAAGTCCTGAAGCCAGATGATGCCTACGTCACCGTCAGCGAGCGTGGCGCGTGGGCAGCGCTGGCGCGTTGGGATGCGATCCCGCCGCGCTTCGCGCATTACACGTTCCGCGCCGCATGCGGACTTGCGCCCGTCCCGCGCAGCTCAAGTTTTGCCGCTTGGCTGTGCCACCAGCGTGGGGCTCCGGTGATCGGTAAAGACCTCCGGCAAGCGAAACTGGTGACGTTCGACCTGAGCGTCGGTAGTCCGCTGCTCGGCGCCGATCCCGCGAACTTGGAGGTGAACACCCTCACCGCGACGATGTGGCGCGAGATGCAGCGCGCCGGCGCCGAGGTCGGCGTCGGCCGCTACAACGAGCCGCGTGCGCTGTATCAGTCCGCCATCTTCGCCGGTCCGGGCGCCAAGCAACCGACCGACGAGCGCCGCACCGTTCACCTCGGCATCGATCTGTTCGTCGAACCCGGGACCCCGGTGTGCGCGCCCCTCGACGGAACGGTGCACCTGGTGGCCAACAACACGGGCCCGCTCGACTACGGACCGTTGGTGATCCTGCGGCATGACGCGGGCGACGATCGGGGCGCATGGTTCACGCTGTATGGCCACCTCGATGCTGATGTGCTCATACAGCTGCGCGCCGGCGATGCCGTCGAACAAGGCCAGGAGTTCGCACGCATCGGTGCGCCGCCGGGCAACGGTGGCTGGTCGCCGCATCTCCACTTCCAGATCATCCTGGACCTGCTCACGCTCGACGCCGATTTTCCTGGCGTCGCCTACGCCTCGCAGCGCGAAGTCTGGCTGAGCTTGTCGCCCGATCCCAGCGAGCTGCTCGGCCTGCCGCCCGAGGCCGCCGCGGAAGAAGCCGCGAACCCGTTACAGAAGCGCCGCGAAGTGCTTGGTCCGAACCTCAGCGTCGCGTATCGCCGGCCGCTGGAGATCGTGCGCGGCTGGAGGCAGTACCTGTACGACTCGACCGGCCGCGCTTTCCTCGACGCCTATAACAATGTCCCACTCGTCGGACATAGCCACCCGCGTGTTGTGGCGGCGGCGCAGGAACAACTCGCGCTGCTCAACACCAACACGCGCTACTTGCATCCGCTGATCCTGCGCTACGCCGAGCGGCTGACCGCTAAGCTGCCAGAGCCGTTGCGCGTCTGCTACTTCGTCAATTCGGGCAGCGAAGCCAACGAACTGGCGCTGCGCATGGCGCGCACGCATACCAAACGCGAAGACGTCATCGTGTTGGAGCACGCGTATCACGGACACACCAACACGCTCATCGACATCAGTCCGTACAAGTTCGACGGACCCGGCGGTGCGGGGCGCAAGCCATGGGTGCACGTCGCGCCCATCCCCGACGACTACCGCGGCCGCTATCGTCGCGACGAGCCGGACATCGGCGCGAAGTATGCCGCCCATGTCGGCGAACTCACACAACAGAACAAGGTCGCCGCGTTCATTGCCGAGACGCTGCCCAGCGTCGCCGGCCAGATCGTTCTGCCTGACGGCTATCTCGCTGCGGCCTACGCGCACGTGCGCGCCGCGGGCGGCGTTTGCATCGCCGATGAAGTCCAGGTCGGCTTCGGCCGCCTCGGTACGCACTTCTGGTGCTTTGAAGCGCAAGGCGTCGTGCCCGACATCGTCGTGCTCGGCAAACCGATGGGCAACGGCTTCCCGCTCGGCGCTGTGATCTCGACGCCGGCCATCGCTGCCTCATTCGCCAACGGCATGGAATTCTTCAGCACTTTCGGTGGCAATCCCGTCGCGTGCGCCGCGGGTCTGGCCGTACTCGACGTTCTGGAAGAAGAAGGCGTGCAAGCACGTGCGCTGCGCGTCGGCCGCTACCTGAAGTCGCGGCTACAAGCGCTCGCCGGAAAGCACGCCATCATCGGCGACGTCCGCGGCGACGGCCTGTTCCTCGGCGTGGAATTCGTACGCGACCGCATAACCCTCGAACCCGCAGCAGCTGAAGCCGACTACATCGTGAATCGCCTGCGTGAACTCGGCGTGCTCACCGGCACCGATGGACCGCATCACAACGTCATCAAGCTGCGCCCACCGCTAGTTTTCACGGAAGCGGATGCGGACCTGCTGGTCGACGCACTGGCAGAAGTACTGAATGAGGATGCATGCAGCGGACACGGGCGAGTCGCCCGTGTCCACACGGGCGTGACCTAGTTGCCTTCCAGTTCCTTCAGCTTGTCTTTGCCACGTTGGCTCTGCGGATTCAGCTCGACCGACTTGCGATAGTTCGCGATCGCTTGCGTCTTCTGGCCGGCCTTTTCGTAGGCTTCCGCGAGGCTGTCGTAAGGGTTCGCCGACCTCGGATACTCGTCAACATTCAACTGGAAGATCTTGATCGCTTCCGCCGTGCGGTCGCGGCGCAACAGCATGTAGCCGAGAGTGTTCAGCCGCGGTTCGAGAAAATCGTAGCCGTTGGGTGCTGTCTTCTTCAGCTCGCGATACTGCACGATGGCGGCGTCAGTGCCTTTCTGGACGATCGTCGCGCCGAGCGTGACCACCAGCGAGCGCTTCGGCAGCTGCGGCGGCTCACTGTCCGACAGGATGGCGTGTATGCCGGCCGCCATCTGGCCAAGATTTGCGCCCGGCGTGTTGTTGAGCGCGACGATGAGGTCGTGATCCCCCACATAACGCTCCTCGATCGTGTTGAAGCCGTTGATGCCGCCGCCGTGAGCGATGATCGTCTGGCCGCCGCGCTGCGTGATGTTCCAGCCGTAGCCATAATTCTGCAGATTCGGCGTGAAGAGCTTCTGCTTCAGCGCCGCCGGGATGAGCTTATCGGTGTAAAGCGCCTGGTCCCACTTGTAGAGATCTTCGACGGTCGAGTACAGCGAGCCTGCCGCGTAGGGTAGCGACATGTCGAGATAAGCCGCCGTATCCACTTGGCCGAGCCCGATCTCGTAGCCGGTGGCGCGCTTCGCCAGCACGTCGCCCCAGTGGTCGTAGCCCGTGTCCTTCATGCCCAGCGGATCGAGGATGCTCTCGCGCAGCAGGGCTTCGTAGCTCTTGCCCGTCACGTGCTCCAGGATGGCGCCGAGGATGAAGTAGCCCGGATTGTCGTAATGAAACTGCGCGCCGGGTTCGAAATCCAGGTTGCCGCTGCAGAACTTCTTCACGAATTCATCGGGCGTGTACGGATTGCGCGATTGCTCCGGGAAGAACTTCGGATCGTCGGTGTAGCTCGGAACGCCGGAGGTGTGGCTCAGCAGGTGATGGATCGTGACCTTTGCGCCCGTGTCCTTGCGGTAATACGGCAGGTAGTCGGTGATGTGCGCGTCGAGCGCCATCTTGCCCTTGGCCACCTGCTGCATGACGAGCATCGAGGTGAACTGCTTGGTGATGGAGCCCAGGCGGAACTTCACGTCAGGCGTGTTGGGGATGCTCCACTCGCGGTTCGCCAGCCCGTATCCTTTCTTGAAGATGATCTGGTCGTGCTCGCTGACGAGCACCGTGCCGCTGAACAGGCCATACTCGGAGTAAAGCGAAACGAACTTGTCGATCTTCGCGGCCTTGGTGGCAGCGTCGGCGCCGTAGAGTGCGGTCGCAGCAATAACGATGAGCAGCAGGATGAGAGCGCGACGAAGGCGAGTCATGCCGCGGAGTATACGGTCAAACGTGCTCTCTTGTACCCGGAATGCGCCATAGACAAGACCAAGCGGAGCGGCTGCTCAGGCCGCGGAGCGCGAGGATTGGCCTTGAGGGTCGAAGGGCGAGCATTTGCGGTCTAGCGGGTTGTGGAGCGGAGCGACAGGAAAAGAAGATGGCGGAGAGGGTGGGATTCGAACCCACGAAACCCTTTCGGGTTTGCCGGTTTTCAAGACCGGTGCCTTCAACCGCTCGGCCACCTCTCCCGGCGTTCTACAGGTTCAGTTTAGCAGCGTCAGGAGCTCGCCTCTGCAGCCGGTGCGCCCGGGCCTAGTGCGCGTGCCGTATCCGACACGTCTGAGCGGAGTTGGTCGCGGTAAAGTAGTTCGGTTATGAAAGTCTGCGCGACGATCGCTGAGGTCCGCGCCGCCACCGAGCAGGCGCGCCGCGAGGGCAAGCACATCGGCTTGGTGCCGACGATGGGCGCGCTGCATGCCGGTCATCTCTCGTTGGTGCGGGCGTGCCGCGCGGCGTGTGACTTCACCGTGGTCTCGCTGTTCGTGAACCCGCTGCAATTCGGCCCGCAGGAAGACCTGGCGCATTACCCGCGACCATTCGATTCCGATCGCAAGCTCCTCGAAGCTGAGAATGTTGACGTGCTATTCGCGCCCAGCAACGAGGAGATGATCCCTCCGGGCAGAACGTCATTCGTAGATGTGGGAGCGCTGGGCGAGAGGCTCGACGGCAATTCGCGCCCCGGCCACTTTCGCGGCGTGACGACCGTGGTCGCGAAGCTGTTCCACATCGTCGGGCCGGAGCTTGCCTTCTTTGGGCAAAAAGACGCCGCGCAGGCGGCCGTGCTACGGCAGATGGTGCGCGACCTGGACTTCGCCGTCGAGTTGCGCATCTGCCCGATCGTGCGTGAAGCCGATGGGCTTGCGCTCAGCTCACGCAACGCCTACCTCTCTCCCGAAGAGCGTAAGCAGGCGACGGTGCTGCATCGTGCGCTCATGCGCGTACAGGCGATGGCCGATCGCGGCGAGCATCGCGCAGCGCTGCTCGAACACGGGGGCCGTAACGTCCTGGCCGAGGCGCAGAGTGTGCGGCTTGACTATTTCGCCATTGTCGATCCGCAAACGCTCGACCCCGTCGCCGAGATCGGCAACGGCGCGCTGGTCGCGGTGGCGGCATGGGTCGGCAAGACGCGGTTGATCGACAACATCCTGCTCACCGCGCCGCCCGGACAGCGCGGGCCGCTCACCTAGAGCTTGTCAGCGCGCAGAACGAAGCGTATGGTTCGTCCGCTTTTCACAAGAACAAGAGGAGGAGCGATGCGTAAGCTCGTTTTCGCCGCTGTAGTGGTGTGTCTGTGTGCCTCGGTCGCGACCGCGCAGGGCAAAATAGAAGCCGGCTGGAAGTGCGCCAAAGCGACGGCGCAGCACGCCCTCGACGTAGGCGACCAGCCGAATCACGCCTACTCGATCGATCAGTTCAAGTGCACGGCGACCCAAGGCGAGATCGCAGGCGTGAAGGACAAGGAAGGCACAGGCACCGAGTTCATGGAGGCGAACGCTACCGGTAGTAGCGGCCACGGTATCTACGTCGAGACCATGGCCAACGGCGACAAGATCCGCTACACGTTCACCGCCTCGAGTACATCCGACAAAGGCATGATGAAGACGGCGACAGACAAGTGGACGATCGCCAGCGGCACCGGCAAGTTCAAGGGCCTGAAGGGCAGCGGCACGTGCAACGGGAAAGGCAATGCTGATGGTTCCAGCGATTGGACGTGCACAGGCACGTACACGATGGGCAAGTAGAACCAACGCAGAGGACGCAGAGTCTCAACTGCGTCCTCTTGCCTTTAAGCCCGCTTTCCCGACACGAATCCGTTACCACGAATCAAGAAGCGCAGCTCCGCTGCGGCCGACTTGGTGATGCCGATGCGCGGCGTCGCCAGGATCTCTTTCGGCCTGTAGCCATCGCCGGCAAGCCAGAGGCCGGAGTCCGGGCGCGTCATGTCGCGGTCGTTATCATGCGCGCGCGTGATGCCGAACGCTTCGCAAAGACGCGATGGGCCACTGGTCAGCATACGGCGTTCGCGATCGCTGACCTCCTTCGGCATCGTCACCCTGCGATTCCGCGCCATCATTCGCAGGCCACTAAGAGGCTCTAGCGCGCGGATCAGCACGCAGCCCGCGTCGCCT
>CAYWSH010000069.1:0-6838 GCA_964460655.1 uncultured Terriglobales bacterium | reverse complement strand
GAGCCGTCGGCGGAGAGTTGGCGATAGTACGCCGCCGTCGTATCCGGTGCGGAGATGTCGGGGATCGCCTCGACGCCGTACGGCGTGCGCGGCAGCACGCGGAAGACTTTCACGAGGTTGGGATCGATGGTCTTCGCGATGACTTTGTACGCGTTGAACAGCTCCTGCGGGTCCTTGTAGAAGAACTTCGGATCGGTGCGCAGATAGTTGAAAAACTCTGGCATCGTGCCGGTGAAGCCGGTCTGCTGCTTGATGGCTTCCATCTCGGCGCGAATGCGCTTCACTTCCGCTTGTCCCTTTTCGTGCACCTGCTGCGGCGTCATGTCCGTGGTGGTGAACGAGCGCACGAAGTAGCGGTACATCTCGTCGCCCTGCGGCAACTGCCAGATGCCGACCTGGTCGTAACAAGCGGGCAGGTAATCCTGCACGAAGAACTCGTGGAATTCGCGGAATGCGGGGACGACAGCGTTCGCGATCGCGGTACGGGCGGCAGCGCTTAGCCGTTCACGATCGGCGGCGGAGATCGAGGCGGGGAAGCGCGTGAACGGCTTGTAGAACGAGCTCTGCGCAGGGTCGCCGACGATCTGCTTCTCGATCTGCCCCGGGATGCGCTGCATGATGACCTTGGGCAGCAGGATCTTTTCCGCGATGCCCTGGCGCATGAGCGCAATGTTCTGCTTCATATGCTCCGGGAAGCGGTTGAGGCGCGTGATCCAGTCTTCGTAATCCTTGAGGGTCTCGAAGCGCAGCGAATCGCCGAGCTCGTTCGCCGTCTGGATGCCGCCGCGCTGGTTCAGCGTAACGAGATGCCAGTGGAACTTGTGGCCCTCGATGCGACGCTCGTACTGCTGCTGGAACAGGTCGTAGTTGAGCTGGTCGGCGGGCGTTAGGACGGCGCGCGGGATCTTCTTCAGTTCAGCGAGGGTCGCGATGTCGTGCTGATGGCGTGCTTCGATCGCCGCCGGACTCAGATCGTCCCAGCGGTCGTTCCACCGGCGGTCACCCAGCGACGAGGCGCGCGTGGGATGCTGCTCCATCTCATAGTCCCAGGCGCGGTCGAAGAGCGCGTGCAGCGCCTTAGCCGGACCAGGGGACGATTGCGCTATAGCTGCCGCAGCAAGGAGGAAGAGCGTGATCACACGTCGCATAACGCGGGAGGATATCACCTGACCACGCGGCGAATGGAAGGCAAAGCTGCGGTACGCGTAACTATTACATCGAAGGAGGCAGCCCTGGCTACCGCTGGGTGCATCACATTTTTGGGTACCCAGCAACCTTATCGAAGATCCTGATCGAAAGGGAGGAGTCATGATCTCTCATCCTGTGCTTAAACGTTTTGCTGTCGGGTTTGCAGTGCTCGTGGTGGCGCTGTTTGTGGCGCAGTACGCCGATGCCGCCGAGGCGATCCCTGCCGGCACACCGGTGTCGGTGCGTATCGCCAGTTCACTCAACTCCGGCTCGACAACGTCGGGGACGATGTGGGACGGCACCGTTGCCAAGGACGTGGTGGTCAATGGCAAGACCATCGTTGCCGCAGGTACGGCGGTGAAGGGTCGCGTGACCAACGCGAAGTCGAGCGGACGCCTGCACGCGCCGGGCATCCTGACGGTGCGGCTCACACAAGTCGGCGACCAGCAGGTGACGTCAACCGCCGTGGGACGTCGCGGTAAGAGCCACACCAAGAGCAACGTCACCAAGATCGGTGGCGGCGCAGCCGCGGGCGCCATCATCGGCGCACTGGCCGGCGGCGGTAAGGGCGCAGCCATCGGCGCAGGCGCCGGCGCGGCAGCCGGTACCGGCGTGGCCGCGATGACCGGCAAGGAAGAAGCGGTGATCCCGGCCGAAGCCCTGCTCACCTTCACGGTGAGCCCTCCGGGAGCCGCAGCAGCGCGGCGTAAGTAAGTAAGCCTTAGTGCATTTCTGACCGCGGAGGTTCCTAGCCTCTGCGGTTTTTTGTCTCAGCGGTACACTCCTGGTGTGGCTTTACTCGAAGCGCGCAATCTCGTCAAAGTCTTCTCCGGAAGCGACGCGGCCCTGGGCCGCACACGCGCCGATGTGCGCGCCGTGGACGACGTCTCTTTCATGATCGAGGCGGGCGAGACGCTGGGCGTAGTGGGTGAATCGGGCTCAGGCAAGAGCACCCTCGGCCGCATGCTGCTGCGCCTGGTCGAACCGACCAGCGGCAGTGTTCACTTCGAAGGCCGCGATGTGCTCGCCGCGTCGCGCAGCGAGATGCGGCGATTGCGGCGCGACATGCAGATCATCTTCCAGGACCCGTTCGCATCGCTCGATCCGCGGATGCGGGTGCGCCAGATCCTGGAAGAGCCCATGATCATCCACGGTGTCCACCCGCGGCCTGACGGCCGCGACACGGGCGAGGTCGCCCGCGTCCACACAGGCCCGCGCGAGCTGCTCCGTGCGGTCGGGCTCGACGAATCGGCGCTGCAGCGCTATCCGCACGAGTTCTCCGGCGGGCAACGGCAGCGCATCGGCATTGCACGCGCGTTGGCGCTACGGCCGAAGGTCATCGTGTGTGATGAACCGGTCTCGGCGCTCGATGTCAGCGTGGGCGCACAGATCATGAATCTGCTCGCCGAGTTGCAACGCGAGTTCCGGTTGACCTACCTGTTCATCTCGCACTCGATGCCGCTGGTGCGGTACCTGGCGACGCGCATCGCGGTAATGAGCCGCGGCAAGATCGTGGAGAGTGGAACGACCGAGCAGATCACGCTGGCGCCGCAACACCCATACACCAGCACACTCCTGGCGGCCACGCCGGAGATCAGTAGTCAGTGATCAGAGCCCCGCACGGGCAGTGCGCTCGGGCTTGAACTCACGCAACAGCATGCGGACGAGCATGCCGTCGAGCTGGGTGCCGCTCGCTGCTTCTAGCGCGGCTGCGGCAGCATCGCGCGACATAGCCGGTGCATACGGACGGTCGAGCACCATGTTCGCGTAGACCTCGGCGACGGCGAGGATGCGCGCGCCTAGCGAGATCTGCTCGCCGTGCAAACCATCCGGGTAGCCTGAGCCATCGAAGCGCTCGTGATGCCCGCGGATATACTGCGCTACGCGGTGCGCGCCGGGGATGGCGGCGGCTATCTCGCCGCCGATACTGGCGTGCATCTTCAGCAAATACTTTTCGTCCGCCGTCAGCGGGCCGTTCTTGTTGAGGATGCGCTCCGGGATGAGGATCTTGCCCACGTCGTGGACACGGGCCGCGAAGATGACGTCGTTGAGTTCGTCGGCGGGCAGGTCGAGTGCGCGGCCAATCGTCTCGGCGGTGCGGGAGGCGATGTCGCCGTGGCCGGTGGCGTGCATCTCGCGGCTCTCGGCGGCGCGCGCCAGCGTTAGCACGGCTTCACACAGCGCTTCCGGCGCCGCATCGCCTTCCACTGCAGCCGACAGCTTGTGCAGGCGCTGAACGAGTTCATCGGCAAGTTCCGGCCCGTAATGTTCACGTTGCAGGAAGCCTTCGATGAACGCGGAAACCAGCTGGCGATGCGAGGTCGCCGCATCGCCAAAGTCTTCCACCGTCGCCACCTTGTCGCCGCCGGCATGCTTGGAGGCGTACATGCCGGCGTCGGCGACGCGCAATACTTCCTCCGCCGTCGCACCGTGCGTCGGGAAAGAAGCGACGCCGAAGCTGCCGGTAATGTGCATCTCGTTCAGCATGGGATCGGTCGCGACCCAGAGTCGCAAGCGCTCGGAGAGGACCTGCGCCTGCTCGAGCGACGTTTCCGGCATGAGGATGACGAATTCGTCGCCGCCGTAGCGCGCCACTACGTTCGACTGGCGGCACTTCTGCTCCAGCAGGCGGCCGACGCGCGCGAGCACCAGGTCGCCCTCAAGGTGGCCGAGGTTGTCGTTCACGCTCTTGAACTTGTCGAGATCCATGAGGACGACGGAGAACGGGCGCCCGGAGCGCGAAGCGCGCTTCCATTCCGACTGCAAGGCTTCGACGAAGAAGCGGCGCGTCTTGATGCCCGTGAGCCCGTCGGTGATGGACTGCTGCTGCAGCTTCTGGAAGACGAAGGCGTTGTGCAGCGCGGTAGCAAGCAAGTCGGCAAGCGTGCGCAGGATGAGGACTTCCTGCTGGCCGAAGGCGTCCTCGCGACGGCTCTCCACGTTGAGCACGCCGAGCAGCGATTCGCCGTAGGCGATCGGTATCGACAGGACGGAACGGGCGTCGTCGAGGATCGCACCCAGCTTCTCCTCGCCCGAATTCTGGATGAGCGCCATCTCGTTGCTGCGCGCCACCCGGCCCATGATGCCGGTCCCCAACGACACACGGCGTCCCAGCGCCTGCACGCTCGTGCCGGCCTCGGCTTTGATCTCGATGTCCTTGGTCGCGTAATCGAGGATGCCGATGCCGATGTGGTCGAAGCGGAAGTTCTTCTGGATCTCGCTGACGATCTCAGCCAGCAGCGGCTCGGCGTGTTGGCTAGAGATGGCGGTCTTGGAAACGTTGTTCAGGAACGCCAGGTAGCGGGCGCGGCGCTGCTCTTCGCTGAACAGGCGCGCGTTCTCCATGGCCACGGCGACCTGGCCCGCGGCGGTCGTAAGGACTTCGATGTCGCGGTCGCTGTACATAAACTCGCGCTCGTGATTGATGGCCGCCATCACGCCCGCCGGCTTGTCGTACATCACGATGGGCACCATGGCGAGGCACTTGGCGGGGAGCGGCGGCGCCACGCATCCCAGCTTGGCGCGGACCTTTTCGACTTCGGAACGGATGAGCAGCGGCCGGCCGGTACGGATCACGTGCTCGGTGAAGAAATTCCCCGCGGGCCGCGATCGCTTCGGCTGCACCACGTTGTTGATGACTTCCAGGTCGAAGCGCACGGTGTTGCCATCGAGGAAGGCGACATACATGTTGCTGGTGTCGAAGAGCTGGCCCAGTTCGCGCTGGAACGCAAGCAGCACTTCGTCGGCATCGAGATGCGAGCTGACGACCTGCCCGACGTGGGTGAGCAGCTCGTACTCCTTGGTGCGGCGGCGGGCGTCGTGCATCAGCACGTAATTCTCGAGGGTGAGCGCGATCTGCGTCGCCAGGCCGAGGAGCAGGCGCAGCTGCGCGGGACCGGGTGCGATGCCGGCTTGGTGCGGCAGCACGATACAGCCGAAGCACCGCTCGCGCGTCTGCAGGTTGGCAATGGTCACGCCGGGGCAGCCGTTGCTCAGCATCCAGCGGCGCATCTTTTCGAAGCTGCCCACGTGCTCCTGCACCAGCAGGCCCGGTTCATCCAGGTCGCGCAGCGAGGCGAGGCCACCGCGGCGCGTTGCCAGGTCCTTCAGAAACTCCACCATGTTCTCGTGGTCGCAGGCGGCCAGCGCTTCGGCGGAGATGCCGCGATGCACTGACGGCAGGTGCGAGCGCCAATCCTGCGCGATGCACATGACGCCCATCTCCACATCGAGGGTCTTCGCGAGTCCATCGAGCAACTGCTGCATCGCGGGCGCGACCTCGGCGGGAGTGAGGCTGCGCGTGTGATCGACGTCGAAGACCGAGAAGGCGAGCAGGTTCTCCTGCACGCTGCGGCGTTCCCGCTCGAACAGCACCATGACCTGCGCGATGGCGAGGAGCATCTGCGGCAGTGGACCAAGGAAATGACCGACGGCGGCGAGCGGCCCTTCGAGCAGGCCGTGGAACGGGACCAGCAGTAGCAGGAAAGCCCAGAAGCCGACCGCGCCACCGAGCAAGCGGAAGCCGGTGGAGCCGCGTCGTGCGCCATGGGCAAAGAAGCGGTAGGCCGAGACGGCGAGCGTAAGCCCGATGCCGATCTCGATCTGCAGGTACGGCACCTCCAGGTCGGCAAAGCCGAAATGGAGGAACGGGATGCGCACCGGCCCGATGCGATACGTGGGCGGTACGGCCGAGTTCGCCGCCTCCAGGAAGATGCCGAGCACACTCCAGGCGCTCGCTATGGCTAGAAAAGCGGCGTCGAACCAGCGGAAGGGCTGGCGGTTTCGCATCAGCCGCGTCGAGCGCAGCACCGACCACGCCATCAAGCAGAACGTGAAGTCGGAGAAGAACGCCGTGACCACGTTGCGGTGGCCGAAGAAGTTCCAGGAGAGCAGCAGGAAGTGCGCAACGTAGGCGGCCCAGCCCAATTGCCAGGCACGGAAATAGCGGTCGCGGGTCTGCCGGTACAGGAACGTGAAGATCGCCAGCAGGAGCGAAGCGATCACGCCCGGCACCACCACGATCTGGACCAGGATGGAACTCATTGAGATTTAGGCCGGATGAATGCCCGTGGGTGAGTGGACTATAGGACAGTTGGTCGAACACGGGCAATCATTTAGGGGTTTGTGGCCAAACCAAAGTAAGCATGACCAGGCAGATTCGCGGTATGATTTTTAGCGGTATGGCAAGGCATTCCCAGCTAAGGGTTTCCACGGTGCTGCGCAGCATCGTGGCCGCCCTGTTACTTTCGGTACTGCTGGGCTTCGCGAGCCTGCTTGTGGGGATCGTGTCCCTGGTCGTGGCGGGGATCGCCGGCGGCGCCCGGCCCGACATGTCGATGGCCTACCGGCAGATCGCACTGCCCGTGGCGCTCGTCTCGCTGCCGCTCGTGTTCATCGCGCATCTGATCTGGGAGCGGCGCAACCTCGCGCGAACATCCCCGCGAACATAGCTGCCGCGGTCTGACCCGCGTTTGCCCTTACCAACCACAGCTAATAAACTCAATCTCTTTTGCATTCATTACAGGACTCTTATGGCAGACAACATTCGCGTAAAGCTGCCCGATGGCAGCGAAAAGGAAGTCCCCAAGGGCACCACGCCCCTTGATATCGCCCGTGGCATCTCGCCGCGGCTGGCCGATGC
This sequence comes from uncultured Terriglobales bacterium, assembly GCA_964460655.1. Lineage (GTDB taxonomy): Bacteria > Acidobacteriota > Terriglobia > Terriglobales > Acidobacteriaceae > CAVUAF01. Next base: position 9 of record CAYWSH010000069.1, on the reverse strand, counting down.
GGCCATCGT
>CAYWSH010000068.1:13144-17200 GCA_964460655.1 uncultured Terriglobales bacterium | reverse complement strand
GTCGCGACGTTCCGCAGCGACATCGGCTACTCCGACGGGCGGCATCCCGATGCGGTGCGCTTCAGCCAAAGCGCGCAGGAAGACGTCCAGCGGCGTGACTTCACCATCAATGGCCTGCTGCTTGACCCTCTGAGCAACGAAGTCCTCGACTATGTCGGCGGGCGCGCCGACCTCGAAGCTAAAGCCATCCGCACCATCGGCGCACCGGAGCGGCGCTTCACCGAAGACAAGCTCCGCATGCTGCGTGCGGTGCGCTTTGCGGCGCGCTTCGGTTACGCGATCGACGAGGTGACGCTTGCTGCGATCCGGAAGCTGGCGCACGAGGTCCACCAGGTCTCGCACGAGCGCATCCGCGATGAGCTGATCAAGATGCTGACCGAAGGCCATGCGCGGCGCGCCTTCGAGCTGCTCGACGAGACCGGACTACTCGCGCAGGTTCTGCCCGAAGTCGCACGCATGCAAGGCGTGGCCCAGCCGCCGCAGTTCCATCCTGAAGGCGACGTGTGGGTCCATACGTTGCTGCTGCTAGCGCAACTCGCCTCCGGCTGCTCGCCGACGCTCGCTTTGGGCGCGCTGTTGCATGACATCGGCAAGCCGTCCACGTTCCGCGTGGCACCTGACCGCATCCGCTTCGATGGCCACGTCGAGGTCGGCGAGAAGATGGCGCAGCAGATCTGCCGGCGGCTGCGCCTCTCGAACGATGACACGGAGCAGATCGCCGCGCTGGTTGCCAATCACATGCGCTTTGCTGACGTGGAGCGCATGAAGGATTCGACGTTCAAGCGTTTCGTACGCCTGCCGCGCTTCGACGAGCACCTGCGCTTGCACGAAATGGACTGCCGCGCGAGTCACGGCGACCTGACGCTGCATCGGGTGACCACCCAACGTTTGGCGGCAATGCCGCCGGAGCAGATCCGGCCGCGGCCGTTGCTCACGGGCCACGACCTCATCGCCGCCGGCTACGAGCCCGGCCCGCAGTTCGCCGCGATGCTCACTTCCGTCGAGGACGCGCAACTGGAAGGCGCCCTCAGCGGCAAGGACGACGCGCTACAGTTTGTCGCGACCAATTTCGGCGCAGCCCGGAAGCGCGCCTGAGCGAGTGCTAGAATCCTTGCCGCTCATGAAAGAGATGCAGCCAGCCCGCGGCGCCGTGCAGGCCATTGCCAGCGAAGTACTGCGCGGGGCGGCGCCGAACGAGGCACCGTTACTGGCCTGGCCACTCGCCTGCGGCTCGCGCATTGCGGCACGGGCGCGCGCATTGCGCTTCGCGGATGGAATCCTGACGGTCGGCGTGCCCGATGCGGCGTGGCGCGGACAACTGGTGGGACTGGCCGCACAGTATGTTGCGGCCCTCAACAAGCTGATCGGCGGCGGCGTGAAGAGCATCGAGTTCGTCGTCACGACGGGCACGAATCGCGAGCACGCGCTGTGAAGGTGACCGACCAGGACGTGCTGCACGTGGCCGCACTGGCCAACCTCGAGCTCACCGCCGACGAAATGAGCAGGCTCGGCCGCGACCTGAACAACATCCTCGGCTACGTCGAGTTGCTGAACGAAGTCGACACGAGCCACAGCGCGGCATCGACACAGACCAGTACGACCAACGCATTCCGCGCGGACGCGGTGACCGCGGGCGACACGCCGCCGGCCGACGAATACAGCCGTGTGAAGCGTTCGCTGACGCGCGCAGACGCGGTGCGCAACGCGCCGGCCTCTGACGGCCAGTACTTCAAGGTCCCCAAGGTGATCGAGCGCTGAGGAAGTGAACGCCATGGCGAAGCCCAAGCCCGAACCGCTGCCCGTACCGCCCGGCGTTGCCGGCGACGATAACGCGCGCGAGATGATCCGCGCCTGGATCGCGCATGAAGGCCTGCACTGCACGCTCGACCTGAGCCAGTGGGGCGGCCAAGAGGCGATCGGCTGGGGCGTGTTACTCAGTGACGTCGCACGCCACGTGGCGAATGCGATGCACGAGCAAAGCGGCATCGCGCCCGAAGACGTGCTCGAGCAGATCCGTAAGGTCTTCAACGACGAGCTCGATTCGCCCACCGCGGAAGCCGATGGCGGCTTTGTGCAGATCACGTGACCTTGGACCCCAGCACTCTCACCGTCGAATCCGCTCGCCACGCCGTCGCGACGAAACAAGTGACCGCGAGCGCGCTCGTCGAGCGCTTCCTCGCAAAGATCGAACACGACGACGCCAATATCCACGCCTACCTCACGGTGGCGCGCGAGCGCGCCCAAGCACAGGCGGTCCGGACCGATGTCATGGTGCAGCGCGGCGATGAACTGCCGCCGCTCGCCGGTGTGCCGCTGGCGATCAAAGACGTCATCATGACGCGCGACGTGCGCACCACAGCCGGCTCCAAGGTCCTCGAGACGTTCGTTCCGCCCTATGACGCAACGGCTGTCGCGCGCCTGGAAGCTGCCGGCGCGATCGTGCTCGGCAAACTGAATTGCGACGAGTTCGCCATGGGCTCGTCGACCGAGAACTCGGCCTATGGCCCGGTGCGTAATCCGCGCGACACAGCGCGCGTACCCGGCGGATCATCGGGCGGTTCAGCCGCGGCAGTGGCAGCGGGAACAGCGGTCGCGACGCTCGGCTCCGATACCGGCGGTTCTATCCGGCAGCCGGCGGCATTCTGCGGTGTAGTCGGCCTCAAGCCGACCTATGGGCGCGTGTCGCGCTATGGGCTGATCGCGTTCGCCTCGTCACTCGATCACATCGGGCCCTTCGGTAAGACGGTGAAAGATGTAGCGATCCTGCTGCGGCACATCGCCGGGCATGATCCGCTGGATTCGACCTCGTCCACCGCTGCCGTACCCGACTACGAGCAGGAGTTGGAGAGGCCCGCACACGGCCTGCGCATCGGAGTGCCGGAGGAATACTTCGGCGAAGGGCTCGACGCGGAGGTCCGCGCCGCGGTGGAGGCCGCGATCCAGCGCCTGGCTAGCGCGGGTTGCGAGGTCGTGAAGGTCTCCCTGCCGCACACGCGCCACGCTATAGCGGCGTACTACCTGGTGGCGACGGCGGAGGCGTCTTCGAACCTGGCACGCTATGACGGCGTGCGTTACGGCTACCGCACGGCCGATGCCAGGAACTTGAGCGGCATGTACCGGCTTTCGCGTGACGCTGCCCTCGGCGCCGAGGTGAAACGCCGCATCCTGCTGGGGACGTATGCGCTCAGCGCCGGCTACTACGATGCGTACTATCTCAAGGCGCAGCGCGTGCGTGCGCTCATCGCGCAGGATTTTTCCCAGGCGTTCGGCAAGGTGGATGCCATCGTGACACCGACAACACCGACTGCCGCCTTCCGGCTGGGCGAGAAGACCGACGACCCGCTGGCGATGTATCTGGCCGACATCTACACCGTGACGGCGAACCTGGCCGGCATTCCCGGCATATCCATTCCTTGCGGCAATACGCGCGGCGGCCTTCCCATCGGGCTGCAGATCCTGGGCAAGCACTTCGACGAAGTCACGGTCTTGCGGCTTGCGCATGCACACGAAGCAGCGATGGCTTCCGAACCGGCTTGAAATGAGGCGCTACTGCGCGCCGGCGTGTTCTGCGGCAGCCGGCGGCGGCGCAGGGTGGTTGTATTTACCGGTGAGCGCGTTCCAGCGGACGGTGAGCCCATCGAGCACCATCCGTATGCCGTCGCGGAAGTAGCTCATGCGCGTGCGCTCGTCGTGCGCCCACTCTACGGGGATCTCGACGGCGCGCAGCTTCAGGCGTCGTGCAAGATACAGTAACTCGGCGTCGAAACCCCAGCGCTCTATCTGCTGCCGCGGGAAGATGGCGTCAGCGGCGCGGCGATTGAAGGCCTTGAAGCCGCATTGCGTGTCCTTGAAGCCAAGCCCCAGCACAAGACGCAAGAAAATGTTGAAGACGCGCCCGAAGAACTGCCGGTAGAGCGGCTGGCGCTCCGTCATCAGTTCTTTCTGCACCCAGCGCGAGCCGAATGCCACATCGGCGCCTTGGGCGATCGCATCGAACAGCTTGGGCGCTTCGTAGATCGGTGATGACAGGTCCGCGTCGCTGAACAGCAGCACGTC
>CAYWSH010000068.1:0-13044 GCA_964460655.1 uncultured Terriglobales bacterium | reverse complement strand
TGGGCGCTTCGTAGATCGGTGATGACAGGTCCGCGTCGCTGAACAGCAGCACGTCACCGGTAGCTTGCAGCATCCCATTCCGCACGCTATAGCCCTTGCCGCGATTCCCGGGATTCTCGACCAAGCGCACATTCGTGTGCTTCGCCGCAAATTGGCGGACGATGCCCGCCGTGTTGTCGCGCGAGCCGTCGTTGACCACGATGACCTCCGCGGTCCAACGCTGCTCGCTCATGTAGGCAAGCACCTTGTCGAGCGTGGCGACGATGCGCTCGCTCTCGTTATAGGCCGGGATGACGATGCTGTAACGCACGCGCGTTAGCTACTTAGAGGGTGCAAAGGCGACGATGTTTGCCTGCTCTCGCGACCCACTGTAATGGAACCCCGCCCGGGGCGGCAATGTCGCTACGCGGCATGCCGGTGCCGGCGCAGCATGGTGAAGAGTTTCCGCACCATCTCGCGGTCCCACAAGCCCTGCTCCGCCTCCTTCCTCATGGTGTGCTCCGCCTCGATGTGGGAAAGCGCCGGCTTGTACGGGCGGCTGGTGGTGAGCGCGTCATACACGTCCACTACCTGCAGGACGCGCGCCAGCAGCGGGATGGCTTCGCCCTTCAGCCCGTCAGGGTAGCCGCTGCCGTCCCAATGCTCGTGATGATGCCGGATGATGGGCAGCGTACGCTGCAGCGATTTGAGCGGCTTGCAAATGGTCTCACCGGTGATTGGATGCTGCTTGACCAGCTGCCACTCGGCTGGCGTGAGTTGCGAACCCTTCTTCAGGATCTCATCGGGGATCACAATCTTTCCCAGGTCGTGCAGCATGCCACCGCGGCGTAGCGCGATGATGTCCTTCTCGTCCAGGCCGAGAAACCGGCCGAGCTCCGCCGCGCCACGCGCCAGGCGATCGCAATGGCCCTCGGTGTACGGATCGCGCGCTTCCACGCTGAGCGCCAGCGCGAACAGCACCGCCTCGACATTCTCCAGCTCGTCGGTGAATTCCTTCAGCTTGAGCAACGACTGGACACGGGCAAACAGTTCCTCGGGGAAGATCGGCTTGTTGAGGAACTCATCGGCGCCCGTCTCGAGGCCGCGGACGCGGTCTTCGCGGTCTGTCAGGCCAGTGATCATCACGACGGGAATGAGCTTTGTAGCCGGGTCCTCCTTCAGGCTGCGGCACAACTCATAGCCGCTGCGTCCGGGCAGGACTACGTCCAGGAGGACCAAGTCCGGCGCGCGCTGGTGGATGAGCGCTTCTGCTGCCTCGGCATCCGCCGCCACGTTGACTTCGTAGCCGTGCGAGCGCAGGAGTTCGTCCATCAGGGCACGATTCTCCGTATTGTCCTCCACGACCAGAACGCAGGGCACACGCTTACCTGCTCGCGGCTCGGCCATGAGCGTTGGAAGACGTTTGCCGGCAGGCTGGTTGCTCACGGCACCACGATTTACAGTCGTCTCTCGATTCGGTACTCTTTCCCGCCATGCGAACCTGGGGAAACGCGCTTCTGTTGCCACTTTTGGCGCTCGCTGCGCAGGCCGCCACCAAACCGCATGTGGTACTCCTGGGCCGTCCCGTGCCGGTGAAGCTGTTCATCGGCCCGAACGAGACTACGCCGTGGGAGATCAAGGTCCGCGCGCTTTCCGTGGATGGCAACGTCAAGGAGTTCACGACCGGTGAACCGCACGACGTAACGGAACGCACGTTCGTGGTGCGCCGCGCGTTCCGCATCAATGATGTGCTACCCAACGACGATCCCCATTCCGTGCCGCGCTGGAAGTGGCAGCGCGGAGGCTGGCTGCTGGTGAATCGCGAGACGGGACACGTGGCGCAGGTCACGTTGCCCGAGTTCGATCCGTTCTACTCCGTGGCCGCCTGGTTCCGCGACTACGTCGCGTACTGTGGCCTGAGCGACGATGGCGAACGGGTGGACGCGATCGTGGCCCAACTCGGACGGCGCAAGCCGCTGGTGAAAGCTTCGCTGGGCGCCGCGCAGGGCAAGGACGTGCCCGACTCGGAGTGCACGGCGCCCGAGTGGCAGCGCGCACCGGTGCGCGTGACGTTCACGCCCGCTAACGGGAAGAAATCGACGTACGCCGTGCGCGGCCAGTCGGACGCTCCGCTGGCCGAAGCAGAAGAACCCTAAAAACGAAAACGGGAGACGCGCCGCGCCTCCCGTTGCTCCAGCTAGTCTGTATTAGTGACGGCGATTCTTGTTTCCGCGGTCGTCGCGGTCGCGCCACCGGTCGTTGTCTTGACCTTGCCGGCGGCGGTCGTCGCGATCACGCCAGCGATCATCGTCGCGGTCATGGCGCGTACGCGGACGGATCGCAGCGCGGCATCCGTGCTTCTTTGCCTGGCCCGGCGGCAGGTCGCAATCGCCCCAGCCGGTCTTGCGGCCGCGGCTCCATCCCCGCGGGCGGTCTGCGTGAGCAAAGACCCCGACACGACTGTGGTCGCGATCGTCCCAGCGCGCCAGTTCATACTGCCGCTCGAACGGCCGCGGATGCGCATCGTGCATCTCCAAACGCTGCAGCTGCTGCGCAAACGCGGAGGGCGTAAAGAGCGCCGCCGCCAGCGCCAACGAAAGTCTGAGGGCCATGAGTCGTTTCGACATTCGGCATGTACCTCCGCTGGACTAAGGTGCACGCCGCCCACCATTCCAGGTTTAAGCGTTAAGCCTTTCTACTACAATAGTTTACGAGCAACGCGTTACCTTCCCGAGGCAGGTAGTTTTTGCGTGCCGGCGGCAACTCTGTCGGGCTGCGGGGAGGATTACAATCGGACGTTTTGGAGGTCACAGCGCATGCATCCGTTCGTGCGGCGACTCGCCATCATTCTGTTCGTAATCAGTAGTTCACTTGCGCCGGCGCAAACAGCTGCGAGATCGAAAGCACCCTCCTCGCCCAAGGGGACTTCATCTGCTCCCGCGTCGGCCGCCGGCGCGGAACGTTTCATGAAGGACGCTGAAACGCGCCTCAATGACTTGACCGTGAAGGCGAGCCGCGCGGCCTGGGTGCAAGCGACGTTCATCACCGACGACACGGAAGCGATGGCTGCCGCCTCCAATGATGAGCTGATCGCCGCGACCACGCAGCTCGCCGAAGCCGCCAAGCGCTTCAACGGCATCAAGCTTTCGCCGGCGCTTGAGCGCAAATTCAAGCTGCTGCGCCTTTCGCTCTCGCTGCCCGCGCCGAGCAATGCCAAGGAGCGCGAAGAGCTCACCAAGATCGCGGCCTCGCTCGAAGCCGACTATGGCAAGGGTAAGTACTGCCCCGCGGCGAAGTCGGGTGGCGGCGAACAGGAGGACGACAAGTGTCTCGACGTCACCGCCATCGAGCGGTTGATGGCGAACAGTCGTGACGAGAAGCAACTGCGCGACCTGTGGACAGGCTGGCACGCCATTTCGCCGCCGATGCGCGCTCGTTACGCGCGCTTCGTGGACTTGGCGAACAAAGGCGCCAAGGAGATGGGCTTTGCCGATGTCGGCGCGATGTGGCGCTCGAACTATGACATGTCGCCGCAGGAATTCAGTGCCGACCTGGAGCGCCTGTGGAAGCAGACCAAGCCCTTCTACGACTCGCTGCACGCTTATGTTCGCACCCGCTTGGTGAAGCAGTACGGGCCCGATGCGGTCACGAAAGACGGCCTGATCCGGGCGCACCTGCTGGGCAACATCTGGGCGCAGGAGTGGGGCAACATCTTCCCCATTGTCGCGCCGCCGTCGCAAAAGGCCGCGGTCGACCTCGACCAGTTGCTGAAACAGAAGAACACCGACCCGCTCGGCATGGTCCATTACGGCGAGAACTTCTTCAAGTCGCTGGGCTTCGCACCGCTGCCGAAGACGTTCTGGGAGCGCTCGCTGTTCGTGAAGCCGCGTGATCGCGACGTCGTGTGCCACGCCAGCGCGTGGACGATCGACAACGTGGAAGACCTGCGCCTGAAAATGTGCATCCAGGTACGCGGTGAAGACTTCATCACCATCCACCACGAACTCGGCCACAACTTCTACCAGCGCGCCTACAACAAGCAGCCCTTCCTCTTCCAGGGCGGCGCGAATGACGGGTTCCACGAAGCGATCGGCGATTCCATCGCGCTCTCGGTCACGCCGGAGTATCTGCACGACGTCGGCCTGCTGCAAACCGTTCCGGAGAGCGACGACACCGCGATGCTGCTGCGCCAGGCGCTCGACAAGATCGCCTTCCTGCCGTTCGGCCTGCTGATCGACCAGTGGCGCTGGAAAGTCTTCAGCGGCGAGGTGAAGCCCGCCGATTACAACAAATCTTGGTGGGAGCTGCGCGCGAAGTATCAGGGCATCGCGCCGCCTGCCGCGCGCAGCGAGGCTGATTTCGACCCCGGCGCGAAGTATCACGTGCCGGCCAACGTTCCCTACACACGCTACTTCCTGGCGCGCGTGCTGCAATTCCAGTTCTATCGCGCGATGTGCCGCGCTGCGGGGCACACCGGGCCGCTGTATCGCTGCTCGTTCTTCAACAACAAGGCCGCGGGCGCAAAGCTGGCGAAGATGCTGGAAGCCGGCCAGTCAAAGCCTTGGCAAGACACGCTGTTCGAGATGACCGGGGAGCGACAGATGGACACCGGTGCCATGCTGGAATACTTTGCGCCGTTGAAAGCATGGCTCGACAAACAGAACCAGGGGCAGAAGGTCGGCTGGTGAAGTCATCAGCGCGCGCGTCGTTGCTCTACTACATAACGGACCGCATGCAACTCGGGAAAGACGAAACGGCACGGCGCGAGCTACTGCTGGAGCTGATCGGATCGGCCGCCCGGGCCGGCATTGACTACATACAGCTGCGCGAGCGCGACCTGCCGGCCCGCGAGTTGGAAGCGCTCGCAAACGCGGCGCGCCGGCGAGTGGCCGGATCACACACACGATTGCTAGTGAATTCCCGCATCGACATCGCCATCGCCTCCGGCCTCGACGGCGTGCACCTGCGCTCTGGCACGGACGAAATGTCGCCAGGCGACACACGCGCCCTCTTCGAGAAGGCAGGCGTGAAGAATGCCGTGATCGGCGTCTCATGTCATACAGCCGCTGAAGTCGCGCGCGCCGCGGCGCGCGGTGCCGACTTCGTCGTCTTCGGCCCTGTTTTCGGGAAGGGTCCTGACGCCGCCGGCGAGAGAGTACAGCCCACCGGTCTCGATGCGTTGCGTGCGGCGTGCGGCGCGAGCTCAGGCGTGCCGGTGCTGGCAATCGGTGCCGTCACACAAGACAACGCCCGCGATTGCCTGGCTGCGGGTGCAGCCGGTATCGCGGGCATTCGCTTGTTTCAAAACGCAGCGCAGGCAGACCTGGCGCGCCTGCGCGCGCTCATTTCTTAGTCGCCGCTTTCGCCGCCTTCGGTGGCTTGCCGCCGACCTGATACTCGAAGATGCGCGTGTGCCAAATGCACGGCGTCGCGTCACCGCCATATTGCTGCGTCGTCCAGAGCTTTGCTCCATCGCGCGGATCGCGCAACGTCGAGATGCCCACGGCGTTCGCCATCAGCGCCAGCTTGTTGGCGACGTTGTTGGGTGCGACGCAAGTATAGGGCTGCGTCCCGGCGACGACCGTGGTCGGTCCGCTGAAGGTGTTGGGTGGATCGGTGGCGCGCCGCGTCCAGAGCAACACCGATGCGTACGTGTCGGCGGTCGACGAGATCGCGGCCACCCCGACGTTGCCGTTGTTGTCGACTCCCAGCGTGCCAAAGATGGGATTGGAGTCAGGGCTGCCGATCTTTCCCGTTTGGCTTACCACGCAGGCCGCTGGGTTCGAACAATCGAGGTCGAGGTAGATCATGAAGTTGTTGGTATCGATGCCTTGCGCGCCGCAGTTCTCCGTGCACGGCCCGGTACCGAGTGCGCCGTACACATGTGTCCCCTGCTGCACCAGGTTGATGAGGCGATGACTCTCCGCCGCGCGCAGCCCGATGTCGCTTCCCTTCTGCGCCATCTTGGCCAGCGGCCCGCAACACGGCAGGTTGTAGAGCCACTTGTTCTGCTTCGAGCCCACGTCGGTCTTGACGAGCTGCTCGCCGCCGGCATTCCAAGTACCGCTCGGCCCGTTCCAGGTGAACGTGTCTACGATCCATTCGAACTCGAAATTCTTGGAGCGCTGGCAGCCGCCGGGCTCGGCTCGGTTGCAGGTCTTGCTCACGAAGATCACCGGCGCGTTGGCGGGCTTCTTGGGATCCTGGTCGACGACCGGAAGGATGTCGAGCGGCAGGCTGTTCATGCGGTTGATGTGCTCCGGCGCCTTACCTTCGCCGATCCCCTTCACCTCGTCGTTGGGAATGGCAAAACAATCGTAAGCGGCGCCGGGAACCGTCTTGGGATGCTCTGCTCCCAGATGCCCGCCGCAGTAGTACACGCCATTCTTGTCGTACCCGATGTGCATGGCGGGATCGAAGCCCAGGCAAGGACCGCCCTGCAGGCACGTGATGCTGATCCCACGCCAGGCGCCCAGCGGATCGGCCGTCGCGCTGACGATGAAGCAATCATCGTGGCAGGTAACGGCGACGATCCACCGTCCTATGAACTCGTTGAACACGACATGCGGCTCGTACGGGCCCAGCGTCGTCACCCCTTGGCGGTTCTGCGCATTCGCGTCCATTCCTGAATCGGTGACGAACTTCCGCATGGGCGTGGTGCGCAACAGCTTGCCGCGGTAGTCGTAGATGTTGACGTTGTTCACGGTGACCTGCATCACGTACTTGCCGTCCGCTGCGGCGTTCGGCTCCGGCTGGCGCGCGCAGCGCTGCGTGGTCGCATCGCAGCTCGCGAGCACGGGACCTGTGTCACCATCGAACGAGCGGACGACGGTCTGCGCCCAGGCGAATGATGCCGTCAACAGTACGAGCGAGGTAATGCTGAACGTGCGTAGTCTCAAAGGCTCTGCTCTCCTGGAGAGTTGAATGAGAAAGGCATTATCCCGCACGCGCGCCAACGCAGACTCATAGGAAATTCATGAGTCGAGCCCCGCGAGAAACCTATCAGCATCGTCCAGCGGCTTGGTCTTTGCTCGGTCTGTCTTGCCGCGCTTCTCTTCGAAGGCCACGATGCCTTCGAGCATGCGCTGCACACGGCGCGCACGCGCGTCCGGGGTCCGGTAATAGAAGATGGCGAGCAACTGCTGGCGGCGCTTAGCGGACGTCATGCGCTGCCACGCCTCGGCGGCCCGTGCATTGCGTGCCAACGCCACCGCGATCAGCGGCGGGAGTTCGCGCTCGGCGTCCATCGTCGCCAGCAGCCGCTCAGCCAGGTGTTCGGCGCGGCGGACGCGCGTCTCCGCGTGCTTGGCAGCGCCGATCCACCACGCGATCTCGCGCTTCGTCGACTCGCTGAACGTGTCAAAGAACTTCCTGAGCGTCTTGGATTCGCGAAAGAATCGTGTGAGCTCGGGCGGGATGCTGTACTCGCGCTTCTTTGTCTCCGGCTGCAGCGTCAAGCGCACCTTGCTGCCGACGCCGATGCGCGCCGCGGCCTGCACGCGCTTGTTCACCACCATCCAGTGATAGCCCTTACCGCCGGTCGGAAAGAGCGTGGTGCTGAACACATGGCTGTTCACTTCGGCGCGCACGCGCAAGGCACCCCGGGTCCCCCAGATCTTGTGGACATCAAGATGGATGCGTGCGCCGGTGTAGTTCAGCTTGCCGCCGAAACGCTCGAGGGTCGTGACGACCGTCTTCTTCGTGGCCGGTGGCTTCGGCTTGGACTGGCGCGAGGACATGCAAGGCTCGCGCTAGGGTAATGAAGGACCTGCACGCAGACAAGTAGAGACGGGGCAAGCCCGTCTCTACTCGTCGAATGCGTTATTGGCGAGGCTTCACGACTGCGTTCTGCAACCCGACTGCCGGTGTCGGCGTGCCATCGGACGACCACACTCGGTAACGCGACGACGGTGTGCAAGTCGTCTCACCGTCTTTGCGCAGTGAATCTGGGCTGCCAGGAACGCGCTCAAAGTAGTAGCTGCGCATGGTGTAGCAGGTCGGGTTGGGATCCGGCATCCGCATTCGTCCGGTGACCGTATGCTTGTTCCCGTTCCCGTCATACCACTCGCCGACACAGTTATGACCGTGATCGCACTTGAATCGAGGCGTCCAGACAAAACCCGATCCATTGCGGTCGAAGTTCGGCTGATGCGGTGCCGGTGGCGCGAGATTCAGCACGCCGGTGTCTTGCTCAGAAGAGCCGCTTTGTTGCCGAGGTGTATCGTGCGCAAGCGCTACGGCCGCGCCCAACGCACAAAGAATGATTAAGAGGCCACGAGGATTCATACCGACCTCCTGACGCCTGCATTATAGCCCCGCGCGCCGCGCTCATCGCGCCTTGGCAGCCGGGGCTCGCTCGCGCTGCAACAAGGTCTGCTTGCGCTCCAACCCCCAGCGATAACCCGCAAGCTCGCCGCTGCTGCGCACCACGCGATGGCACGGGACGACGAGCGCTACCGGATTCGTCGCGCAAGCACGCGCCACCGCGCGGTGCGCCCGGGGCGCCTTCACCGCCTTGGCGATATCGGCGTACGAGCGCGTCTCGCCGCGCGGGATCGCAAGCAGCGCCTGGTAGACGCGGCGCTGGAAGGCGGTCGCGCGGATGTCGAGCGGAAGACGTGACGGGTCCCCATTCCCTTCGGCTGCGCGGAGCACATCATTCAGGCCAACGAGCTCCCCATTGCGCGTCAACTTCGCCTGCGGGAACTCGCGGTGCAATTCGCGCTCCAGCTTCGCGGCGTCGTCCCCGAGCCGCACGCTGCAGATGCCGCGCTCGGTCCGCGCCACCAGCAGCTGCCCGAGCGAGCACGGCGTGATCGCGTACGCGATCTCCACACCCGGCGCGCCCTTGCGGTAGCTCGCCGGCGTCATGCCCATCTCAGTGGTCGCCATCTCGTAGACCCGGCTGCCCGAGCTGTAACCCGCGTGATACGTCGCCTCGGTGACGTTACGGCGGTTCAGGCGGAGCTCATCCTTGAACGCGCCCAGCCGGCAGGCCGCGATGTACTGCTTCGGCGTGACGCCGGTGATCTTCTTGAAGATGCGCTGCAGGTGGAATGGGCTCATGCCGACCTTCGCGCCGAGTTCGTCGAGCGAGAGCGAGCTGTCGAGGTTCTCACGGATGTACTGGCAGGCGCGCTCGACGGCCGCGACTTGCGTGTCGGCGCGGTCCAACTGGTTCGGATGGCAGCGCCGGCAGGCGCGGAAACCCGCGTCCTCCGCGGCTTTCGCGGCGCTGAAGAATCTCACCTGCTCACGTCGCGGGCGCCGCGACGGGCACGACGGCTTGCAGTACACACCCGTCGAACGCACGCCGTAGAACAGGCGGCCGTCGGCCGAGGCGTCGCGCGACAATACGGCTTGCCAATTCTGTTCGTCGGTCACGGGTGGATGCGATAGCGTCGGCACGTCGGTCAAGAATGGCATCGAAAGCGTTGCGGTGTCCATGCCGCGAGATTATGGGAAGCTCAAAAAGCGAACCATCCGGTTCTTGCGGCCAATGTCATTTTCTTCCGCAGCTCATGACCCCCAGGTACTGCGTCCAAGGGCCGACTGCTTCCCCGTACTGCCGGGCCATGACGCGCGCCAACTGATGCAGGTGATTCAGGTCGTGCGCAACCCAGGTCGCCAGCAGTTGGCGAAGCGTCACGCGCCCTAATTCCGGATGCATCCCCGTGCGATCCAGGTCCGCGTCGGTGAAGGCAAACCCGCGTAACGCCGCAACGGCCTCGCGCCGGAGTCGCGCAAACGCGTCGAGGCGCTCGCTGAGCGATTGCTCGCGATTGCGCATCTGCGCAAAGCGGTCGAACGGCTCGAAGGCACGCGTCTCGCCGCGCTCCAGGATGGCACGCACGCGCGGGATCCAGTCGGTGGATTCGGCGTGCACGAGGTGGCCCACGATGTCGTGCGCGCTCCACGTGTCAGGGCCTTCGTTGCTGTGGGTCCACGACTCCGGCAACCCGCGCAGCAACGCATCGAGCGCCGCGGGCGTCCGCTCGAGCACGGCAATGGCTTCGTCCAATCGGTATTCCATGCGTCCTAGATTATGAACGCCAGCTTCGGTCGCAAACAAAATCCGTGTGGCACAGGCGCCTCGCCGGTGTGGCTCCATCCGAACTTGTGTGGCACAGGCGCCTCGCCTGTGCGGCGTGACCACAACGCACACCGTGTGCGCCTTGACACGTCGCCAAGTGCGGCCGGAGCGCTGCTCGACGCGCAGAATCAGGCACTTGGAGTTTGGCGCCTGCCGTGCCTTTCACCTCAGCGACTGCATCCAGCAGCGGAGGTGATCCACCATGAAACGCCAACTCTTCAACCCTGATCCCAAACATCCACTTTCAGCCCCCATGGTCGGCGCCGCAGCCGCGCTGCTGATCATCGGCGCGATCGTCGCCGCGAACGGCTGCTCCTCGTCGGAGCAGACGGTATCGGCTAGTAGCAAAGCCGCGACCGTGGCGGCTTCTCAGCCGGCCGCAAAAGCAGACGCGGCGAGCGCAGCGAAGCTGGAGGCCGGTGGCGCGGCCGTGCTCGCGCGGCGCGAAACCATCGTCCACCGTTCGGCGATGACCAGCTGGAGCAATCCCGACTTCGGCATCGCGCTCGAGTATCCGTGGCAGTACGGCTTCAAGAACGGCCACAAGCTGCGCGCCGAGGGCGAATCCGTCAGCACCAGCTTTGTCGCCTCAGGCGGCGTCAACCTCGGGACCATCGATGTCCCCGCCGGCTACTACACCGGCACGGACTTTCAGCGCGCGTTCCTGAGCGTGAACGTCAGCCGCAAGCTGACGGCGGAGCAGTGCTCCGAGTTCGCGGTCAGCGACGCGGCTGGCGCGACGGCAGTCGAGCCGGCGAAGCTCAAGGTCGGCGAGCTGGAGTACCTGGCGATCGACCAAGTCGCGGAGAAATCGAAGCTGCGGACCTACCACACGTTCCAGAGCGGCGGCTGCTATGAGTTCGTCCTCGGGCTGGTAACGCGCGATGACGACGATGGCAACGCCAACGGTGACGGCCAAGTGATCAAGCCGGCGCCGGTGAAGCATGTCTTCGCGCGGCTGGAGAAGGTCCTGGCCACGGTGGATATCGCGCAGGAAGCGGCCGAGACGGCGAAAGCCAGCGCGGCGCCCACCAGCGATCAGCCGCCGCAGAAGCCGTGAACCGGGTGCGTCGTCGCGCGGGAAGTGCAGACAAACGGCGCAAACGGAAAAGGCCATCCTGCCAAGCGGGATGGCCTTCCTAATCACGACGCGATTATTATCTTGCAGTATGTCAGTCGGGCTACTTTTGAAAGCAACCCTACGATTGCGCCCCTCTCTGCTGAATGACATGGGCGCTTGGCTCAGCAGGAGTCACCGGGAAACCCTTATGCCCGCGGGCGTAACCACCTATGGAAGAAATGCATTTTGGAAGCTGCACCCAGCGGCAGAGGAGGTTGAAATCAGATTGGAGGACAGCGGCCTATTAACCGCGTCGGCGAACACATCAACCGTTGGGCCGGGCTATCACATACACATTTGCAAGCTGCTCAAAGACCTCGGAGAAGAATTCGATCTTCGCTGGTGTGAGCCTGATGACGATCACTTCGACGATACAGGTTTCTTTCACGATGGCGATGAAGACCGCGTCTACGACGAAATGAGAGCTTGGCTCAAGGGACTAACAGAGCTATGTCTGGAAGAAGACAAGAAGGGTTCCTCAAAGCAAGCGATCGCCCTCTCTATAGATGTGCAATTCCATACGCAAGCCTTTGCACTGACGCCTTTGGGACCACGCGATCATAGCTGGTTTGAAAGAACGGCAATGGACCCAGGCGAAGGGCGTGACTTTTTCGCCTGGTGGAATCCCGGCCTCGACGGCGAGTACTTCCTGGGACGTGCATTGGCGTTGATGTGGACAGATATTAGGTGGCGGGCACCAATGAACGAGGCTGAACGCAATAATCTACAATTTGCGAGCGATAGCCTGCGAAAGGCCTTCGCCCTGGATCCAACATTGGACTATCCCTGGGCAGAATGGACCGAACTGCTCGATTTCTTAGGAGACCGGACTGATATTTACAATATAGTTAAGCGCGAAGCATCGCATCGAGGCTCGTCTATCGGATACCGCCGAGAAGCTGTCACTGTGGAACTGCCGGGTCGCTGGTGGATTACTCTCCCGGGCTCGTTCAGCAATTTCCTTCTGGAGGACGACGCGTTCCACGCGCAAGACCCTCCTCGGGCGATCTGGTTCACGCCGTACGGGTTCAAGGATCCCGACGCGTCCTTTGCACACTGGCGCACGCAACTGCCAGCAATGAAAAAAGACTTCGTCGAGGAAGGCGAGGACTTCGTCCGTGTGGCGGAGCTGCGAGAGCAGCACGAGAATGGTCACAAATACTACACTCTGGCGACCGCGAATCTCGGGCGTAATGGTCGCTCGATTATGACGGTTGTTTTCGAAACCCTTGCGGAAAAAGACTGGGCTCTGGAGGCTTGGCGATCACTTCAGCCACCGCAATCGCCGGAGGGGCCGGAAGCGGAAAAGGCCACGTGATCTCTCACGTGGCCTTTATTAATTGCGGCAACGACCTACTCTCCCACACAGTTAACCCGTGCAGTACAATCGGCCCGGCGGGGCTTAACTTCCGTGTTCGGGATGGGAACGGGTGTGACCCCCGCGGTAAGATCACCGCAAAGTCGCGGCGCCGTTTCCGGCGCCAATTTGTTGCATCGCGCGGCCTGGCAGCGACATACGTTGGCTGCCACCCAGAAGTCAGGTTCGGCTCAGAGGACTGCCCGCGGCTTGTAGCGCCGCGAGTCTATCGAGTCGCGCGAAGGATCCCGGCAGACATCGCTGCCCGCGGGACCAAACTTGGTAAAGATCGTGTGGACGGTGCCACAGCTGAATAGCATTGGTTGGCTGCTGCACGTTTTGCAAGCGCGCTAGCGAGTAAATCATATGGTCAAGCCGAACGGGCGATTAGTACTGGTAAGCTGCGACGATCACTCGTCTTCCACCTCCAGCCTATCAAACAGGTAATCTACCTGTGCCCTTGTTGACCCTTATGGGTTGGGAGATCTCATCTTG
>CAYWSH010000067.1:13425-17414 GCA_964460655.1 uncultured Terriglobales bacterium | reverse complement strand
GCCGGCGCTACACGTTCTGTTCTGATCCGCGTTTATCTGCGTTGATCTGCGGCCAGACTTGCTTTTTTCTCTTCGCCGGGCGCACACTTTCGTCAGCGCGCAATGGGGCGCCTCCAGTCCGCGGCAAGGGAGCCTGCTCCCACCCACTCTGGTTCGCTCGAAAATCACGAACCTTACTTCCGGCCTGAAAATCAGCGGACGCCAGGCAAACACGGAAGGAAGGTTTGCATGCCGCGCGACATCTCGCCCGCTACCTCTCTCGACAATCTCAAAAAAGAAGCCAAACGCTGGCTGAAAGAACTACGCGCCGGCTATGAAGCAGCTCGAGCGCGTCTACTCGCCGCCTGGCGTGAGGCTCCCGCTGAACCCAATCTGCGCGATATGCAATACGCGCTCGCGCGTGAGTTCGGGCTGGAAGGCTGGAATGCGCTGCGCGCTGCCGTCGCCGCCAAGCCCGCACCGCTCGCCGAGCGCTTCCTCGAGTACGCGTGTCCCGATCATCACGTGCGGGGCCGCAATGCGCATCGCATCGCGACGCATGCCGCGATGCGGCTGCTCGACCAGCATCCCGAGGTCGCGCGACACGACATCTACACCGCCGTAGCCTGCGGCGAGCTCGAACACATCCGCAAGATCCTGCGCAAACGGCCCGAACTTGCCAAAGCGCGCAATGCCGCCCGTGGACGCGACCGCTCCGGCGGCGGCGGCTCCATGGATTTCCTCGAGAACTTCGGTACGAAGGCGTGGGACCCGCTGCTCTTTCTGTCGTTCACGCGCCTTGCCCATCCGCCGACGAACGACAACGCCGTCGCCATCGCGCGCCTCTTGCTCGATCACGGCGCCGATCCGAATGCGTTCTTCATGGCCGGTAACAGCAGCTACACGCCGCTGACGGGCGTGGTCGGCGAAGGCGAGGAAGACCGGCCGGCGCATCCGCGGCGCGACGAGCTGGCGCGGTTGCTGCTGGAGCATGGCGCCGATCTCTACGACGGTCAGGTCAACTACAACATCCACTTTCATGGCAAGGTGCTGTGGTTCCTCGAGCTGATCTACGAGTTCGCCCTCAAGCGGGGACGCAAGGCCGATTGGGACGATCCCGAATGGCAGATGCTCAACGCCGGTAACTACGGCTCCGGCGCGCGCTGGTATCTGTCGACGGCGATCGCGAATAACGACTTGAGACTGGCCGAGTGGTGCCTGCAGCACGGCGCTACGCCGAATGCTGCACCGGCAGTCGATAAGCGATTTGCGCAGACCAGCCTGTACGAGCAGGCGGTCCGCGAGGGCAAGCCCGAGATGGCGGAGTTGCTCGCTCGTTACGCGGCCGTTCGCGTGGCAGTGGAATTCGGACCCGAAGATGCATTTGTTGACGCCTGTCTGCGTCTGGATCGCGCCGCTGTGGAGCGCATGCTCGCTGAGCATCCGGAGTATCTGCAGTCGACCAAGGCGATCTTCGCGGCGGCCCGCGCCGACCGTGCCGATGTCACCGAGTTCCTGCTCGACCTCGGCACGCCCATCGAGGTCGAGGACGAAAAGAAGCAGCGTCCGCTGCATGTCGCGGCCGCCAGTAGCGCACTGCGAGTTGCCGAGCTG
The DNA here is from genome assembly GCA_964460655.1 of uncultured Terriglobales bacterium. Classification (GTDB taxonomy): domain Bacteria; phylum Acidobacteriota; class Terriglobia; order Terriglobales; family Acidobacteriaceae; genus CAVUAF01. The sequence continues at coordinate 15,821 of CAYWSH010000067.1, read as the reverse complement.
CTCATCGCGCGCGGCGCCGAGATCGATCCTTACGAGCTCCAATGGAGTAACACACCCATCGATTTCGCCGTTTACGTTGACGACGAGCGCATGATCCAGCTGCTCCTCCCGCACACGCGCGATGTCTGGAACCTCGCCTTCCTCGGCGCTGTAGATCGGTTGCGCGAAGTGCTCCGCGAGGAGCCGCGCCGCGCCAAGATCACGTGGCAGCAGACGCCGCTCTTCTGGCTGCCGGAGGACGAAGACAAAACCATCGCGATCGCACAGCTCTTCCTCGAGCACGGCGCTGACGCCAACTTCCGCAGCAAGAAGGACGGCAGCACCGCGGCTGAGGTCGCAAGGAAGCGCGGCATGCTGCGGCTCGCCGCGCTGCTGGAGTCGTACGCTCCGCCGTCGGAGGGAGCAGAAGCGGAGCGCCGACGCCAACTGCTCGCCGACTACGAAGAGACGTCCCGCGCGCTCGTGGAGGCCTATCGCTCCGGCGACGAAGAGGCGCTGGCGCGCGTTGGCCGCCACGTCAACCGACTCGTCCCGGCTGACGAGCTGCGCAAGCTGGTGCAACACAAGATCGCGCGTCTGCGCGAGACGCCGGATGCGCCACTCGCCGAACCCGAGGCGCAGCTCATTGTCGCGCAGCTCGGCGGATTCGACGATTGGAACGCATTCCTCGTGTCCATCGGCGAAGCAGGCGAGAGCCCAACCCTGCCGTTATCACATTACGAACAATTGGCCGCTGACATCGCCAGCGTGTATGCGAACGACGACGCGGCGGCGCTCGCGCGCATCACCGCGCATTACAAGTTCGCGGCTACCGCGGAAGATGTCCGCTCCGGTGTGTGGCGGCGCGTTTACGCAGTGCGGCAGCGCTCCGGACAGGGCAAGGAGCGCTACCTCGAACTTGACGAAGCCCGCGAGCTCGTCGCACGTGAAGCCGGCTTCCCCAGTTGGCCGGCGTTCACCGCCGCGATCGTGAGCGGAGCGCCATCACCCGTCCCGCCGTTCGTGATCGATGAAAAGAACAACGTTGTCCGGCCCATGCGTAACCTCGCCATCAGCGATTGGGAGCAGATCATCGGCGTGATGAAGGAACGCCGCATGACCACGCTCGAAGCCCATGGCCACATGACGGACGAGGTGATCGCACGCATCGCCGAGCTCGACTTCGTCACGCGGCTCGACCTTAGCGGTTCGCGACAGCTTTCCGACGATGGACTGCTACTCCTCGCGCGCATGCCGCAGCTCGAAGTGCTCGAGTTGAATGAGTATCCCGGCGGCAAACTGACCGACCGCGGCCTCGCCGTGCTGCGTCACCTCCCGAGGCTGCGCAAGTTCGAAATGACGTGGCAGCGCGGCATCAGCGACACCGGCGTCGAGAACTTGAAGTACTGCGAGCAGCTCGAAAGCGTCGGCCTGATGGGCTCGCCGACGGGCGATGGCGCGATCTGCGCGCTTATCGGCAAGCCGAAGCTGCGTCGCTTCCACAGCGGCCGCCTCGTCACCGACGACGGCCTGGCGCTGCTGCATGAATTCCCTTTGTTCAAGACGCCGCACGAAGCGAGCGACGATGAGCAGGTTTCGTTGCTGCTCGATGGTCCGTTCACCGACGCCGCGTTCGCCGGCTTGCAGGACCTGGACGGCGTCATGGAGCTCAACCTGTTCTGGCACAAGCCGAACCTGACGAGCGATGGCCTGCGCGGCCTCGCGCACTGGCGCAATCTGCGATCGCTCGGCTGCGATGGTGAACTGTGCGACGACGTCGCCATGCGGCACATCGCCGCGATTCCAAGCTTGCGCGCGTTGCAGGCGCAAGGGACGATCGCAACCGATGACGGTTTTGTTGCGCTTAGCACATCGCGTACGCTCGAGCGCCTGTGGACGCGCGAAACCCCGAACCTCACGGGCCGCGGCTTCACGGCGCTGTCCGCGATGCCGGCGCTCCATACGCTCGGCGTCAGTTGCAAACAAGTAGACGATGCCGCGCTCTCGTTGTTGCCCGAGTTCCGCGCGCTGCGCAAGCTCACACCCATCGACGTGCAGGACGCGGGCTTTCGCCACGTGGGCCGCTGCACGCAACTGGAAGACCTCTCGTGTATGTACTGCCGCGAGACGACCGATGCCGCCACCGAACACATCACCGGCTTGCGGATCAAGCACTACTACGCGGGCAAGACGCTCATCACCGACCGCAGCTGCGAGTCGCTCGCGCATATCGAATCGCTGGAGAGCGTTGAGTTGTGGGAGACGGTCGGCGTCAGTGATGAAGGGCTGAAGTCCCTGGCGCTGCTGCCCAATCTGCGCGAGGTCAGCTTCGCCGGGCTACCCAAGGTCACGCTCGCTGGTACGAAAGTCTTTCCCGCACGCGTGCGCGTGGATTACTCGCCGGGATCGTGAGGATT
>CAYWSH010000067.1:0-13325 GCA_964460655.1 uncultured Terriglobales bacterium | reverse complement strand
TAGCTGTTGAGGCCGGCGACGAGCTGCCGCAGGTCGAGCAGCTTGATCTTGCCCCGCGCCGTGTTGGCCATGCCAGTGACGCCGACGCCGACCTCTTCGGGTGGGCGGACCGAGACCTCGTCCTGTTGCAGGATCTCGGGCACGGCGAAAGCCAGCGGTGGCTGGGCGCCGTCCACGACAAGCAACCGCCGCGGCTCGCCGGGGCCTTGCACCGCCAGCGGTTCGGCCAGGGGAAGCACGCGCATGCCGCGCGCGTCGCCGGCGGCACGGATCTCGCTGACCTGATCGGCCGGGACCGCGAACACTTGAGCGCCACAGCGCACCAGCAGGACCTGGCGCGCGACGCCGATCCGCACCATGCCCTGCGCCTCCAGCTGCCCGCGCAAGCCGCTGATGGCGTCAGCCAGCCGCGAGAGGTCGAGATCGAGTTGCTGCACGATGCGGCGCGCTTCTTCCAGCTGCGCCGCCGCGCTCGCGGAGAGCGGCGTCGAGGCCAATTGGCGCAGCGCACGCGACAATTCCGCGTGCCGTTGCTCGAGCGCGAGGCGGTGGTCGAGGAGTGCCGTCAGGGCGGCGTGCAGATCGCCAGCGCGGCCGTTGCCCGCGTTCATGCGCCCACCTCGGCCAGCTGGGGGGTGCGGAGCGTGGTGGCGGCAGGCTTCTGCAGGAGCACGGTGTGCGCGTCCTTGATCCGTTCAAAGTGCGCCGGGACGTCAGCCGGGACTGAGCCACCCAGGAACAGGTATCCGCCGGGCTCGAGGGCTTCGTAGAAACGCCGCAGTACGCCGGCAGCGCGCTCCGGCGCGATGTAGGGCAGCACGTCGACGCAGAAGATGCAATCGAACCGGCCGGTGTAGTCGAGGTCGGCGAGGTTCATGCGCGCAAAGTTCACCAGGTTGCGCAGTTTGGGCTTCACCACGAAGAGGTCAGCCCCGATGCGGGCAAAGTAGTTGTCCAGGTGCTGGGGCCGCACGCCGGTGAGCGCACTGGCGTAGTAGGCGCCACGTTGCGCATGCTCGATCGCGCGCGCACGCACGTCGCCGGCCAGCAAGTGAACGTTCCACTCACTGCTCAACTCCACGGCCTCCGCTACCAGGAGCGCGAGTGAATAGGCTTCTTCGCCGGCGCCGCAACCCGCCGACCACAGCCGCAGCGAGCGCGGCTTGTCCCAGAATTTCTTCATGTGCATCTCGGGCAGGACGCGGCGCTGGAAGGCGTCAAAGACTGCGGGCACGCGGAAGAACGTCGCCGGTGCGCCGAACACCGCCCCGAGAAGGGCCTCGTAATCGCTGCTCGAGCTGCGCACGCGGCCGAGCAACTCCGTCTCGTTGGCGATCCGTTCCGCCGCCATGAATTCATGGACGCGGGCGGTCGCGGAGGCGAGTTCGCCCTCCGGGAAGACAATGGCCGAGCGCGCTTGCAGCAGCGCGCCGACTGGTCCGCGTTGAAGGTCGAGGCTCATCGTTATCAGTCGCCCGTGGCCGCAGCGACTTGCGGGGCGGGTGGCGTATCTTGCACCGGGGCCGCGGCCCGCTGGGTACGCAACGCGCCCAGCGCCTGCGCCGCGCCTTCACCCAGACTGCGGCTGCGTTCCGCCGCCGCGCCCGCACGCCGCACGTGCTGTTGCGCCGCCTGGCCGAGGTCGTGGAGCGACCTCAGCAGCGTTTGGATCGCGGCCGTGGCGGCGCGTTGCCGGTCAGCCGCCAAAGTGATGACCTCGGCGCGCGCGGCCGCATCCTGGCTGGCGGTAGCGGCTGCCTGGCCTGACGTTGCCGAAGCGCGTGCGCGCTCGAGCACGCTCGCGGTCTGCTGTTGTTGCTGGGTCGCGGCGTGCAGCAGTTCGTCGCATTGTGCCCGCACGGTCGCGACCAGCGTAGCGAGCTCGCGGCTGGCATTGCTCGAATCCTGGGCCAGGTCGCGGAATTCCTCGACGACGCTCAGCGGGGTGCGCGTCGCTTCCGCGGCGCGGGCGGCTGCCAGGGCCGCATTCAGCGCGAGCACATTCGCACGCTCGGCGACGATGGAAAGATCACGCAGCCGTGCCTCGAGCCGCTCGCCGCTGGTGCGCAGGACGCCGAGGACGTCGGCACCGGAAGCGAGCGTGGTGCGGACTTGCTCGAGCTCCGTGGCCGCCGCGTTCGCCGACTTCGCCGACTGCTCCGCCGCCGTAGCGGCCTGATGAGCGGCGCCGATGATGGCGGTGGCGTTGTCGCCGATCTGTTGGGTCGTGGGCGGCAGCTGGGCGAGCTTGGTCGCGGCTTCCTGCAACGTGGAGCCTTGGGCGGTCAGGGCGCCCTCCGCGGCTTCCGCGCCGGAGCGCGCCACGCCCGCGGATTGGGCGGCATTGCGTGCCGCCCCGCGCGCGTGTTCGAACGTTGAGCCGACGGTGGAAAGCGTGGTGTTGAGCGCAGCCGAGACGTGGCCGAGCTCATCTTCACCCGCGGCCGCCTGGACGCTGAGATCGCCGTGCGCCGCGCCGGCCGTCACGGTCTGCAGCGCCGCGATGCGCTCGCGCAGGGAAGCCAAAGCCGCCTGATCATCCACTGCACTTACAGCGCGCTCGTGCGTGGCAGTGAGTCCATCGGCAATGAAACCAAAATCATCGTTGCTGTCTACATGCAGGGGCGGTGGGACATCCGGCTGCCCGAGTTGTTCGGAAAAATCGGCCAGCGACTTCAGCGGATGCAGCACGCGCGTCGCTCCCCAAGCCAACGAGATCACGGCGAGCACGAGCAAAAACGCCGCGCTCCACAGGCGCAGGCCGGCGGCTGCGGGCAGCGCGCCAAAATCGAGCAGGCCGAGGCCGCCGCCGCGCTGACCGGCGCCGTACGCCAGCACCAGCGTCGCGACCAGGCAGATGACGTTGAACGCCACCAGGCGCCAAAGGATCGAACTCATGCGGCCCTTCATACGACTTCCTTCACCGGCAACCACGATCTACCCACCGGCCTGATTGGGCGCATGCAGGAGGCTCTTAAAAGAGGCTGTTCCGGATGCATGCAAAATACCTCAAAACGCCGTCCGAATTCGCAAAAAACCGCTAGTCAGTGACCAAATAGGGCAATGGCCTTAGTGACTTACGGTCGTGTCCGGCTCCGCGATGCGCAATTCGCTCTCGAGTGACACGAGCCGCTGCATCATCTCGTTCATTTGCAGCGCCATGCCGTGGATGGTCCGTACCTGCTCGCGCACCTGGTCCGATACCGAACGCGGCTCCAGCAGGATGAGCTCCGCATTGCCCAGCACCGCCGTGAGCGCGTTATTGAAACCATGACGGCTGGCTGCGAGGTAGCGCCCGAGCGTGGCATCGCGCTGATTGGTCTGCGCCATGCGTTCCGCCGCGCGCGCCCGCGAGGAGGCTTCCACCCTACGCAACATCTCGCGCAGCACCACGACGGCGGCGGTCCAGTTCTCCTGCTCGCGCAAGCACACTAGGAGCGGGAAGCGAGTGCGCAGTGTGGCCGCGCGCCGCTCGTCGCGATGCAGGTAGAGCGCGGCGCGTTCCATCGCTGCGAGTTCGGTCAGGGCCCTTTCGAGCCGCTCGCTGCGCAGCGGACCGAGCACGGCGACGTCGAACACCGCGTCGCTAAGCTTTTCACCTTCGGCGGGCGCGACGAGGAACGTTGGCATGTCCCGCTCGCTCTGCCATTGCGCCAACAGGTTGCGCGCAAACTCAGGATCATCGGAGATCAACAGCACTCGCGCTTGCGTCATGAGCGCCTCTACTTTTTCGGTTCGTTCTCCGGTTGCGGCATGCGGCGCACGGGGAGCGTGGCGGCTTTATCGGTCACGCGCGCCGCGACTGCCGATTTGTCATGCCCCGCCCTGATGGCGACAACGTGCATCGCGATATCGAGGCCGCAATCGCGCAGCGACAAGCGCATGTGGTCGCCCTCCTGGAACGGCATCGCCGACGCGAACACGACCTCCAGCGGCGTGCAGTACTCGACCACGGTGTGCTCCATGAAGTGGCGGCCCCAATCGTCGGTGGACCACACGGTTGCCGGCATGCGCACCGGACTGCCTTGCGGAAAGAAACGAGCAAGATTGGGGACTTCCGGTGAGCTAGGGACGTGCGGCACGAACAGGGGAGCGGACAAGCGGCCTCCGCGGCTGGTCAGGGATGAGAACACCAAGCGTTACCTATGCACGAAGTGCGCCACGAGCGTGGCAGTCCTGCGGCTGAGCAGAATCAAATAGTTAGAGGGCAAGCGCGGTAACTCCCGCGTCTCACTCTGCGACGATTCTCAGATTGCGAGGCGGGGTGCAGAAGATCGCGCTTTGAACACCTCGAGCCACTCCTCAGGCTTCGCGACGAGCCCATCGGGCGGCGCGGCCTCGAGCGTGTGCGGAGCGAAGCCGTACGTGACGCCGCAGGTCCACAGGCCGGCGTTGCGGCCGGTGAGGATGTCGATGTCGGAGTCGCCGATGATCACGGCTTCGTCGGGCCGCGCGCCGGCTTCCTGGCAGAGCGCGAGCGCGCCCTGCGGATCGGGCTTCTTGGTGTGGAAGCTGTTACCGCCGTAGATCTGGAAGAAATATCGGCTGAGCCCCAGTGCCTCGGCGATCTGCCGTGAAGGGTTCACCGGCTTGTTGCTGAGGATGGCCAGGCGCAACTCACGCGCAGCGAGCGCCTGCAGCGCGTCCATGACGCCCGCATAGACGTAGGTATTGTCGAGCTTGTGCTCGCGGTAGTAGGCGAGGAAGAAATTCAGGCCGTCAGCGAAATACTTTTCGTCATCGGGGTCCCCGAGCGCCCTGCGTACCAGCATCGGTGCGCCATCGCCGACGTAGCTGGCGATGACGTCGCACGGCAGTTGCTGCCGCCCGAAGTGCGCGAGCATCGCATTCACCGCGTTCGCCAGGTCCAGGCGCGAATCCACCAGCGTGCCATCGAGGTCGAAGATCAGCAGCTTGAGTCGCTCGGCTGGGATGGGGCGATTGGTGACCATTGGGCTCAGTATACGTTCGAGCATTGCGCCTGCGATCTCAATCCGCGTGATCTGCGCGCTCTATCTGCGTAATCTGCGGTTTAAGGTTTGATTTCGCGGTGGGAAAAAAGAATCTTAAACCGCAGATTTCGCAGATCGGACTCGCCGATTACGCGAATTGAGATTTGCCTTCGCGCGGCGCCGCGATCGCTGCGGTATTCTGTTTCGCCTTGATGCAAGCCCTCGTCATTGGCGGTACGCGCAATCTCGGCCCGGGCATCGTCGCGGCGCTCCTCGAGCGCGGCTACAGCGTCGCGGTGTTGCATCGTGGCATAACGAAAGCGGAATTACCGCGTGGCGTGGAAGAACTCTTTGCTGATCGCACCGATTCCGCGGCGCTGCGGGCGGCTGTTGGCAACAGCAGCTTCGACGTCATCGTTGACACCACGCTCTACCACGCGCGCGAAGCCGAGCAGGCGATCGACATCTTCAAGGGTCGCGCAGGCCGCTATGTTTTTCTGAGCACCGGAGCGGTCTATCTCGTGCGCACCGATCTAGCGCGCCCCTTCCGCGAGCAGGATTACGAAGGCCCGATCTTTGTCGCGCCTCCAGCTACCGACGAGCACGCTTACCGCAGCTATCAGTACGGCGCGAACAAACGCGCCGCTGAAGATGTCTTCGCCGCCGCTGACTTCCCCTGCATTCGTCTGCGCCTGCCGAATGTTCACAGCGAGCGCGATCACTACTCGCGCATCCACAACTATCTGGCGCGACTGTGGGACGGTGGGCCGCTTGTCCTGCCTGACATTCCGCACCTGCCGGTGCGGCATGTCTACGGCGCCGACGTCGTTGCCGCGATCACGAAAGTCATTGCAGCACCCAAACTGCGGGTGCCCCACCCTGGTGCGCCTGATTTTGGCGCACAGGGTGGGATCCGAACGGCCTACAACATCGGGCAGGACGAAACCTACAGCGTCGAAGAGTTCCTCGCGTTACTCGCCTCCGCGGCTGGCGCCAAGCTCAAGCTCGTTCGCGTCCCCGAAGCGGAACTCAAATCGCGCGGCCTGCTCTACAACTGCTCACCGTTCAGCGATCCCTGGATGTCGGCGCTCGACAACGCGCTCAGCAAGCGAGAGCTGGGCATGCAGTACACGCCCACGTTGGAGTACGTCGCCAAGCTGGTCGCGCACTACCGCAACTTGCCGCCGCCCAGCGCGTACACCCAGCGCTCCGCCGAATTGGAACTCGTGAAATAGATGTTTGCGACTATTCTGCGGACCCTGGAGAGGAGGTCTTTGGTGATGGCTAAGCTCGTGTATGGACTGAACCAGTCGCTGGACGGCTACGTCGACCACATGAAAATAGGGCCGCCCCGGCCGGCGCTGGCTCGTCACTTCTTCGAGCACGTGCGCGGCCTGACGGGCATGCTGTACGGTCGCCGCATGTACGAAATAATGCGTTATTGGGAGGATGACCTTCCCGACTGGGACGCGGAGGATCGCGACTTCGCGGCGCTGTGGCGAGCCAAGCCGAAGTGGGTTGTGTCACGCTCGCTGAAGTCGGTCGGGCCCAACGCCACACTGGTCGAGAATGACATCGAGGCGGCGGTACGCGAGCTGAAGGCTCAGCAGGTCGGGGAGATTGATGTGGCAGGGCCAAACTTGGCAGGAAGCCTGACCGACCTTGGTCTTATCGATGAGTATCGCCTCTACGTCCACCCCATCGTCCTTGGCCGTGGCACGCCATTCTTCGCCGGCCCCCGGCCGCGGCTCCGCCTTGTGGCCAGCGATGTGATTGGCGAGGAAGTGGTCAGGTTGACGTACGTTCCTGCTTGATCGCGCGAGTCGCCCGAAGGACAGCGCCGACTCGTCAGGTCCGCTTGGTGGTCGAAACTCGAATTTCAAACTGAGACACTGCTATCTTGGCTGATTGCTGCTGCGCTCCCCGAGCGTCGTTTTACAATATGAACAATGGCCACGACCAAGGTTGAGCCCAAGCCCGCTGCGAAGACCGGCGAAGACAAGACCTATGAAGGTCTGTCGCGCAAGCAGCTGATCCAGATCTACCGGCTGATGTATCTCTCGCGGAAGCTCGACGATCGCGAGATCAAGCTCAAAGCGCAACAGAAGGTCTTCTTCCAGATCTCCGGCGCCGGCCATGAAGCGCTCACGGTGGCGGCGGGCCTGGCCCTGCGGCCCGCCTACGACTGGTTCTACCCGCACTACCGCGACCGCGCATTGTGTCTGGCTCTCGGCGTCACGCCGCTAGAGATGCTGCTGGCTTCGGTCGGCGCGGCCGATGATCCCGCCTCCGGTGGCCGGCAAATGCCGTCGCACTGGGGCAACAAGCGGCTGAACATCGTCACGCGCTCGTCGCCGACGGGCACGCAATACCTGCAAGCCGTGGGCTGCGCTGACGCCACGCGCTATCTCGCCGCGCACCCCGAGGCCACATCGAAACGCGAGGGCGATTACTCGCAGTTCAAAGACGTCGTGGTGCACGGCGACGAAGTCACCTGGGTCTCCAGCGGCGAAGGCACGACGAGCCAGGGCGAATTCTGGGAAGCGATGAATACCGCCAGCAATCGCAAGCTGCCGGTGCTGTTCTGCGTGGAGGACAACGGTTACGCCATCTCTGTCCCCGTCGAAGTGCAGACCGCCGGCGGAAATATCTCGAAACTGGTGGCCGGCTTCCCGAATTTCCATTTTGAAGAGATCGACGGCACGGACCCGATTGTCGCCTACGCCGCGATGAAGCGCGCGGTGGCGCATATCCGCGCGGGCAAGGGCCCGGCATTCATCCATGGCCACGTCATCCGGCCGTATTCGCACTCACTCTCGGACGACGAGAAGCTCTATCGTCCTCCCGCCGAGCGCCAGAAAGACGCGCAGCGCGATCCGCTCACGCGCTTCCAGATGTTCCTGGTGCGCGAAGGCATCCTGGATGAAGCCGCCGTGAACCAGCTCGAGAAGGAAGTGGAAGAAGAGGCGCGCGTCGCTGCGGACCGCGCTCTCGCTGCCGCGTTGCCTGCGACCGATTCCATTTATCGCGGCGTCTACTCGCCCGATCTTGACCCGACTTCCGACGCTCTCGCCGTCGAACCCGCCAAGGCCGGCGCCGATACGCCGAAGACCATGGCCGACCTCATCAACGCCTGCCTGCGTGACGAGATGCGGCGCGATCCGCGCATCGTCATCTTCGGCGAAGACGTGGCCGACTGTTCGCGCGAGGAATATCTCAAGCAGAAAGCAGTGAAAGGGAAGGGCGGCGTCTTCAAGCTGACCGCCGGCCTGCAGTGCGATTTCGGCTCCGACCGCGTGTTCAACTCGCCGCTGGCGGAAGCGAACATCGTGGGCCGCGCCATCGGCATGGCGACGCGCGGCTTGAAGCCCGTGGTCGAGATCCAGTTCTTCGACTACATATGGCCGGCGATGCATCAGTTGCGCAACGAGCTGCCGCTCATCCGCTGGCGCTCGAACAACAATTTCTCCTGCCCGCTGGTCATTCGTGTGGCCATCGGCGGTTATTTGACCGGCGGCGCGGTCTATCACTCGCAGTGCGGCGAGAGCCTGTTCACGCACATTCCCGGGCTGCGCGTCGTCTTCCCGTCGAATGCGCTCGACGCGCACGGGCTGCTGCGCACTGCCATCCGTTGCGACGATCCGGTGATGTTCCTCGAGCACAAACGGCTCTATCGCGAGACGTTCGGCCGCGCTCCGTATCCCGGTCCGGACTTCACCATTCCATTGGGCAAAGCGCGCGTCATGCGTCCGGGGAAAGACATCACCATCGTGACCTATGGTGCACTAGTGCCGCGCGCGCTGCAGGCCGCGCAGAAGGCGGAGCACGACCACGGCATCAGCGTGGAACTCGTCGACCTGCGGACGCTGAATCCGTTCGACATGGAGACGGTCGCTGCATCCGTCCGCAAGACGAACCGCGTCATCGTGGCGCACGAAGATACGCTCAGCTTCGGCTACGGCGCTGAGATCGCCGCGCGCATCGCCGATGAACTGTTTGAAGAGCTTGACGCGCCGGTGAAGCGCGTCGCCGCCACGGACACGTTCGTCGCCTACCAGCCGCTGCTCGAAGACGAGATCCTGCCGCAGGCCAGCGACGTGCTCGCGGCGATCGTCGAGCTGGCCGCGTTCTAATTCTCTGTGTAGTCGATCTTGATGCCGCGCCGCGCCATTGCGCGCAGGAAGGCATCGGCCGGGACGTCGACTTCTTGACGCACGGCCCCACGCTGCGTGATCTCGCCCGCCGCCAGCATCTGCGTGACGATCGAGGCCGGCCACGCCGTGGTGCGCATCATCGCGGTCATCTGCGTCTTCCGATCGAAGTAGTCCACCAGCGTGTACGCCAGCACGCGCGGCTTTACCGGCTCCGGGGCGCGCTTGAACAGGTCACGCAGGCCCTTCCTCGGCGCCGCTTCATGTCCCTCGATGCGCATGATGACCATGTCAGCGTCGGTTCCCGAGAAGCGCTCGACCATGAGCTGTGACATCACCTCGCGGGGCGCGACTTCCGCCTTGCCGACCTTGCGACGTTCGCTGGAAAAGAGTCCGAGGTCGTAGAGCGCCCGGACCATCTCGTAGTGCTTGGGATAGCGCAGCGTCTTCTCGAAGCACTCGCCGACCCTGCCGGCGAAAGTCTCCGGCATGGTCGAAGTGCCGCCCGAAGTGTGGAACGCCACCATCTCGTCAAAGCCGGCGAGTTGGAACGGTTCGGGCTCGGTGAGTGGCTCGATGTCGCGTATCTTTCCCCCGCGCAACACACGCGCCGGTTCGACATACTCGTTGATGAGTCCTTCGACCGAAAAAACCAGCTGATAATCGAACGGCGGCTTGCGCTTTGCCGGCAGTCCGCCGACATAGAGCTTCAGTGCCGCAGCGCGCCCGCCCAGTCTTTTCACCAGATCGCCGGCGAGGATTGATGCCATACCCGGCGAGAGGCCACAGTCGGGCGCGATACCGACTCCGCGCTTTGCGGCTTTCTTGCCGAGCTCGAATTCTTTGCGGACGACGGTGTTGTTGCCGCCGAGGTCCGCGAAATGGCAGCCGGCGTCGACGGCGGCGCGCGCCAGCCCGAGATTGAAAAAATACGGGACAGCGGAGAGCGCGGCGTCGTGGTCGCGCATCAACTTGCGGGCGTCTTTTTCGCGCGCCGCGTCGAGCTGCACCGCCGTTACGCGCCTGCCGCCGGCCAGCTTATTCGCTTTCGCCGCGGCATCGCGCGCGCGGCCCAGGTCGGCATCGGCCAGCGTGACGCGCTTCACATCGTCGGACCGCGCCATGTCATATGCGGCGGCCGAGCCCATCATGCCGGCGCCGATCACGAGCAATCGCATCGCGTAAGTGTAAAACATGTAACCGCGGAGCCGCGGAGACGCGGAGAAAAACGCAAATGTCATCCTGAGGCCCGCAGTCGGCCGAAGGATCCCACGGGCGATCGCGCTGTCCCTGCTGTCGCTCGCTTTTCGGCCCCAAACCCGGCTTCCTCCGTGTCTCCGTGCCCTCCGTGGTGAGAATCACTTCTTGAAGATCACCGCCACCGCTACCACGATGAGTGCGAACCCGACCGCGTAATTCCAGCGCAGCGGCTGTCGCAGATACGTCACCGAGAACACCGAGAAGACGACCAGCGTGATGACTTCCTGGATCGTCTTGAGTTGGGCGGCGCTGAACGTGTAGCTGCCGATGCGGTTCGCCGGCACCTGGAAGCAATACTCGACGAACGCGATCAGCCAGCTGATGGCGATCACGCGCGCCAGCGGCGCCTCGCGGAAGCGCAGGTGGCCGTACCAGGCGAACGTCATGAAGATGTTCGAGATGGTGAGCAGGATGATGGTTTTCATTTTGTGATTTCTCAGAACCGGGGTGCCCCACCCTTCCGCTTCAGCGGAGGGTGGGATTCGGAGGCTCTCGCAGGGGGCACGGCTTCAGCCGCTCAGGGAAGGTTTGCTGCTCCGCCGCCAGTACAAAAACGCCGGCACGCCGAGCGCCACGATGCCCGCGCCGGCCAGCGACTCGGTGGGCCGCTGCCACACCACGTTCGCCGCCCACGCCGCGGCGATCAGCACGTAGAGGGCCGGGAGCACTGGATATCCAGTGCAGCGATACGGGCGCTCGACCGTTGGCTGCGTGCGCCGCAGCACGAACAGGCCGACGACGGCGAGGCCGAACGTCACGACCTCGGTCGACATGATGTAGGTGATGATCTGGTCGTAGCGCCCACTCAGCGTAAGCAGCGCGCCCCACACGCCTTGCGCGATCAGCGCGACGATCGGTGTGCGCCACGTGGGATGCACACGCGCCATGCTGCGGAAGAAGACGCCATCGGCCGCCATCGCATACGAGACGCGCGCGGTCGACAGGATGCACGTAGAGAGCGCGCCGAAGCACGATACCGCCACCAGCGCCGCGATCCACTTGCCGGCGGCGGGTGAGAACAAGGCTTCTGCCGCAGCGCGTGCCGTCGTCTCTTCACCGCCCGCGATCTGCGGCAGCCCTAGCGCATAGACGTAAGCAGTGTTCATCGCTACGTAGATGAAGCCGACGCATAGGATGCCGATGATGAGCGCGCGCGGAATGTTCTGTTGCGGATTCTTCACTTCGCCGGCGGCGTGCCCGATGTAGACCCAACCGTCGTATGCCCAGAACACGGCAATGAGCGCGACACCAAACGACGACAATGACGCGCCCGGTACGCCCGCGGGCAGCGCGATGCTCGACGCATGGAAGTGGTCGAACGTCCCGCGCCCGACCGTGAATCCGAAACCGACGAAGGCCAGCATCGCCAGGTACTTCGTCCAGGTGGCGATGTTCTGCACCACGGCCGCACGTTTCACGCCGATGATGTTGATCCATGTCAGCAGCACTGTGACCGCGAGCGCGACCAGGTGGGCGCGCGTCAGCGTCCAGCCTTGCGCCGACGCGATCACGTGCTGCGTCCCGACGACCGGCACGAGCACGCCGAAATAATCGGAGAACGCCACGCTCAGCGCGGCGACACTGCCGCAGCCGATCACGCCGAAGTACGACCAGCCGTACAGGAACGCGACGAAATCGCCGAACGCTTCGCGCAAGTAAACGTACTGCCCGCCGGCCTGTGGGAACATCGCGCCCATCTCGGCGAAGGCGAAGCACGCGGTCAGCGAGATGACTCCGCCGGTGATCCAGACGAGCATGAACACGCCGGGTGTCGGCAGCTGGCGTGCGATGTCATGCGGTGTAAGGAATATGGCCGAACCGATCACGCCGCCGATGATGACGTTGATGGAATCGAACAGGTTCAGCCGTCGCACGAGCGATGGTTGTCCGGGCGCGTGACGTTCGGATTGGGCCGCCGCGTCGCTCATCCCATCGCCAGGTCGTCGGCCGATTCCAGTACCGTGCCGCACACGCGGCAGATCACCGCTGAGCAGTCGCCGCAGGTCAGGGGATCCGCGACTTCACGCGCGCACTGCGGACAGAAAAAAGCCGAAGCCCGCTCAGCTGGATTCGACATAACCTCGATCCTGAATGCAGAATGAAAAATGCAAGCGGCAAAGATACTCTCATATAAAGGACACGTCATCCTGAGGCCGCGTGTTGTGCGGCCGAAGGATCTATGCATTTCGCACGCGTCGGCTGATGGGTGGCTGCCTACGAATGCATAGATCCTTCGTCGTCCGCTGTGCGGACTCCTCAGGATGACGCCGTGGTTGGTCTCATGCCAACGCCTGACGATCTTCTGCGCGACGAATTCAACCGCTGGGCCGATGCCGGCCGCGGCGAGGAGATGGAGCGCCACCACCTCGACATCACCGAGAAGACCATTCGGCGCATGGAGTTGCGTCCGGGTGAGCGCGTCCTTGACCTTGGTTGCGGCGCCGGTTGGGCCACGCGCATCCTGGCGCGGCTCGTGGGCGAAGGACCGCAGGGATTCGGGCAGGTCGTGGGGCTCGACATCAGCGATGAGATGATCCGCCGCGCCCGCGCCGCCTCGCGCGACTTCGACAACATCCTGTACGTGTGGGGCTCGGCGCAGCAGATCCCGTGGGAAGAGAACTTCTTCGACAAGGTGCTGAGCGTCGAATCCTTTTATTACTATGCCGACCAGGACCGCGCGCTCGCCGAGCTCTTCCGCGTGATGGCGCCGAAGGCGCGGCTGTTCATCCTCATCAATCTTTACCAAGACAATCCGTATTCGCTGCGCTGGGTGGATGAATTGAAAGTCCCGGTGCACGCGCGCTCGGAAGACGAATACATACAACTGCTGCGCGCGCACGCCTTCGAGGACGTCGAAGCCATCCGCATCCCCGACGACACACCCACGCCCGCCGAATACAGCGGCAAGTGGTTCCGCAATGCCGACGAGCTGCGCGACTTCAAACGCATCGGCGCGCTGCTG
>CAYWSH010000066.1:1520-18307 GCA_964460655.1 uncultured Terriglobales bacterium | reverse complement strand
GACGGCAAGCTGTCCACCGGCATCCTCGAATGGAAGGTTTACAGCTCCGGCCCGGTCCCGACGTTTGCTCCGCTGGTGGACGCGGGCGTTGATCGCGTCGTCGTGACCGGCGGCCCGACATATCTCACCGGCAAGGCCGTGTACCTGGTGGCGCAACCCGGCAACCAGGTGCGCTGGACGAAAGAATCCGGCCCCGGCGCCGTCACGATCGCCGATGCGTCTGCTGCCGAAACCACCGCAACCTTCTCGGCTCCCGGCGAATACGTGCTGCAGCTCACCGGTACCGCGGAGAAGGAGCAGGCGTCGTCCAAGATCGTCGTGAAGGTTGAGCCCGCTCCGCCGAAGGAACGGCTCGACGTGGTCTACACCACACGCTACGCGATCGATAGTCCGTTCTGGAAGGCGCGCGCCAAAGCGCTCATCGTGAACTGGATCCCGCATTGCATCGCATACTGCGAACGCACCGACCTGAAGACCGGCCAAGGCGGCCTCGATAACTTCCGGGAGGCGACGAAGGCGCTGCGTGGCGAGCCGCATGGGAAGCATCTCGGCTACGTGTTCTCCAACGCGTGGGTGCACCAGACAGTCGAATCGATGTGCATCGCGCTGATGGTCGATCCGCAGGGCGACCCGGACATCATCGCAGCGCAAGCGACGATGCGCGCGAAGCTGGAAGAGTGGATCCCGACGGTCCTCGCCGCCCAGGAACCGGACGGCTATCTACAGACGGCGTTCACGCTGGCCGACCGGGAGCGGTGGCCGGAGCGCTGGTCGCCGCGCGCACGCGGCAATCACGAAGGCTACGTCGCCGGGTATTTCATCGAGTCAGCGATCAATCACCACACGCTCACCGGCGGCAAAGACCTGCGGCTGTACAACGCGGCCAAGAAGCTCGCCGACTGCTGGGTCGCGAACATCGGTCCCGGCAAGAAGGAATGGTTCGACGGTCATCAGGAGATGGAGCAGGCGCTGGTGCGCTTCGGCCGCTTCGTGAATGACGTGGAGGGCAAAGGCCACGGCGATGCCTACATCCAGCTCGCCAAGTTCCTCCTGGATTCACGCCGCGGCGGGCAGGAGTACGACCAGAGCCACGTGCCGCCCGCCAAGCAATATGAAGCGGTGGGTCATGCGGTGCGCGCGGTCTATTTCTATTCGGGTATGGCCGACATCGCCGCCGAGACCGGCGACCGCGATTACCAGAGCGCCGTCATCTCGCTGTGGGACAACATCGTCAACAAAAAGTATTACGCCACGGGCGGCATCGGCAGCGGTGAGACGTCCGAAGGCTTTGGCCCGAATTATTCGCTACGCAACAACGCGTATTGTGAATCCTGCTCGAGCTGCGGGCTCATCTTCTTCCAGTACAAGCTCAACCTGGCGTATCACGATGCGCGGTTCGCCGATCTGTACGAAGAGACGATGTACAACGCGCTGCTCGGCGGATTGGACCTCGAGGGCAAGACCTACGCGTATACCAATCCGCTCGTCAACACGATCCGCAGCCGGTGGCACACGTGCCCGTGCTGCGTCGGAAACATCTCGCGCACGCTGCTCATGATGCCGACGTGGACGTACGTGAAGAGCAACGACGGCGTCTACGTCAATCTCTTCGCCGGCAGCCGCATCAACGTCGGCAAAGTGGCCGGCACCGACGTCGAGATGGTGCAGAAGACGAACTATCCGTGGGAAGGCGCGGTCGAGCTCACGGTCAATCCGAAGGAATCGAAAACGTTCTCGGTTTTCGTCCGCATCCCGAACCGCGCGACCAGCAAGCTGTACGCGACCACGCCGGCCGTGAGCGGTTATCGCAAGTTCGCCGTGAACGGCAAGGCCGTGAAGCCGACCGTCGAGAAAGGCTATGCGGTGATCACGCGGCAGTGGAAGGCCGGTGATCGCATCAGCGTCGAGTTCCCGATGGAGGCGCAGCGCCTGAAGGCCGACGAACGCATCAAGGCCAATGCCGGCATGGTGGCGTTCCGCTACGGCGCGCTGATCTACAACCTGGAGACCGCCGACCAACCCGATATCACCACCAAGGCGTTGGGTACGGCTCCGCTCAAGGCGGAGTGGCGCGGCGATCTGCTCGGTGGCGTGATCGCGCTCAACGGGAAATGGCAGGATGGAACACCGATGCTGGCCATCCCGAACTTCGCGCGCATGAATCGCCTCCAGTGGCCTACGCTCGAGTTCCCGGAAGACGCCCAGTCCATCAATTACGGACCGGGCGACACTGCCGGCTCGACGCAAGCGGCGAATAACGCCGGACAGCGGCAGTTCCGCAGACCGCCGGTCATTTCGCAAGTCTGGACGAAAGAAGCATGAGTTCTGTTCAACGCTCGTGCCGCTATGCGCTTCTCGCTATCACGCTCCTGCTGACCGCTGGCGCTGCGGGCCAGGCGCCGCCTGCGCCGCCTCCGCCTGCGCCCCCCGATATGTCTTCTCCTGCGGGCGCAGCACGCGTCGAGCAAACCGCACCCGGCGAACGAGAACCGGCCGCGCTCGTCGCAAGCTTTGAAGGACTCGGCGAGAGCTTCGAGGGCCCGCAGGGAAAGGCGACGCTGCGCAATCCGTCGGACAACAGCCTCGCGGTGGGTCCTGATCACATCGTCGTCACCGTGAACTCGCGGATGGCGATCTTCACCAAGAAAGGCCGCCGGTACGACTCGACCGGGAAGGCGCTCTACGGCCCGGTCAACACGAACAATGTCTTTCGCGGCTTTGGTGGCCGGTGTGAGGAGTCGAATAACGGTGATGCGGTGGTGCGCTACGACCAGCTTGCCGACCGCTGGCTGATCGTGATGCCGCTGTTCCGGCGCGGTCCGGAGCGTCCGGACCAGCCACCAGTGTGGAAGGCCGGCGACCGCGCGTACCTGAGCCCGCCGGGAATCGCGGGCCAGCCGGGACGCGCCGCGGCGCTCTATCAACCTGCACCGCCCGATCCGGCTGCGCAACCGCAAGCGCCGAACCCGCAACGCGGTCGCCCGAACACTCCACAACCGCAGGGACCATACTCGATGTGCTACGCCATCAGCACGTCTCCCGACCCGCTAGGCTCGTACTACCGCTACGAGTTCCTGCGCCCGCTGTTCCCCGACTATCCGCGGCCGGCGATCTGGCGCGATGGCTACTACGTGCCTTCGAGCACCGGTGACGAGGTCATCCAGAAGCACGCGTGCGTGGTGGACCGCGAACGCATGTTGAAGGGCCAGCCGGCAACCGAGCAATGCTTCGTCATCGACGGCGTCAACTTCCTGAACAACGCTGATATCGACGGCAAAGCGATGCCGCCGCGCGGCGCGCCGAACGTTATGATGGCGGCCGGCGGCACGCAGCTGAAGAGCACGCTCGAAGATGACGCGGTCTTCTACTGGAATCTTTCCGTGGATTGGAAGCATCCCGAGCGCTCGACGCTCAGCGCGGCGCAGAAGATCGCGGTAGCGCCGTATCACTACCTGTGCGGCGGACAACTGACGAACTGCGTGCCCCAACCGGGAAGCGACCGCCGGCTCGACGCGCAGGGCGACAAGATCATGTCGCGCCTGGTGTATCGACGCATCGGCGAGCGCGAATCCATCGTCGGCGTGCATTCGGTGAACACCGCCGCGGGCAGCGGCGGCGTGCGCTGGTACGAGTTCCGCGTGAACAAAGACCGGTCGGTCGCGCTGCAGCAGCAAGGCACGTACGCGCCCGACGCGAACTTCCGCTGGATGGCGAGCCCCGCCATGGATCGCTTCGGCAACATCGGGATCGGCTACTCGTTCGGTGGCTCGCCGCAGTTCGCAGGCCAGCGCTTCGCCGGGCGCCTCGCGTCGGATCCCCCCGGCGTGCTCACGTTGCGCGAGACCGTCCTGGCTGAAGGTGAGGCAGCACAGAACGTGATGCGCTGGGAGGACTACGCGCAGACCGCGCTCGATCCCTCCGACGACTGCACCATCTGGTACGTCGGCGACTATCTGCGCAAGGGCGCCACGAACTACTCCTCACGCGTGGGCGCCTTCCGGATGCCCGGCTGTGGTGGCAAGGAAACCAGCCAGGCCTCATCACCACGCGGTTCGCGTTGATATGTGACCACGGTTCACTGCTGCGGCGTCAAGGCTGCTACCGGGCACCGCGCGTTCTTCGGCGCGAAGGTCGCGCCCTTCTCGTTCACTCCGGTCACGGCACGCCCGGCAACGTCGATCGTCCCTGCACCGCTTAGCGTGCCGTCGGGCTTCAGCGCCAGGCTGACCGGCACGTCGCCATTCCGCAGCGTTACCGCGACGCGATCCGCCATGATGTCCACCGCATACGGACGCAGCACATGGGCATCGCCGCAATCGATGACGACGGCGGTCGGGTGGAATTCAAGCTTTAGGCCGCTGCCCGCATAGTTGCCGGTAAGGCGCGCACCTGCCGGCGCCTCCAGCGTGCCTGCGCGCGCCGCTGCCGGATCGGCTTGGCCACTGGCGATCCCCACGATCGAGCCGATCAAGCTCGGCTCCGACTGCACGGGAGCGCTGGCGCGCAGCGCCGCGAATCCACACCGCTCCGTCTTTGGTCCATAGATCGGCTCGCTCTCTTCGTGTCCGCTGCCGGGGATGACGGAGTTGTCGCTGACCCGTCGGCTCTCCACCCAATACTTCCGGTAGCCGACGATGATCTTGCCGTCGACGTCGAATGCAGCCGGTCCCGTGATGCGTCCGTCGCGGCTGAGCACCACGACCAGCGGCTTCGACGCGTTGGTGACCGTGACCTCCAACTGGTCGCCGCGCTTCGTGATCTTGTACCCGCGCCCCTCGGGAACCAGCTTGCCGCACCCACCGATGCCCGCATTCTCGGTGTCGAAGTGCAGCGTCAGGCCGGCGTCGGTCCGGAACGTGCCGCCGAGCCGGACGCCCGCGCGCACGCTGGAAGCCAAGAGCGCGTTCACATTGACGCCCGACATATCGAACAGCCCGGTCATGAAGCCCTTCCCCATGCATTCCATATCGCCGCCGCCGAGTTCGAGGCAACGCCGCACCGCCAGTGTGCCGGGATCGTTGCGCACGAACGGAGAGTTTCCATTCCCCGCTGCAGCGGCCTGCGCCTGGGCCTGTTCGTTCTGCCGCTTGATCTCATCGACGTGCGCCTGCTGGTGCGCGTTCGCTGCTCCGTTGATGCGCCGGTATTCGGCGAGTGTCGCCGGCGAGAGCAGCGCCAGCGCTTCCCCGCCCAGCGTGTTGCTGAACGAATAGCGTCCCACGGCGTTTTGCAGGGTGCGCGCGGCATCGGGCCCGCCAGACTTCACATAGGCCTGCTTCAGCTCTTCTCCCGCAGCGGCATACGTCGCCATCAGGCGCTGCTCGTCGGGCGTCACGGAACCGTAGGGACGCTCCGGCGCCATCTGCATCCGGCGCACGTAGGTTTGTAGAAAATCGAGGATCGCGATCTGATGCGCGACTGTCTGAACGGGATCCGCATCATGAATGTCGCGCTTCACGCGCTCGACATCCGGGAAGCCGGCCAAATAAGCAGGATTAAGTGGACCCGCCGGTCGAGGTGTGGCTGCTGGAGGCGTCGCAGCTTGCGCCGGCGCGTTCACCGCGGGAGCCTTGCAGGTTTTCAGCCACCCATCCATCTGACCGCGGACGTTGTAGCGCTCCACGATCAGTTGTCCATTCTTCTCCTCGCGCCAAAAGCACACTTCGCCGCGCGGATTGCTCGCGCAGCGCGTGATGATGCGCGTGATGCCGTCGGTGCAGCTGTAGGGCACGTTGAACTGCAGCGGCTCCTGCGCCGAAGTCAGGGGAGGCGAAAGCATTGCAAGCCACGCGATGGCGGTGGCGAAACGAGGGATCCCCGGGAAAGACATGCGCAAGAGCATAGCAACAACGTGGTGGTTCGCTGGAAAAGCCCCGCGTCTCCGCGGGGCTTGTCTTGCAGGCTTCCGCTTACTTGTTACTTGATCTTGTCGCCGTGCTCGTCGGCTTCGGTGTTCGGTATCAGGGAACCGGCGCCGGGACCGAATCCGGTCTTGCCCGGATGATCGGGGATCGTGATCGGCACTTCGGTCACGTTGTTGGTGAAATCCGACTCGGGCAATTGATGGCAGAAGCCTGTCGCAGGGTCGAGCACACGACACGGCTCACCCCCCACCGGGATATAGGGCGGATTCACGGTGATGCGGATGATGTAGTTGCCCGGCGGCACGATCGGCTGGCCGTCACCGCCATCCAGGACGAAATACTGCCCGCCGAGGAAGAAGCGATACGTATCGGCCCAACCCGCGCTGATGCCCTGGTTCCCCGGGATCCCGATGCCGCCACACGAACGGAATTCGTGGTTCTTCGGTGGCACGCCATCGAGCCAGTCGGGGTTCGGGTCGGTATCGAGCATGCAGAAGCCCTTTTTCGCCGCCTTCCAGATCGTCCCCGTAGCGGGATCGATGAGCTCATACAGTGCGTAGTGGCGGAAGTGGTAATGATGGTGGCAGGTGGCGAATTCGTACAGACCGTCGTTGGCGGCGACGTGCACGTTCGGGTCGCCGAGATTGATGTCGGCGTCACCGATGTTCGGCGTCATCACCGTGAAGCGGATGATGCGATGCTCGCCGGGCGTGATGCCGCCCTCTTCCACGCTGCAGGCGGTTGCGTCCAGTTGCTCGTCACGCACGACCCATTGATGCGCAAGTTTATCGCCGCGCACGATCAGGTCGGGTAGGCCCGTGCCCGCGCTGACAACGGACTGCGGTTGGACGACGAGATAAATCGCGATCGCCAACAGCACGACCGCAAAGACCGGAGCGTACGGACTCTTCCTTGCCATGAGGACCTCCACCCAAGACGGCCACTATAAGCCCGCCGTCGTTGGAGGTGTCAAGCGCGCGCCGCCGCCTCGCCCGCCCAGCGCCGCTCCGCCGGTCGCGTAACGTACGACACCGCGAGCAGCACGAGCAACACCACGGGGGCAAACGTCTCCGTTCCATCTCCCGCGACGTAGTGCGCCACCGGGGCGGCGATCCATGTGAAGGTGAACCCGGCGTACGCCCATTCTTTGAGCTTGCCGAATCCCGGAACGAGCAACGTGATGGCGCCCAGCGCCTTCGCGATACCCAGCAGGATGCGCAACTGTTGCGGATAGCCGATGTGCTGGAATCCCTGCACCGCTTGCGGGCTTCCGCTGAGGTACGCATAGCCCGCGAACAACGACATCAGACTGACCATGCCGGTCGTGACCCAATATGCGATCTTGCGACCCATAGGAACTCTCCTCCGTGAATTCACTGCTTCAGTGATTCGGATGCTTTGGATTCGCCGCCTCGCTTGTTGGTTACAAATAATAACTTGGTATACGATGGTAGGTACTGACGGGTAACCAAGTGATGGCGGAATGAGCCAACGCCGATACAAAGCCAAGCCGGCGCCTTGCGCCATCCACACGCTGCTGGAAGCCTTGACGCGGCCATGGACGATGCACATCCTATGGGCGCTTTCCACCAACGGCCCGGCACGCTTCGGCGTCCTGCGCCGGCAGATCGACGGCATCTCGGCGCGCGTCCTCGCCGAGCGCCTGCGCGCACTCGAACGCCAGGGCTTCGTCTATCGCGATTACCAACCGAAGATCCCGCCGGCCGTCACCTACGGCATCACCAACCGCATGAAGGACATCGCGAAGGTGCTGGGTGAATTGGAGCGGCTGGGACGGAAATGGCAGCAGGAGGACGGCGCACCACGCGCATCCTCAGCCTAGGTAACTAGCGGAGAGAGTGGGATTCGAACTTGAGGCGCTCTGCGGGCGTGAGCGGAGCGGGAGCCCGCAGCCGAAATCCTGAGCGAGTCCGCCGCAGCGGACGAGTCGAAGGACCTCTACCTCGCCGGTCATCGCGCTGTTTGCTGGCGGAGAGAGTGGGATTCGAACCCACGTTAGAGTTTCCCCTAAACACGCTTTCCAAGCGTGCGCCTTCAGCCACTCGGCCATCTCTCCGGCTTCGGTGCGGCGCGCAAAACGCTGACAGGACGTGCGGCGCAGGGCCATTCGTATTCTAGCAAGCCGTCCGCGCTCCTGTTCGCCCGCGAACACTCGACCGCGGAAGCGGACAGCGCTCACTCCATCGGCGCAGAAAGAGTACGATGCGACTCAACAAGTTACGGCGCCTGCCTGCTGGCGGCCTAATTGCTATGGGTAACCCATAGGAGGGACTTATGAGATCGGCGTCGACGTTCTTGTTGGCCGCGTGCCTGGCAACCACCGCGATGGCGCAGTCGGCTCCTGCAGCAACCAACCTGCTGGTCACCGCCGCCTGGCTCGGCGAACACTCACAGGACGCGAACCTGGTCCTGCTGCACGTCGGCACCAAGCCCGAGTACGACAGGGAGCACATCCCCGGCGCGCAGTTCATTGCCCTCGCGGACATCGCGCTTCCGCCCGACCCTTCGGGCAATTCCCTGGCACTGGAGCTGCCGCCCCTCGCGCAGCTCAAAGAAGCGTTCGAGAAGCGTGGCATCTCCGACAACTCGCGCATCGTCGTCTACTTCGGGCAGGACTGGGTCTCGCCCTCGACGCGCGTGATCTGGACGCTGAACTACATCGGCATGGGCGACCGCACGTCGCTCCTCGACGGCGGCATGGCCGCATGGAAAGCCACGGGGAAAGCCGTTACCGCAGAAGTGAAGACGCCCACGCGCGGCCAGCTGACGCCGCATCTGCATCCTGAGATCTTCGCCGACGCGTCGTGGGTCGCGAAGCACCTGCATCAGCCCACGGTGGCCTTGGTCGACGCGCGCTCGCTGCGCGATTACAACGCCACGGGCGGCCACATTCCCGGCGCGAAGAGCCTGCCCATCGAGGGCATGGCCGATGACCACAATCTGCTGAAGGACCGCGCGGCCCTCACGGAAATGCTGCGTGGCGCCGGCGTGAAGCCGGGCGCTGAGGTGGTGAGCTACTGCTACGTCGGCCAGCGCGCCACGCTGATCTGGTTCGCGGCCAAGTTGCTGGGCTACGAAGCACGCATGTACGACGGCTCCTGGGACGAATGGAGCCGCCCCAACGACCTGCCGGTCGAGGTCTCGGCCGCGCACAAGCAGCGGTCGATCACGTTCGAGAAAGAACAGAAATAAGTCATTCGCGGTCAGCGTGAGAACAAGCTGCCGTGCGGGATCACTTTCCCGGTGAAGCCGTGTGGCCACGTCTGCGCGTCCATGCTGACGCCTGGACTTGCGCTCCCACGGTCGCGGAACTTTTCGTCGAGTGTGAGCTTCCCCGTCTGGGAGTCGAAGTTGATGATGAACAGCCGGTTCCCTCCCCCGCCGCCGGAATTCATGACCAGGCGTTTGCCGCTGGTGTCCATCGCCAGCCAGTGCGGTTTTTCGTCGGCATTCACTTCCACGCGCGACACCTCACGCGGGCGCTCCGGATCACTGACGTCGAGTGCCACCAGCGCATGCAGTGCCGGCACCGGTTGCAGCCAGAAGTGACCGGTCAGCACGGGCACGCCGCACCAAAAGCCTTCGCTGAACGGGAAGCCATATACGAAGCGTGCCTCGGGATGGTCGCCTTCCACGCCGCGTAAGAGGTAAAGCCCGCAGTCGAAGGTGTGGACATAGACGCTCTTGCCGTCGGGCAGCAGTTTGGGTTCGCCGGTGAGCTTCTGCTCTTCCCCATGGGGACCGGGTGGCAGCGCAATGCTGCGCAGGAGCTTGAAATCGCGCATACGCCAGAGCTGCACCCACTGTGCCGTGGCTTTCGTGTTCGCGTCGTCCATGTCGGTCGTGGTCGAGACCATGCGGTCCATCGCCGGCAGTGGCAACACGCTGTACGGGAAGATCTGCGTGTCGGTTATGTTCGGGTCCGCCGCCGCGGCGCTACGGAGCACGCGGCCGCGTTCATCCATCTCCACGATGCCGCCGGTCGCGTGGTCCGGCGGGATCTTCGGCAGGTCAGCGGTGCCGCCATGGTGATGCATGCCCATCACTTCACTCTTGCCGGCCTTGTACTGGAAGGTGGCGAGCACGTGTCCGTTCGGCAACCGGATGAAGGTATGCGGATGGCTGAAGCCGGCCACGTCGCCGAACTCCGCGAGCACGCGCGGCTGCAGCGGGCTGCTGATATCGAACAGCCAGGTGCGGCCGGCGACGAAACCGTTCGCCAGGAGATGGCCTCCGGCGGGCGTCTCCAGTTCGGTGTGATGAGGATGGGAGCCGACCGCATCCACCGGCAGGCTGGCCACGATGGCGCCGTAGTGCGCCGAGGCGGGATCGGCATCGATCACACCAAGAAAGTCGCGGGCCTTAGTGGCGGCGTCGCCGGCCCACACGAACAAATACTTGCCACCGTCGCCGGCATGGAGGCTGATGGCAAAGAAAAGCAGGACAAACAGAAAAAATGCGCGACGCATAGGCCGCGCATTATACAAACCCCGGCCGGTCTGCTCGCGCTGCGCTCGGGGTTAAGGAAAAAAGGGACTACCGTTGCTGGCCCGAAGCCGCAGCCAGCGGCGACGCGGGCGCGGCGGGCTTGAGCGAGATGCCGTCGAGCAGCCGGTGATGCACGCAATAGAGCGCGAGCTCGAGCCGGTCGGAGACGCCCAGCTTGTCGTAGATCTTGCGCAGGTAATTCTTGACGACCTGCTCGGTCGTGCCGATCTCGGCGGCAATCTCCTTGTTGCGGCGCCCCTGCGTCACGCCCGCGATCACCAGCTTCTCCTTCTCCGAGAGCCGTGGTTTGCCGGTGCCGCTCAAGAGCTGGCCAGCCTGCGTGCGGTACGCGTCGATGAGCCAGTTGACGCCCTTATTGTCGAGCCAGGTCTCGCCCTGCGCGATGCGACGGACACACTTGATGAGCAGGTCGGGCGTGATGGAGCGCGCCACGATGCCGCGCGCCCCGCGCCGCAGGTATTCGATGGTGTCCTCTTCCGCCAGCTCAGCGGCGATGACCACGATCTTGAGCTTGGATTGCCGCTTCAGGATCTCGCTGATGGCGTCGGCCAGGTTCTCCGAGATGGCTGACTCCAGCAGCAGGACATCGGCATCGGCTTTGCCGGCAGCGGCCAGCGCCTGTTCGAGCGTCTCGGCCTGCGCGACGACGCGGATATCGTCTTCGATGGCGAATATCTTGCGGATGCCGACGCGGTAAATCGTCTGCGCATCGCACACGATGACGCGGATACTTCCCTTACCGTCGCCAGTCGGCGGATTGGCTGCTTTAGGGGAGTCGTTGGCCATACGTTCGAGGGAAGGCTGGGGACCTGCCCGAATACCGCCACTCTAGCCCACTTTTACGAGCGTTGGAAGCAGTATTCGTCGATGACGGCCGCCACCACGTGCCTGCCGTCCTCATCGTTGCTGCGGACCACGCGACCCAGGCACAGTACCCGCACATCCGCGGGCGTTCCCAGGGCTGCCGCCGGCATGCCGATCTTGAACTCGATCGGCGAACCCACGGCCAGGTCAGCATCCATGTAGAACATCACGCCACCGGAAGAGATGTCGCCGGTCTCGGCAGTGTGTTCCTGCTCATTGGAGCGGACAGCTACGGGAAGTTTCAGGGGGAATCGGACGGCGGTGCGCAATTCGCCAGAGGTATCGGTCGTACGCTTCACAATGCGTTCACAGTAGCAGATTTGCGCCAAATAGCCAGTTACCAACGTCATACGGCCAAGACCAGAATGGGGTTACCGAAGTGGTCCAGGGGTCGAGACCGCCCATTGGTGCACTCTAGAACTTCGTAACTTCTGTGAAGTTGAAGTCCCTCACTCTCATGGCCGGCACAACCATATCGAAGGACTCCTCACCGCTGGCCCGCACCGGCGCGCTCATTTCCTCCACCCCGCGCAGCAGCTCGATCAGGCTCTGATTGAAGCGGAAATTGCGGACTCCGCAGCTCAGCTTGCCGTGCTCGATCAGGAAGGTGCCGTCGCGCGTCATGCCAGTGAGGATCTTCTCGTAGGGGTCGACTTCGCGGATATACCACAGGCGCGTCACGAGCACACCGCGTTCAGTGCTCGCGATCATCTCGTCCACGGTGCGGGTGCGCGTACCCGCCTGCGGCTCGAACACGATGTTCAGCGGCATTTCACCGACTTCGTTGGGCAGCGCAAAACCGTGCCCGGTGGGCCTGACCTCGCCCGTCGTGGCGGCCATCTCCGACTTCTTGAGGCGTGCCGCCGTGGCGCGCGCGTGTACCACGTTCTTGACCGTTCCCTTCTCGACCAGTTGTATGCGTTGCCGCGGCAGGCCTTCGCCATCGAACGGCGCGCCCGCTTGCAGCGCGTGCCGGCAGTCGTCCCAGATGTTGACGTTCTCGCCAAACAACTGCGTGCCCATGCGGTTGTTCAGGAAGCTGCGCTGGTCGAGCAGCGCCATGCCGCTGAAGTCGAAGAACATGAAGCCGACCAGGTCCAGCACCGCCGCCGGCTCCAGCACCACCGTGTACTTCCCGGCCGCAATCTCCCGAGGGCCACATGATTCGACGGCTTTGCGTGCGGCCGTCTCGGCCAGCGCGACCGCGTCGACGTTCGCCACGTCGGGCGAGTTGAACTTCTGCCAGCCGGAGGAATCCGCTCCCAACATCGTGACCGAGATCTCGGCGTGCGTCTGCCGATGAACTGCCGATAGCCCGCGCGAGTTGACCAGCGCCTCCACGGTCTCCGCGCAGGCAAAGATGCCCGCCGTCGTCAGCTGCCGGCGCTTAGCGATCTCCACCATTTTGCGCACGGCTTCCGCACGATCTTCAGGCGTGAGCGCGGCCGTCGCCTCCACGTGGCGCAATGGCCCGGCCTGCGCGGAGTTCGTCCCGGCGGGCGTTGCCATCGGCTGCAAGTCAGGATCGACCTGCTGCACGCGCGTGATCGCCTCGGCGGCTTCGACCGCGCGCTTGATGCTGGCATCATCGAACTTGTTCGTGCTGGCCCGCGCCGTGCGTCCGCCCATCACCGGCCGCACGGAGAGCGTGTAGTTCTCCTCCGCTACGTTCTGATGAATGGTGTTGTTGGCAAAACGCGTGAGCGCATGCGCGCCGCCGGAGACGATGAGTTCGACCTCATCGGCAGAGGAATGCTTCTTTACCTTCTCGAAGATCTCGGCGATGCGTTCGGCATTCAGCATAGTGACTTCACAAAAAACAGTAACTTCACAAAACAGGTGGACGCGTTACCTTCCGCGCGGGCGAGTCGCCCGCGCCCACCCATTAGGGAGGGTCCAAGACGGGCGAGTCGCTCGTGTCCACATAAGCAATTCCGTCTATGCTCCCTTGTACGCTGACCCCACCTTTACTCCCCTGAACCTTGCCGGCGCCGCCCCATGCCCCGTTCCCATTGTCTGCATGGGCTGGCCTTTGCCGCAGTTCGGCGTGCCCCACAGTGTCCACTGGTCGCGTGAGCAGATGGCGTCCATCGAATTCCAGAATTCCGTGGTGATGCCCGAGTACGACGGGTTCTTGATCATGCGGCCGAGCTTGCCCCGCTTGATCTCCCAGCCGATCTCGCAGCCGAACTGGAAGTTGTAGCGCTTGTCGTCGATCGACCATGACTTGTTCGTTTGCAGGAAGATGCCGTCGTCCGTATCGGCTATGAGTTGCTCGAACGTCAGCGGCTTCTCACCCGGCAGGATGCTGATGTTCGTCATGCGGATGATGGGCAGGCGGTTCCAGCCTTCGGCGCGCATCGTGCCACCGGAGCGCTTCTCGTGGACCATCGCCGCCGTCTCGCGATTCGAGAGATAGCCGGTGAAAAGCCCGTTCGTGATGATCGGCGTGCACTGCGCAGCGACTCCTTCATCGTCGTAGGCGAATGTGCCGAGGCCCGGACCGTGCTGCTCGGTCGCATCGGCGACCACGTTCACCAGGTCGGTGCCGTAGCGCAGAGTACGCAGCTTTTCCAATGTCAGAAAGGAAGTGCCGGCGAAGTTCGCTTCCATGCCGAGCACGCGATCGAGCTCGATGGGATGGCCGACCGATTCGTGGATCTGCAGCCCGAGTTGCGACGAATCGAGCACGATCGTCGCTACGCCCTCGGGGCACTGCATCGCGCTGTGGACTTCCACCGCCTCGGTGCCGATGCGGCGCGCGTTCTCCACCAGCTTGAGCTCGTCGATCAACTCGTAGCCCTTGTTCTGGTACTGTCCGCCGAACGAATTCGGGAACGAGCGCTTCTGGATGTCGTTCCCCTGGAACGAATGCGCCGCGTAGCCGGCGCCCGTAGTGGTGCGCACCTGGTGGATGTCGGCGCCCTCGCTCGAGTAGAACCACTGCTCGTAGCGGCGGAACTGCATGTTCGTCTCGGCGAGGGTAACGCCTTTCACCGCCATGAGTTCGCCATCGATCTTGAGCAGCAGCTCCAGGTTCTTTTCGACGGGTACGAAGAAAGGGTCGATCTTGCAGGGCGACGACCAGTCGGCGACGGCCGCGGGCTCGGGTGCCAAGGCGATGTCGTACTGCTTCACCCGCGCCGAGGCCTGCGCGATGGCGACCGCGCGCGCCGCGGCACGCTCCACGTCCTCGCGTGCCAAGCTGTCAGTCGCGGCGAATCCCCAGGCGCCGTTCGCCACCACGCGCACGCCCATGCCG
This sequence comes from uncultured Terriglobales bacterium, assembly GCA_964460655.1. Taxonomy (GTDB): domain Bacteria; phylum Acidobacteriota; class Terriglobia; order Terriglobales; family Acidobacteriaceae; genus CAVUAF01. The sequence goes on along the minus strand of CAYWSH010000066.1, from coordinate 3,787 downwards.
AGCGATTCCGCGTCGGCCGCGTGTCCGACCTTGCCGTTCTTGGTGGCCAGCGAGCGATTGCGCTCGTCCACGATGCGCGCATCGGCATAGGTCGCACCGCGCAACCGTGCCGTCTCCAGCGCCCAGCCTGCTATGTCCTTCATTCGAGCCTCAACCGAACAGCATAACTAAAGTCACTGTACTTTGGTGTTCGAAGCGGCAAAGTGTGCACTGCGATGCGCTACAATCGCCGTTTTGCGATCCGCGAAATCTGCGATCTGTATCTGCGTGATCTGCGGTTTAAGACTTGGAAGGCAAAACCTTAAACCGCAGAGTGCGCAGGTCACCGCGCTGATTAGCAGTTTTATTCGATCCAGGAGCGAACATTGTCGAAGCGGACGGCCTTTTTCTGTGTTCTGACCCTCATCTTTGCTTCCCTTAGCGTATTCGCCCAGCAGCTCTCCCCGGAGCGCCAGCTCGCGCGCGACATCTTGAAGGAACTCGTCGAGATCGACTCCACCACCGACGTCATTGGCACCGAGCAGATCGCCAAAGCCGTGGTCGCACGGCTGCGTGCCGCCGGCTTCAGCGAGGAAGACGCGAAGATCGCCGGTCCTGACCCGAAGCACTCCAACGTCATCATTCACCTGCGCGGCCGTGACCGTTCGGCGAAGCCGATCATCCTGATGGCGCATCTGGACGCCGTCATCGCCAAGAAGGAAGACTGGTCGCTCGATCCCTACAAGTTCACGGAGAAAGACGGCTACTTCTATGGCCGCGGTGTCGGTGATGACAAATCCGGCGATGCCACCATCCTGACGAACCTCATCCTCTGGAAGCGCTCGGGCTATGTGCCGGCGCGCGACATCATCGCGCTGCTCAGCTCCGATGAAGAGACCAGCGGGACCCAGGGCATCAGCTGGCTCATGCAGAACGTGCCCGATGCAAGGAAGGCCGAGTTCGCGCTCAACGCCGACGCCGGTGGCGGAGAACTGATCAAGGCCAAACGCGCGACATTCAGCATCCAGGCCAGCGAGAAGATCTACGGCGACTACGAATTCACCGCGCGCGACAAGGGCGGCCACAGCTCGCGCCCGCGCAACGCCGATAATCCGATCTATCGCCTCAGCGGCGCGTTACAGAAGCTGGCGGCGTATCAGTTCCCCATCAACCTGAACGACATCACGCGCACGTACTTCGAGCGTGCGGCTTCGCTGCGCGAACCCGCTGTGAGCGCCGACATGAAGGCCTTGGCCGCCGGCAAAGCCACGCCCGCCGCCATCGCACGCCTCACCGCCGACCCGCAACTCAACGCCATGATGCGCACCACCTGCACCGCGACGTTGATCGAAGGCGGCCACGCGCCGAACGCCCTGCCGCAAATGGCCAAGGTCAACGTGAATTGCCGCATCCTGCCCAACGACGACCTTGCCAGAATCCGGAGGAAGCTCGAAGAGATGTTTGCGCCGGCCAAGGCGGAGCTGCGCCTGACCTCCGCGCCGAAACCCAGCCCACCCTCACCGCTCAAGCCGGAGATGATGCAGATCGTCGATCGCCTCGTCGCCAAGCGCTTTCCCGGCGCCATCGTGCTGCCGGAGATGTCCACCGGAGCGACTGACGGCCTTTTCGTGCGCAACCTCGGCGTGCCCGTTTACGGCGCGCTGGGGCTCTTCGAGGATCCCAGAGATTCCCGCGCCCACGGCAAAGACGAGCGCATCGGCGTCACCTCGTTTTATGAAGGGGTCGAGTTCTGGAACGAGTTCGTGCCACTGCTGGCAAACCGCGATTAGCGGCTGGCGTTTGGCTGTTGGCACGTCAAGAGTCAGCGGAGGGATCGATGAAAGACTTTCGAACGCTTACAGTCTGGCAAGAAGCCCATGGGTTGACGCTCGCGATTTACGAAGCCTCACGCAGGTTTCCCAAGGAGGAACTCTACGGCCTCACGAGCCAGATGCGTCGCTGTAGCGCATCAATCGCAGCGAACATAGCCGAGGGCTGTGGCCGTCAGGGAGACGGAGAGCTCCAGAGATTCCTTGGAATTGCTGCCGGCTCTGCCAGCGAACTCGACTATCACTTGATCCTTGCGAAAGACCTTGGACTGCTTGCGCAAAGTGAATACAAACGCCTGGCGGGCTCGCTTGTCGTTCTGCGGCGGCGTCTCTCGGCGTTTATCAACAAGGTCAGTGGCGATCGCGACTCCGCCAACAGCTAGTCGCCAACAGCCTAGAGCCTTTTCCCCTTCGTCGCCGGGTGGAACTTCATGTCGAAGGGCACGATGGGAAGATCGA
>CAYWSH010000066.1:0-1420 GCA_964460655.1 uncultured Terriglobales bacterium | reverse complement strand
TTCCCCTTCGTCGCCGGGTGGAACTTCATGTCGAAGGGCACGATGGGAAGATCGACGTGCACGGTGTAATCAGCCCAGATGGTGATCACCGGACCGTTGCGCTCCACCTTGATCTGCTCGGAAGTGAGCGGGATGTCGAATTCCTTCGCTTTGCGCCAGACCTCGTCCCGGATGTCCTGCTCGGTCTTCTGGTTCTGGTAAGCGGAATAGCGCGCCACCTGCTCGATGGCGTCTTCGAACTGGTATTCGTTGAAATACGAAGGAACGATCTTCCACGCGACGTAGAAGACCGCGACCACCACGAACAATCCGAAGAGCGAACGCACCGTCTTCATGATTTCGTTGCGCCGATGCTAGCACCGGTGCGGGAGCGTCACAACCGCCGCGGGGTTACTTACGGGCTTCACTCTGTGGGGCCGCGCACTAACGGCGGCCGAGTTTCTGCAAAATGCCCTTGCCCAGCTTCAGCGCCTCGCCGAAGTGCTTCTGATATTCGATGAACTCGCGGTTCAGCGGCAGTGAGTCATCGGCTTTCAATCCGGCGCGCAGCAGCATGTCGCGCAGATGCACGGGATTCGGCAGCAGCGACTCGTCGTTGATCTCTTCCAGCGCGGTAGCGGGATCGTAGTGGTACATATCGGCCCTCGTAGTCTAATTCACCGCCGAGACGCAGAGAACGCAGAGAAAAGTCAAGGGGCCTTGGCCGCATCGGCTCGATCGGGAAACTGATTCACGATGCGACGGATGCCGTCCTTCAGAACAACCTCATGAAAGTTGATCAATAAGCCGATGCTGCGTCCATACAAACGCAAATATGACAAGAGCTGCGCCGTGTCTATCGGCGTGAGGTTGGCAGCGGCCTTGATCTCGACTACGACCTCATCCTCAACGAGAAAATCGAGGCGATAGCCGCAATCAAGCTTCCGGCCACGGTAAACAACAGGAAGCGGAACCTGAGATCGAAACTGGAGGCCCTCGTGAAGCAGCTCGGCTTCCAGGCACGATTGATAAGCCGATTCGAGCAGGCCCGGACCCACGACGCGATGCACCGCTATCGCTGCGCCAATAATGCGCCGCGTGATCCGGTCCAATTCATCTTTGCTCTTCATCTCGGCGTACTCTGCGTCTCGGCGGTGAATCGGTCAATATAGCTTTCCAAAGCGAACTCTGCCATAATCAGTCGTGCACCCCTGCACGGCCCAGGCAACAAGGTCCAGCCACTGCTTGGGAACAGTATCCTCAAAACTACGACGACGGCCGACGTGTGCGCGGGAGGGCGAATGCCGAAATACATCTTCGTGACCGGTGGTGTGGTTTCTTCCCTCGGCAAGGGCCTGGCGGCGGCCTCCATCGGCTGTCTGCTCGAGACGCGCGGCCTCAAGGTCACGCTGCAGAAGATGGACCCGTACCTCAACGTCGA
>CAYWSH010000065.1:4285-18410 GCA_964460655.1 uncultured Terriglobales bacterium | reverse complement strand
TGGCAACGCGCGTATCCAGTTGGAAGAACGGCAGGCCACGCACGTTGTCCCAGTGTGACTCGGAGCACGTTCCGTTGAACAGGCAAGCGCGCAGTTGCGCCGTCGTACAAGCTGACGAGCTGGCCGTGCCGCCCGTCACGTTCGCCGGGCACGACCGCGAGAGCGCCTGCAGGTTGCCCGGATCGCTCGCCAGCACGATCGCGGCGGGAGCTGAGATGCCGGAAGTCGTGCTGTTGAAGATGTCCTGGGCCGGGCCGGCGTTATAGCGACGTGCGGAAGCGACCTGCATGATCGGCGCCACTTGGAAGCCGAACGGCAGGTCGAGCACCCCGCTCACTGACCAGTGGTGCAACTCATCGTTCGGCAGGCTGCTGAAGTCGGCCTTGCGATAAGGCTGCGTGGGGATGCTGGCGGCGTTGCCGAACGCACCGGCGCTGCCGTGGTAGCCCACCGCACGCGACAGCGTGTACGTGCTGTTCAGGCTCCAGCGCTTCGCCATGCGACGCCGGAATGACAGGTTGAGGCCGTCATAGCGCGTACGCCCGATCGCGCGTTCCACCGTCAAACGTCCCGGCGGGTTGGTGATGCCGGCCGCAGCGAATGCCGCCCCCAGCGCGCGTGGCGCGTTCGAGGGATTGATGGTGGTGGCGGCGACGCCGCCGATGGCGGTGGCCAAGCAGGGCATCGGACAAACTATCGGATTGATGTTCTCGCCCTTCGACTCGTGCACCGCCAGTTCGTGTACGCCCTCGATCTCGATGACCGTCTCGGGCGTCCACTGCCAGGAGTAGCCCAGGTTGAACTGCTGCGTATACGGATTGCGATAGCCCGGATCGATCCAGCGTCCGGACGAGCCGCCCACCAGGTCGGTCGGCGGGGGCGGGATCGTCGGCAGCGGGTCGACGCCGAAGCGATAGTTCGCCATCGTCTTGCCGCCCGTTCCGGGCACCGTGCACGATGACAATGCCGCATTGCACGACGGCGCTACTCCGACAACTGGGCATCCTGGCCCGACAGCCGCACATGGCCGGTCCGTGCCGGAGAGGCTCAGCGTCGTCGCGAACAGCGTCGGGTTCGCTTCCTGGATCATGAACAGCGGGATGTTCAGGAAGGTCTGCCCGAAGTAGATGCCGTAGCCACCGCGCAGCACATGCTTCGCGTTCCCCGCCATGTCCCACGCAAAACCAAAGCGCGGGCTGAAGTCCATGGTGTCGTCACGCGGGATATCGCGCCCATACGGGTTGTTGATCCTCTTCAGTTGCAAGAAGACGCGGTTGGTCGCGGCGCCGCTTGTGCCATAGAGGTTGAAGTCGCGGTCGTAGCGCAGGCCGAGGTTCACCGTGACGCGCTGCCACACCTTCCAGTCGTCCTGGAAGTAGACGCCGAACATCTTGGCGCCGCCCGGCAGGTCGAACTTCGGGTCGCCGGAAGTCGCCTGCATGCTGGCGACCGCACCCGGCGTCGAGAAGCCATTCGGATACTGCGCAGTATGACTCAGGATGTACGACGGATCGTCATAGAAGGTCGGCGCCAAAGTCGGCGTGAATTCGAAGAAGCCGCCCAGCACCGGCTCCCACAAGTAGTCCACACCCCATTTCAGGCTGTGACGTGCCAGGGCATACGACATGTCATCGCGGAACTGGTACTTCTTCTGATACGACTGCTGCGGAACGTTGCCGTTCGTGCCGTAGGTCGCCGTGGGGAAGCTGATCGTCGGCACCTTCTTCTCCGTATCGATCAGGTTGTTCCAGTATTGGTAGCCCACCGTGAACGAGTTCACGAAGCGTGACGACAACACCGAGCTCAGCGAGAGATTGCCGATGATCAACTCGTTCTTGGTGAAGTTGCCGCCCGTCAGGTCATTGATGCCGGCCTGATCGTTGCTACCCAGGTTGGTCTGGCCGGTGTAGCTGAGGAAGGCGCGGTGGTTCTGGTTGAAGTTGTGGTCCAGGCGGCCGTTGTAGCGCCAGTCAAAATACGGCGTCGGCACGGTGGCGGTCGGCTGCGGCGCGACGCACACGCTGCAGAGCACGCCATTGTTGACCGTCAACACCTTGGCCAACTCAGACTGGATGGAGCCCGATAGCGGGAACGCGGTGTGCTCGCGGTCACGTTCGATCGCGAAGAAGATAAAGTCCTTGTCCTTGATGATCGGACCGCCGATCGCGCCACCGAACTGCTGCCGGCTGAAATCCGGCTTTACGGGAGAAACGCCTGCTGCCTTCGCGTTATCTACCGTCAGCGTGTCGATGTGGTTCAGGGCAGTCTCGGTATCGAACACGTATGCGCTACCGTGCCAGCGGTTCGTGCCCGACTTGGTGATCACGTTCACCGCCGCGCCTTCCGAGCGGCCATTCGCCGCCGAGAAGCGCTGCGTCGAGATGTTGAACTCCTGCACGGCGCCGAGCGGCAGCTGCATCACCGGCCCGCCCACCGTGTTGTCCTTGTTGTCGATGCCGTTCACCGTGACGTTCACGTTGCGGCCGTTGGAGCCGTTCACCGCGAACACGGCGTAGCGCTGCTTCGTCGGGTCATACGGAGCCACGGCTTTCACGCCCGGCGCCAGATACGCCAGGTTGCCGAAGTCGCGTCCGTTGAGCGGCAGGTTCTCGATGTCGTTCGGACGGATCTCCATGCCCACCGAGGTCTTCTCGACGTCGACCGACGGCGCTTCCCCGGTCACTTCGACGACCTGCGTCTCGGCGCCCGGCTTCAACGATACGTTCAGCGTTGTGGTGCGAGTTACGGCGACCTCGACCTTGTCGGCGGTGGCAGCCGAGAATCCGGTCTTGGTCACCTTGACCGTGTACATTCCCGGTGGCAGCACCTCAAAGCGGAAGTTGCCACTGTCGTCACTCGTGACCGTGCGCGTCAGACCCGTGGCGGCGTCGGCCGCGGTGACTTGCGCACCGACGACGACCGCGCCCGTCGAATCTGTCACGGCGCCGGCAAGTGTGCCGCTTGCCGTTGCTTGACCGAATAGATTGCTGGTCGCCAGCAGCGCGAGTGCAATGACTGCTGCACAGCAGAAAAGCCTTTTCATGCAAAACCTCCTTAAGGAATCGGCAACTCCACGAATGCTCGGATAGTGAATCCGCATCCGCGTCCAGCCGCCGTGCGCTGGACAATAGATCTGGTCCCAGATTTCTGATTCCGTTATGACCCAAGCATTCTGCGGCCCAAAGGCGTCGTCCCGCAAGTCCCTTCGTTCGTTAGACTTCACGAGTGCCGTCGGCCGCAGCTACGCGATTCCATACCATCGGCACAAACGCCGTACCATAATCCACAAGCGGACGCCAAAAGCCGCGATGGGCGCGGCTTGTACAATCCTTGGTTCATGCACGCGGAACTCACCCTCGACCTCGGTCCGGAATCGCCGGCGCTCGAGGTGCCGTGGGTCGCGGAGACAGGGAACGACGAGGTTGATTCGCCCGGCTTTGTTGACCTGCGGGCCCACCCGCAACGCGTTCGCGAGCTGGCGGAAGTGCGCGCGTATCCTCCGCTGGGCGAATTCCTGCTGGCAGTGAATGCGGCGAACTCACCCCTGGCCACGGCGAAGTGCGATGGCTGGACGACGCACGAGATCGCCGAGGAAGAACTTGCCTTTGGCGCGACGCTGAAGTTCGTCACCTATGTCGACTTGATCTTCGTCGACCACGCCGAGCAGGCTTCGCAGGCGCGCCACGAAGAATTCGCGCAAGGGCTCTGCCGCCTGCTGCAGCGCGCGCCCGAGATCCCGTGCAGCGCGGAGTGCGTCCTTCGCCGCTGCTACTTCCACGACCTCAGTCGCGACGCCGTGACGTCGCGCGACGGCTTCTGCCTCACGCTTTATTGCACCGGCTTCGGCGAAGAGGAAGAACAGGCATGGCAACGCTGGGCCATTGCGCTGCGTTTGGTGCAGAACGCGATCGCGCAACTGTTCGCGGCGCGGTGATCAGAACTCGTAATCGAGCGAAAACCGGATCTGGCGCGCGTTCAGAACGCTTGTGGGTGAACCAAACGTCGCCAGCGCCTGTTGCCCTGTGCCCCATGCCGGACTCACCTGCGCGACGTTGCGATGGTTGAGGAGGTTGAAGGATTCCACGACGAGATCCAGCCGGTCATGCTCGCGGAACGTGATGAAATGCAAGAGCCGGACGTCCACATTGGCAGTGGCCGGCGTGCGCAGCGAACTGCGCGCCGCCCCGAGCGGTCGGGATGAGAGCGGCCATGCCCCCGCTTGGTTGGAGTCGCTGCCGGTGAGCGGATCGGCGCGGACACCACTCCCGAGCGTGACGATCGGTCCCGCCTCCCAGTTGTTCACGAGTTTGCCATACCACGGCCCGGCCCGGTCCGGATCCCGATGGTCCTCGGGAGCGATCTCAAACAAAGCGTTGCAGACAAAACGGTGGCGCTGATCATGTCGCGAGAGTGACCGTTCGGCGCGCAGGTCGTAAGGATCCTGGGGCTGCTCGTCGAAGTCGGAGGCATCGTCGTAGCTCTTCGAATACGTATAGCTGGCGCTGAACGCGCTGTCCCCGACGAACCGGCGGTTGAGCGTCAAGGCCAGTCCATGGTAGCGGGAGGCGGCCCGATCCTGCAGCTGATAGACCGAATCAAATCGCGGATCGAGCCGGCGCGGCCCGAACACCGGCCGGCCCAGTTGCTGCGGTTCGGGGACCGGCACGCCCAGGGAGGCGGCGTTCTGTAACGACAGCACCGCAGGCGGCGCCAGATTCACATTCACGGTCCGCGGCAGCTTCACCCCGCGCGTGAACAGGAGATTCGCCTTGGCCGTTAGGTTGCGCGTCACCAGTCGCTCCACGCCGAGGTTTGCCGTCTCGCTGTAGGGCGTCGGCATCCCCGCCTGCGGGGCGAAGATGGATGGCGCCAGCCCGGGAAACGGCCCACTGCGCGATCCGGATGCGAGCTGCTGCCAGATCAAGGCCGCCGCGGGTCCATGGGCTACTTGCTCGAAAGCCTGGACGCCGTCCTTCTGCAGCGCTCGATTCAGGAAAGCCAGCACATACCGGTCGTAGAAAATGCCGAACCCGGTTCTCACCACCCATCGATCGGAGGGTTGCCACGCGACCCCGAGCCGGGGGCTGAAGTTGTTCCGGTTGGCGTGAAACAGGTCTGGCAGCTGCGCAAAGTCGTAGCGCACGCCGAGATCAATGTTGATGTGTTTGGCGGCGGTCCAGTGGTCCTGTAGATAGCCTCCATAGGCCGTGGTCCCGAAGTCGGTCGTCGGATTGCCGAACGCTTGCCGATAGTAGGCGGGAGTGCCGGCGAAGAAGTCCGCCGGCGTTGCAAACAAGAATGCGCCGCCGAAGCCATCGGGAGTCGCAGCGGCCAGGGTGACGTGACGCAGCACCCCGCCGACTTTCAGCAGGTGAGGTCCGCGTACCAACGTCAGGCTGTCGGCAAACTCGTAGTGGTTCTCCAGCCGGCTGCCGTTTCCATCGTAGGCGCGTCCGAACGTTGCGGCGCCCACGATCTCGACCTGCGGCCCCACTTGATCGGTGGTGCGCAACACCGCGCGGCGCGTGGCGAGCTGCAGCCGGGCATCATTCACGGCACTGTTGCTCAGCAACGAAGTCAGCGCCGCGACGGCAGCATGGTCTTTCGTGAAGGCGCTGCCGCGCGTGCTGCTATCGACGAATGCTGATGTATTGAAGGCGTCCCCAGCCTCGCGCACGTTGGTATAGGCGTAACGCACCATCATCGAATGTACCCCGGTGACCTGGTGGTCGAGCCGGAAGGATGCTTCCGTCTCTGCTCTTGCGGATGGGACATTGCCGATGGCGAGCCGTTGCGTATGCAGTGCGGGATAGCGTCCGCTTGCCAGGAATGCATTGATCGATGCCAGGAGACTGCGATCGATGTCGGACGCGTCCGCGGTGCGAAGGTGCTCCTGCTCGGCCGCACCGTAATAGAACGTGCGGCTACGCACGATCGGACCGCCCAACGCTCCACCGACGCGGTAGCGGGTCAAGTCCGGTTTGGCCGGCTGGTGTTCCAGCGGCGGGCGCGCATCCAGCGCGCCGTTCTCCACGAACACGAAGGCGTCGCCATGGTGATAGTTCGAACCGCTCCGGCTCAGCACGTTGATCGTGCCGCCTGCGGCGCCGCCGGACTCGGCGGCGATGCCGCTGTTCACCACCTGAAACTCGCGCACCGCCTCGAGCGACAACTCGGTGCGGCTGGCGCCGGTGTATTCGTCATTGTTGTCGACGCCGTCCATCGTGATGTTGTTGCTGCGCGGGCGCAGGCCGCCGAAGACGAATCCGCTGTCCGCGGATTGACCGCCTGCGCCTGCTGCCGGCCCGCCCACTGGCGTGACACCGGGGGCGAGCAGGACAAAGTCGAGATAATTGCGGCTGTGCACCGGCAGTTCCTCGATGCGCTCTGTCTCCACATTGGTCTGCATCGCGACCTGCGTCGGTTCCAGCGCCCCGCTAGACCCCGACACCGTGACTGCGCTCTCCGTGGTCGGCAGCGTGAGATGGATCTCGATCTGCGGCGCCTGACCCAGCGCCACGATGACGCCCCAGCTCCGATACTCGGCAAATCCTGTCATCCGGACCACTACTTCATAGTTCCCCGGATCGAGTTCGGGCGCGCGGAACACTCCCTCGGCGTCCGTCGTGAGCTCTCGCGTCCGGTTTGTGGCGGTGTTGCGCAGCGATACCTTCGCGCCGGGCACGACCGCGCCCGAAGCGTCCATCACCCTTCCGCTCAAGGCCCCCGACCGGCTCGACACCTGCGCCGTGGCCGCGGTCAATGCAACCGCCAGCAGAAGGCACAGCCGGAGGGAAGTCACTGCGTCTCCGTGATGACGATGATTAATGGGCGCTCGTGACGGCATGTGGACCCCGCGGGCGTATTCGATGAGCGGCCAAGAACGGATGGGGGCGTCCTCAATGTCCTCAATGGCTCGGTATCGCCTGCTTCTCCAGCACGTACTGCTGCTCGGAATCGCCGCGCGGGCCGCTCCGTTTCAAGACCTTGGTGAGCGTCTTTCCATCGGCCGAGAGTGTCCAGGTCTCGCGCGTCGTCAGGATGGCGCCGCGCTCTTTCTCCGTTGTCTCGAAGACGAGGCTTCCCGCATCGAACTTCACCGTCGTCGTGAACTCATCGCCCTCGTGGTCCTGTGACTTCTCCTCTTTGCCGATGGAGTAAGTCCGGTCGTAGCTGCGCTCGCCGCGGTCGCCCACGGTTGTCGTGGTGACCTTCAGGGTTGCGTCGTTCTGTTCGATCTTGTTCAGATAGCTCTTCAGCCAGCTGCTCTTGGTCGGGCTCTTTTCCATATTCTGCTTCCATGTGCCGGAGAAGTTCGGCTTCTCCTGGGCGGCTGCCGCGACTGCCACGAGCAGGACTGCTACGTTCACGCCGAACCGATGGGTGTTCATTTCGCCCTCGCAGAGATCTGGCGGGCCCGGCACGACTCGAACGTGCGACCCTCTGCTTAGAAGGCAGATGCTCTATCCACCTGAGCTACGGGCCCGTGGGCTTATTCTAGCGAACCAGCGCACGGACCCACGAGTCTCCAGCAAGCTTCATTCGCAGCGCAGCGCTACCGTGGGCTGCACCTTGGTGGCGCGGCGCGCGGGCATGTAACTCGCCACCAGCGACACGGCGATCAACATCGCGCCGACGGCCGCCAGACTTGGCATATCGAAGGGCTTGACGCCGAACAGCAGCTGCTGCAACGCACGCCCCGAAGCGACCGACAGCGCTGCTCCGAGCACGACACCGGCAGCGATCAGCTTCACGCCATGGGCCAACACCAGGCCGAGCACCTGTCGTACCTGCGCGCCGAGAGCGAGGCGTATCCCGATCTCCCGCGTCCGCTGGCTGACCAGGAACGACGTCAAGCCCGCCAGGCCCGTGGCCGCGAGGATGAGCGCGATCAGGGCGAACATGCCGAGCAGCAGCGCGGTAACTCGCGTTGTGGCGAGCGATTCGTCACGCAGCATGTCGAGCGTCTTGATGTCCACCACCGGCTGCTCGGCATCCACGTTCGCGATCGCGCCGCGCAGCATGCTCACCGCAGCGGACGGATCGGTCTGCGTGCGCAGCATCACCATGCCCGTCCCTGGCTGCTGCGTCGCCGGAACGTAGGCCGTGTCTATCGGCTCTTTGTCGAGGCCGAACTGGTGCATGTCGCCGATCACGCCCACGATCTTCACCCAGTGCTGGCCGTTGTCACCCGAGATGCGATGCCCGATGGCATCGTCATTCGGGAAGTAGTGCTTCGCCACCGATTGGCTCACCACGGCGACTTGCGGCGTTTCGGGCCCGTCTTCCATGCCCAATAGGCGGCCGCGCAACAGCGTCAGCCCGAGCACGCGGAAGGCGCCGGGCGTAACCGTGATCACATTCATCTGTGCCTGCGGTTCATTCGGAGCGATCGGGCGTCCTTCGATGACGACCCGCGCATTCGCCGGCCCACGTGTTTGGTCCAGCGGCGCTGCCGACGTCAGCGCTACATCGATCACGCCCGGCAGTCCTTCGAGCGCGCGCAGGATGTTGCCCTCGAACGCCCGCACCGTATCGTTGTCACCCTGCTTCAGTTTGGTGAAGTTGAACGGCAGCCGCGCCGTCAGCACGTGGTCCGAGTTGTAGCCCGCGTCCACGCTCTCCAGCTTGAGCAACGTGCGCAGCATCAGCGCGGCGCCCGAGAGCATCACGAAGCACAGCGCCACCTGCGCCACGATCAAAGCGCTGCGCATGCGATGCCGCTGTCCCGATTCCGTCGTGGACGCTGCCGTCATCTTCATCACCGTCGCCGGCGCACGCCGCACCGAGAGCGCCGGCAGCATGCCGAAGGCGAGCCCGGTGACCACTGCGAGCGCGAACGTGAACCCGAGCACCGGGGCGCTCAATCCCGCGCCCGCAGCGCGCGTCGTGAACCGGCCCACAAAGGTGACCAGCAGGTCGATGCTCCCCGAGGCGAGCAGCAAGCCGAGCAGCCCGCCGCCTAGCGCCAGCAGGACACTCTCGGCCAGCATCTGCCGCATCAGCCGCTCGCGCGATGCGCCCAGCGCCGAGCGCATGCCGAACTCGTGTTCACGCGCCATCATCCGTGCCAGCGCCAGGTTCGCGACGTTCGTGCAGCAGATCAGGAGCACCAGCGCCGTGGTGCCCAACAGCAACCACAACATCGGTCGTGCGTTCTTCGTCAGCTCGTCCTGCAGCAGCAGACTGTGGCCGGTGAATCCTTTGCTTCGCTGATAGTCAGCCGGGAATTCCTTTACGAAGCTCGACGCGATCCCCTGGATCTCGGCATCGGCGGCAGCCGGATCCACGCCCGCCTTCAGCCGCCCGAACAATCCCATCATCCGCATGGAGCGCATCTCGAGGTGCTGTTTGTTCATGCGCCATGGGCACGCCGACACCGGCATGAAGACATCGTTCTCGCTCGGATACTGCGGGAACGGTGGTAGCACGCCGACGATGGTGTGCAACCGGTCGTTCAGCTTCACCGTCTTGCCCACAATGTTCGGATCGCCGCCGAACATCGACTTCCAATACTTGTTGCTGAGCAGCAGCACCGCCGGCGCATTCGGCAAGTCATCATCGGAGCGGAAGTTGCGGCCGTAGATCGGCTGCACGCCCAGCATGCTGAAGAAGCCGTGCGACACCACGCCCGTGCGCACGCGATCGGGTTTCGGCCCCAGCAGGATGAACATCATCGAGTGAAATTCCTCGAGCTGCTCCATGCTCTTGCTGCGTGCGCGATAGTCGTCGATCTCTTGCACGGAGAGGGCCGTGTTCAGCACGCCGGCTTGTGGCGCCGACTGCCGCACCACCACGAGTCGGTCGCCTTCGCGATAGGGCAGGGGACGCAACAGCACGCTGTACACCACGCTGAACAGCGCTGTGTTCGCGCCAATACCCAGCGCCAACGCTAGCAACGCGACGACCGTGAATCCCGGATTCTTCAGCAGCATGCGCATGCCGAAGCGGACGTCCTGCAGCGTCTGCTCCACGAGCGGCAGCCCGCGGCGTTCGCGATACGCCTCTTTCGTCGCCTCCACTCCGCCCAGCTTGATCAGCGCCTGGCGCCGCGCTTCTTCCGGCGACATCCCCGAGCGGATGTTGTCGGCGATGTGCAGTTCGAGATGGCTTTCGAGCTCCGCCGACAACTGCCGGTCGCCTTGGCTCTTGAAAACGCTGCCGCCCAGGCGGCTGAACCATGCGCGCGTACTCATCGCGTGCCTCCTTCCGGCGCGAGGAACCGCGCCATGATGGCCGTGGCTTGCTCCCACTGCCGCGCTTCCTTCTTGAGTTGCCGGCGGCCGGCAGCGGTCAGCCGGTAGAACCGCGCTTTGCGGTTGTTGTCGGAGACGCCCCACTCGGCGGCGATGAAACCGTCCTGCTCCAGCTTGAGCAGCGCGGGATACAACGTGCCGTAGTTCACGGCGAGGAGGTCTTCGCTCACCTGCTCGATGCGGCGCGCGATGCCGTAGCCGTGCAGCGGCCCCATCGCCTCCAGCGTGCGCAAAACCATCAGCGCCAGCGTGCCCTGCCAAACATCCGCTTTGTCGCCCATGCCCGGTCTCCTATGGTTTCCCCATAAGGACGTGCAGCGTTCCTATGGGTTAGCAATAGGACGGATGCAATCCGAGTGCCAGCGGCGGCATCGGCTATGTGGCTGATTCTTTGGGGAAGGAAAGCAGGGAAGGTTCGGAGTTCCGTTCGCCGCCGCGAATCCACTGTTCGCTGGCGAACAGCCTTACAGTCGGTTCCAACGCTCTAGTTCGGCCTCGATGGCGGCGCGCGCTTCGTCGCTGATCTCCACGAACTCCACCCCTACACCTACGCCTTCCAGGCAGAAACGGACTTCGGCGCGTGTCTCCACGAGGTATCCGGAACCGGCGAGCCGGAACGAGATCTTCAGCACCGTGCCCAGTACGAACGAGCGCGCGGTATTGATGAACATCCCGGTCGCGCTGAGGTCGGGTACGCGCGTGGGGATCTCTTCGCTGTGGCCTTCGTAGGAGATGGAAAGATCGGTGTGGGTGGTGGCGCGCAGGTGTTGGCGTGCCGCGTGGCCGCGCGTCGGTGTGGGGGCGCTCATCGGGCTCCTCCCGCGGCGGCGTGGCGCGCGAGCGGCTTCGACTTTTCTTGCCGTGTACCTTCGCCACAATAAGGACAGAACAGGAATGCCGGCGCCAACGACTTACTGCAGCTCCGGCAGCGATTACCGCCCGCACTGTCGAACGGAACGGTGCGCAGGGCTTCTTCCATCGTCGTCAGTCCCTGCATCACCTTCTCGAGCGCGTCCTCGTGCATCAACTTCATCCCGCCGGAGCGCGCCAGGCTGCGGATCTCCTCGTCGCGCGCCTGGTCACGAACGGCCTGGCGCACGTGCTCGTCGAAGACCAGCAACTCATAGACGCCCATGCGTCCCTTGAAGCCCGAGTTTTCACACATGGCGCAGCCTGCGGGCACGAACATACGGTCACCGAACTCCGTGATGCCGGCCGACGCCAGCCGCGCGGCGTGCTCGGTCGTCATCGGCACTTCATCACGGCAACTGCACAGTTTGCGTACCAGCCGCTGTGCCACCACCGCCGTGACCGACGATCCCACGAGGAATGACGGCACGCCGAGGTCGAGCAGGCGCGTCACCGCGGCGACGGCGTCGTTGGTGTGCAGCGTCGAAAGCACCATGTGCCCGGTCTGCGCGGCTTGCAGCGCGATCTCGGCCGTCTCCTGGTCGCGGATCTCGCCCACCATGATGACGTTCGGGTCCTGCCGCAGGATGGAGCGCAGGCAGCCGGAGAATGTCAGGCCAGCCTTCGGGTTCACCTGGACCTGGTTGATCTCTTCGATCTTGTATTCGACCGGGTCTTCGACCGTGATGATGTTCACCGAGGGCGAACGCAGCAGGTTCAGCGCCGAGTACAGCGTGGTGCTCTTGCCGGAGCCGGTGGGGCCGGTCACCAGGATCATGCCCTGCGGCGCCTTCAACAGGCTGCTCAGCGTGTCAGCACAAAAATCCGAGAACCCGAGCGACGTGAAGGGGACCTTGGTCCCGCTCGGGTCGAGCAGCCGCATCACGACTTTTTCACCGTAGTGCGTGGGCAGCGTGGAGACGCGCAGGTCGAGCCTCCGGTCGCCCATCTGCATCAGGAAGCGGCCATCCTGTGGCACGCGGCGCTCGGAGATGTCCATGTCGGCCAGGATCTTCAGGCGCGAAGTCAGCAACGTGCTGAATTCCAGCGGGACGTGCGTCAGCTCGCGCAGCACCCCGTCCACGCGCATCCGCACCACCGTGCCCAGTGCGTGCGGCTCCACGTGGATGTCGCTCGCGCGCTTCTGCGCCGCGGCATAAAGAATGGCCGAGACCAGCCGCACCGCCGGCGTGCGCTCCTTGCGCTGCTCGGCCTCGAATTCCTCCATCGCGGCACGGTTGCGCTCGCTCTGGCTCGCCGTCAGGAACTGCATGTCGGACGTATCGACCTGGTCGACGAAGGGCAGCTCCGCCTCGGCGGCCGGCGCCGGCACGGCGCCATAGCATTTGGTGATCGCCTGCTGGATCTCGCCCGAGAACCCGAGCCGCGGCAGGATGTCCATGCCCGAGATGAAGCGCAGCTCGTCGATGGTGTGGAGATTCTGCGGCTCCGCCATCACGCACACGACCTTCTTGCCTTCGCGGCCGATGGGCAGCACGCAGTACTTCGAGGCCACGGCCTGCGGGATCAGGTCGAGCGCGGCCTTCTCCACCGTGGCGTAGCGCGCATCCACATAGCGGAAGCGGCCCACCTCCTCCAGCGCCGAGATGATCTGGTCCTTCGGGACGGTGCCCCGCTGGACCAGGAGTTCTCCCAGCATCATGGCGGATGCGGCTTGTTCCGTGAGCGCTTTGTCGAGTTGTTCTTGCGTGATCGCCTTGCGTTCACGCAGTACTTCCCCTATTCGCTTGCGGGGCATGGGTGAGGACTACTGTCGGATGGATGAGCAACTCAAGTCAATCACCGATTACCGCCGGAAGAACCTTAGTAATCAGTGGTTACCGTCCCAATACGAGTTTCGCTATCGTCGCGAGCTGCATGTTGCTCGTGCCCTCATAGATCTTGCCGATCTTGGAATCGCGCCAGTACTTCTCGACCGGGTAGTCTTTCGTGAACCCCGCGCCGCCGTAGATCTCGATGGCCAGTGACGTCACCCGTTCGGCCACCTGCGAGCAGAACAGCTTCGTCATCGCGGCTTCCTTCACGAAGTTCATGCCGGCGTCTTTCATGCGCGCGGCGTTGTAGACCATCATGCGCGCCGCTTCGATCTCGGTCGCCATTTGCGCCAGTTGGAACTGGATGCCCTGGAAATCGGCGATCGCCTTGCCGAACTGCTTGCGCTCTTGCGCGTACTTCGCCGCGTATTCCCACGCGCCGCGCGCCACCCCGACCATCTGCGCCCCGATGCCGATGCGGCCCTCGTTCAGCGTCTCGATGGCGATCTTGTACCCCTTGCCGCTCTCGCCGATCACGTTCTCCTTCGGCACGCGGCAGTCTTCGAGGATCAGCTCGCAAGTGGACGACGCGCGTATCCCCAGCTTGTCTTCTTTCTTGCCGACGCTGAATCCCGGGAAGCTCTTCTCGACGAGAAACGCCGTGATGCCTTTGTACCCCGCCGCCGGATCGAGCGTGGCGAACAACACGAATAGGTCGGCTTCCTTCGCATTCGTGATCCACAGCTTGTGCCCGTTCAGTACGAACTCATTCCCGCGCAACTCGGCGCGCGTCTGCAACGCGAACGCATCGGACCCGGAGCTCGCCTCGCTCAGCGCGTACGCCCCCACCCACTCCGCCGCCATCTTCGGCAGGTAGCCCTTGCGCTGCTCTTCGGTCGCCCAGCGCAGCAATGCGTTGATCACCAGCGTGTTCTGCACGTCGACAATGACGCCGGCCGACGCATCCACGCGCGAGATCTCCTCCACCGCCAGCACCGCTTCGAAGAACGTGCCCGCGCCGCCGCCATACTGCTCCGGCACCTCGATCCCCATGATCCCCAGTTGGAAGAACTGCTCGAGCAATCCCTGGTCAAACACGGCCTTTTCGTCCATCTCGCGCACCAGCGGGCGGATCTTCTCCTCGGCGAACTGCCGGATGTTGTCGCGGAACAGGACTTCATCTTC
>CAYWSH010000065.1:1401-4185 GCA_964460655.1 uncultured Terriglobales bacterium | reverse complement strand
AGCGTGATGTGCGTCTCCTAAACTACCGCTGCTTCGCGGCGCCCTGCTGCAGGCGCATCAGCACGTCCCAGCGACCCAGGCGTGTGTCGCGTGTGCTCGCCGCGGCTTGCGGATTCATGAAGACGTTCGGTCCATTGACCAGGAAGCCCGCGATGCCCGCTACCTGTGGCTCGACCACGATCTGTAGCACGCCGCCCGGGGTGCGGATGGCCGGCTTGTAAGCCGGGATCGTGGGCACGTCGAACGGGCCGACGGTGACGCCGTTCTCCTCGTTGCGACAGGTACGTTTCTCTTCGATGAACTGCAGCGAGACGTAGCTGCCGGTCAGTTCCTTGCACGAATCTTCATAGAGCGAGAGCGCGAGCGCGATCTGGAAGCCCGTCGCCTCGCGCTGCGGCAGATGTTGGATGATGTCGAGCCCGGCGCGCGCCGTGGCCTCTTCCCGCACGTCGTCCTGTTTGGCGGCGAGGACCGAAGGCGGGATCGGACGACCGAATTGGTCGGTCTCGATGACCGTCGTCTTCTGCTTCGTGTCCTTCTGCTCGGCCGCCTTTTTCTCGCGCTCCTTGCGCGCAATGTCGCCCAGGGATTGGCCGGTGAGCGCGATCGCCAGCGGCCCGAGCAGGCCGGCGACCACGATCGTCACCAAAGGTTGGCGGAGGTTCATCACGCAAAATGCCCGTAAAAGCGCAATTTAGCAGCAGCCACCGCGAGTTTCCAGTGGTAGCCGCGAGCCGGCGACCGCACCAACGTGGTGTTACTCCGCCCGACCGCTGACTTTCGTACATGCCCTGACCTAAGTCCATGGTCGTTGTGCATCTACCGCACTCCGCCATTCAGGCTTACAAGTAACTCAAGGTTGTTCTAGGAGTTCTTATGCAATTAGGAGTTTACGGCTCGGGCTACCTGGGAACCGTGGTTTCCGCGTGTCTCGCGGACTTCGGTACGCCCGTCACCTGCTACGACCAGGAAAGTGCCCGCGTGCTTGCGCTGGCCGAAGGCAAGCTGGCCTTCTACGAGCGCAACCTCGCCGAGGTCATCCGCCGCAACATCCGCTGCGGCCGCTTGCTGTACTCGACCGACATCGATTCGTTCGCGCAGCGCGCGCAGGTTATCTTCTTTGCGCAGGATTCGCCCTTCGGCATGTCGGAGACCATCCTGGAGGTCGCACCGCAGACCTCGCAGAAGTGCATCTTCGTGTTGATGACGCCGTCGCCCGTGGGCACGGCATCGCGCATCGAGTCGCAACTCATCGCTGCCGGCTGCCCGCGTACCGTTGTCTCGCAGCCGCTCTTCCTCACCGATGGCTGCGCGGTCGAGGACTTCAACTGGCCTGACCGCATCGTCCTCGGCGCCAAGTCGCCGGAGCCGGTGCTGGTGCTCAAGCAGATCTATCACCCGTTGGTCATGCGCGGTGTGCCGGTCATCGTGACCAGTCACGAGACGGCCGAACTCGTCCGCCAGGCCGCGACCGCCTTCGTGGCGACCAAGATCTCGTTCATCAACGAGCTTGCGTCGCTCTGCGAGCGCGTGAGCGCCGACGCGGTCGACCTCGCTCTCGCCCTCGGACTCGACAAGAAGATCTCGCCGCGCTGCCTGCAACCCGGCGCCAGCATGGGTGGCGCGTTCGTCGAGAACGAGATGGAATCGCTGCACGAGCTCGCGCAGGGCACAGGTGTAGACCTCCGCATCCTCGCCGCCGCGCGCGAGGTCAGCCGCACGCTGTGCGACACGGTCGTCGACAAGCTCGCCGGCCTCGTCCACACGGTTGCCGGCAAGGAAGTCGGCATCCTCGGCCTCGCGTTCAAGCCGCACACCAGCTCGGTGGCCGGCTCGGCCTCGATCGGTATCGCGCACAAGCTCGCCGCCGCCGGCGCCAAAGTGCGGGCGTACGATCCGGTCGCGCTCGATTCCGCCCGTCCGCAGCTCGACGCCGGCGTGCGTTGCTGCGACAACGCCTACGCTACTGCCCAAGGCGCCGATGCGCTTGTCGTCGGCACCGGCTGGCCGGAGTTCCGCGCGCTCGATTTCGACCGCATCCGCCGTGAACTGCGCCAGCCCGTCATCGTCGACACCAAGAACCTGCTTGACGGCTTGCGCCTGAAGGCGATGGGCTTCCGCTACGTCGGCATCGGCCGCGCCGGCAACGCGTAGATATCTGTCACCGCACCGCCCCCTAGCGGAGAGCGCCAGCTCTCCGCTTTTTTCTTGTGTGGACGCGGGCGACTCGCCCGCGCCGGTTGGCACTGATCAAGAATCCGCATCCACGGCACATTAAGACCCGCTCATCCTGAGCGAGCGCGCTCCTGCGAAGTGGAGCCCGCGACGCTTTTAAGGACCCGCTCATCCTGAGCGAGTGCGACCGAGGCGAGCGTGAGCGAGCCGATGGGAGTGCGAGTCGAAGGACCCCACAACCGCCCGCAGCACCGCACGTCCGTACAGTTCTCCATCACGAACTCCGCGTTCCCGCCTATAAACAACATTTCCCACCGCTGGACCGGCCGCTCCGCTTTGTCTCTAGAACCGGATCCTTGAGGCGCGACGAACTGTGTCAGGGCGCGGCTTTAGCCGTGCCGCTTGACCGGCGCTTCAGAGGGCAGCGCGACTGAGGCGAGCCCCGAATCTTCGGGACGAGCTGCAAGGAGCGCGCGGTGAGGCTCCGTTAGACTGCTATAATCAACCTTTCCCACCGGTCGTCCTCACGCAATGGCGGGCGTAGTTCAGTGGTAGAACACCGGACTGTGGCTCCGGCTGTCGAGGGTTCGAATCCCTCCGCCCGCCCCA
>CAYWSH010000065.1:0-1301 GCA_964460655.1 uncultured Terriglobales bacterium | reverse complement strand
CGAAGCATCCCTACCGCGCCCCGGCCCTTGACTTTCTCTCCGAACCGTCCTACGCTATTTGCCCCGATTTATTGGGGAACTCACTAGATTAGCTATTAGCTATTGCGAGTTCCGCTAAGTCCTTTGTTCGACGTATTTTCCGCTAAGTCCTTTAGATCGCCTAGACCAGGGGGCAATAATATACTTGACACACAAGAAGAAAAGGCGTAGGCTGGTCGGGAATGAAAGGCAATCCCATGAAAGCCCCGCAAACCCTTCAACAAGCAGTGGTTTACTTCAGTGACCCGGAACGGGCCTTCGTCTACGCCGTCAATCTGCGCTGGCCGGACAAGCGTGTGACGTGTCCGCGCTGCGGCCATGACCAACACTACTTCATCAAGACGCGGCTGCTGTGGCTCTGCAAAGGCTGCAAGAAGCAGTTCACCGTCAAGGTGGGCAGCATCTTTGAGGATTCCGCGCTCGGTCTCGATAAGTGGATGACCGCTGTGTGGATGATCGTGAACTGCAAGAACGGAATCAGTTCGCATGAACTCGGGCGCGTGCTCGGCATCACGCAGAAGTCGGCATGGTTCATGCTGCACCGCATCCGCACGGCTCTGGCGCAGGACATCGCCGCCATGAAGCTCGGCGGGAACGGTGGCGAAGTGGAAGCGGACGAAACGTTCATCGGCGGCAAGACGCGCTTCATGCACAAGAGCCGGTTGAAGAAACTGCGCGCGCAAGCTGCCACGAATGTGTTTCCGTCCGAAACGCCGTTTGTCGGTAAGACGCCGGTGCAGGGTTTCCTTGACCGCGAATCGCGGACGGTGCGCGCCCACGTCCTGCCGAACATGAAGCGCGAACACTTGCAGTATCAAATCCTGAATCAGGTCGAGTTCGGCGCGAAGCTGATGACCGATGATGCATACGCCTACAACGAACTGGCGAAGCTGTACGCGCATGAAGTCGTGAACCATGCGAAGGAATGTGTCCGTGGCCGCGTGCACACGAACGGCTTGGAAAACTTCTGGTCGCTTTTGAAACGCGGTCTGCATGGAACCTATGTCGCCGTCGAACCTTTCCACCTGTCACGCTACATTGACGAACAGGTCTTTCGCTTCAATCATCGTGGCACGAAGCAAGACCGCATGACCGACGCGGAACGCTTTCAGATCGCCATGAATCGCATCTCCGGCAAGCGCCTCACCTATGAGGAACTGACCGGCAAGTCGCAGTCACCGCGAACGTCGCCCGAGACAGGGGCGCGGCAAGCGGAACCGTTCTAAGTCTTGCCCCGTGCGGATTTCCGCGAAGCAGTTGGC
>CAYWSH010000064.1:3859-19253 GCA_964460655.1 uncultured Terriglobales bacterium | reverse complement strand
TCCCCGCTCATCCTGAGCGAAGCCGGAATCCCGCTGCTGCGGGATGACGGCGCAGTCGAAGGACCCCGCGAATGCAGGCGCTGGGTGCCCCACCCTGGCCGGTTTTGCCAGGGTGGGATTGCTGAATGACCAAATCCATCCCCGTCATCCTGAGGCCCGTTCTTGGCCGAAGGATCTACGGGTTTGTTTGCTCTCTCCCCGCTCATCCTGCGCGAGTCCGCCGCGGCGGACGAGTCGAAGGACCCCGCGAATGCAGGCGCAATACGCGCTGCAAGTAGCTCTCTTCGATCTAGGGATTTCTGATGAGGGCCGGTTCCCTTACGCCACGCCGGCCTCCGGCGTGGCCTCACCGTCTTCCTTCTCGTGGATCTCCAGCACCGGCAGCCGGAACAACGCTACGCGGAAGCCACCCGTACCGGCACGCGTATCCACCTGGCGCAGGAGTTCGAACGCTACCGGCTCGTCGCACGCCGCGCATCCCGGAAAGTTTGCTCCACCTTCGAGCGTCACTTCCTGGGGCAAGAGATGTTGTGGATGCTCGACGCGGTAAACCCCTGTCCGCAGGATCAGTTCACCTGAAGCAAATCTTTCTTCACTCACGCGCGCCACTCCCGTAGCTGGTTCGTCTTCCTGGGCAGCGCCGGCGGCGTGCGGGACGGAGCCGCACACCCGCGCATGGTCGAGGAAAAAATCTTAAACGAAGTTAACGGGAGTGTCACGTCACTAACAAGCTAACAGTGAACTCCGCGGCGCACTTACTGGGATGCGATGGGTTTCCTTCGGGTCCACCGCCAGGCTGCAACAAAATGAGCCGTAGTGCTACTTCCGCACGCTCTCCCGTTTCGATACGCGCTCCGCCACCTTGAACGTGAGTTCATTCCCCTTCACATCCACCACCACGTGGTCACCGTGCAGCACCTCGCCATCGAGCATCTTCAGCGCCAGCGGGTCCTGCACCATGCGCTGGATCGCGCGCTTCAACGGACGCGCCCCATACTGCACGTCGTAACCCGCCGCGAACAGCGCTTCGCGCGCCGCCGGCGTCAACTCCAGGCTGATCTTGCGATCGGCCAGCAGCCGCCGCAGGTCTTCCAGGCGCAGATCGACGATGCGCGTCAACTGCTCCTTGCCCAGCGGCTTGAACACCACGATGTCGTCCACGCGGTTCAGGAATTCCGGCTTGAAGTGCGCGTGCAACGCGTCGAGCACGTGCCGCGAGGCTTCCGCGAACGCTGTCTCTGACTTCAATACTTCGCCGCCAAGGTAGGCAGCGCCGAGGTTCGACGTCATGATGATCACCGTGTTCTTGAAATCCACGGTGCGGCCTTTGCCGTCGGTCAGTCGCCCATCATCCATGATCTGCAGCAGCACATTGAAGACGTCCGCGTGCGCCTTCTCGATCTCGTCGAACAGGATCACCGCGTACGGACGCCGCCGCACCTTCTCGGTCAGCTGCCCGCCCTCTTCGTAACCGACGTAGCCCGGTGGCGCGCCGATCAGCCGCGCCACCGCGTGCTTCTCCATGTACTCCGACATGTCGATGCGCACCAGAGCGTGCTCGTCGTCGAACAGGAACTCCGCCAGCGCCCGCGCCAGTTCCGTCTTGCCCACGCCTGTGGGACCCAGGAAGATGAACGAGCCGATCGGCCGCCGCGGATCGCTCAATCCCGCGCGCGATCGCCGTATCGCATTCGCGACTTTGCTCAGCGCTTCGTCCTGCCCGATCACGCGCTGCCGCAGCCGCCCTTCCATCTCCACCAGCTTGTGGACTTCGCCCTCGAGCATCTTGCTGACCGGGATCCCTGTCCACTTGCTCACGATCCGCGCCACGTCCTCCTCGTCGACCTCCTCCTTCAGCATCCGTGACGGCTTGTGTGGCACAGCCCCGGGGTCCCCGCCAAACCCGCTTTTGGTTTGGTGGGGTGGAGGCGCCTCGGCTGTGCTCGCCTTTGACTTTGCTCTTGCTTGTGTGGACACGGGCGACTCGCCCGTGTCGCGCGGCGAAGCCGCGCCATCCATGGCACTAGTCAGCCTCGCCAGCTCTTTCTGCGCCTCCGCCATCTCGCCATACTGGATCCGCGCCGCGCGTTCAAAATCCCCGCGCTGTGCCGCCTGCTCATACTCATGCTTCAGCTCGTCGATCCTGGCTTTGAGCTCCCGTACGCGCGTCACCGCGCTGCGCTCTTCTTCCCAGCGCGCCCGCAATGCGGCGATCTGCTCGCGCACGCTCGCCAGCTCCTTCGTCACCGCCGCCAGCCGCTCGCGCGAATTGGGGTCCTCTTCTTTCACCAGCGCCTGCTTTTCGATCTCCAGGTGCGTGGCGCGTCGCTCCAGTTGGTCGATCTCCGTGGGCACCGACCCGATCTGGATCGAGAGCGACGCCGCCGCCTCGTCGATCAGGTCGATCGCCTTGTCGGGCAGGAAGCGGTCCGTGATGTAGCGATGCGAGAGCGTCGCCGCCGCCACGATGGCCGCATCCTTGATGCGCACACCGTGATGCACCTCGTAGCGCTCCTTCAGCCCGCGCAGGATCGCGATCGTGTCCTCCACCGTCGGCTCGCCGACGTAGACGATCTGGAAGCGCCGCTCCAGCGCCGCATCCTTCTCGATGTGCTTGCGATATTCGTTCAGCGTGGTCGCGCCGATGCAGCGCAGCTCGCCGCGCGCCAGCGCCGGCTTCAGCATGTTGCTGGCGTCGATCGCGCCCTCGGCCGCGCCGGCGCCCACCAGCGTGTGCAGCTCGTCGATGAACAGGATGATCTGCCCCTGCGACTCCTCGATCTCCTTCAGCACCGCCTTCAAGCGGTCTTCAAACTCGCCGCGATACTTCGCGCCCGCCAGCATCGCGCCCAGGTCGAGCGAGATCAGCCGCTTCGACTTCAGCACCTCCGGCACGTCGCCCGACACGATGCGATGCGCCAGCCCTTCCACGATCGCCGTCTTGCCCACGCCCGGCTCGCCGATCAGCACCGGATTGTTCTTCGTCCGCCGCGACAGCACCTGCACCACGCGCCGTATCTCTTCATCGCGTCCGATCACCGGATCGAGCTTGCCGCGCCGCGCCAGGTCCGTGAGGTCGCGCGCATAGCGCTCCAACGCCTGGTACTTCGCCTCCGGATTCTGGTCCGTGACTTTCTGCTTGCCGCGCACCGCGGTCAATGCTTTCAGGATGGCGTCGCGCGTCGCGCCTTCCGCCGCGAGCGCCAGTTGCGCTGGCTCGTTCTTCAGCTCCGTGATGCCGAGCAGCAGGTGCTCGGTCGAGACGTAGTCGTCCTTGAACTGATCCGCCTCTTGGAACGCCCGGTCCATCAGCTTCTGCGCCGCCGGCGAAAGCTGCGCTTGTGCTCCACCGGAAACACGCGGCAGCTTCTCGATCACCGCGCGCGCCGCCCCGAGTACCGCGTCCGCGTTCGCCTCGGCCTTCGCCAGCACCGGCCGCACGATTCCCTCTGCGTCTTCGATCAGCGCCGCGAGAACGTGCGCCGGCGCCAGCTCCGGATTACCGTGCTCGCCCGCGATGTCATTCGCGCGCTGCACCGCCTCCTGCGCCTTCACCGTCAATTTGTCCCAACGGATCGCCATAAAGATCTTTCTGTAGAAACGTGGCCCCGCTACGTCTCTCTTACCAACTTCAAATCGTCATCCTGAGGCCCGCCTTTGGCCGAAGGATCCACGGGTTTGCGTGTCGCTTTTGCTTGTCATCCCGAGCGGAGCCGTCACCGCGTGACGGCGCAGTCGAGGGACCTTGCGTTTTGCTCTGTCCTCCTGAGACGTAGTCTACTCTTAATGCCCGCTCGTCCTGAGCGAAGCCGTAGTTCCGCTGCGCGGAACGAGGCGAAGTCGAAGGACCCCGCGAATCTCTGGACAAATTGCACCGGTCACCCCTTTTCTGCGGCCTTCTCTTTGTCTCTGTGCCTCTGTAGTAGGTGTTACTTCTTCCTCACCGCCACGGTCGCCACGAACTTATCGGCGGCCACGCCCACGTTGTAGCGCACGGTGTTGAGGAAGCGCTGGTTCTGCATCATGCCGTTGTGGGTGCGCGCCGTGTCGTACGGCGTGGCGATGCCCTGCACGGTGTGGTAGTTCGCGTAGGTCTCTTCTTCCGTGTCCTTCTCGCGCGACGCCGGATCGCGCCGCGTGAAACTCTTCTTGATGGGCAGGTGCGTGATCTGGTCAATGAAGAGCGTCACCGCCTCGGTCTTCCCGTTCATGATCGTCACCTGCTCGGCCTGCTTGCGCTCGGCCAGCACCGGACCGTCATAGAAGAACGCTACGCCCGGCTCGTGGATCCAGTTGCGCAAAACCTGCTCGAGCGAGTAATGCCGTCGTAATAGATACGCCGCCAGCGCTTCTTTTTCCTCGGGATTCGTCCCGTGGAACGTGATCTCGAAGCCGTCGTCGCCGTTGTGGATCACGATCCAGTCGCGCTGCTTCGTCAGCTCCAGCCGCTCCTGGTTCGGCCACTTCCACCAGCGCCAGAACAGTAGTCCGGTGCCGCTTTCGCCGTTGTGCCCAAAACCGTACGTGCGCCCTTCCTGTTCGATGTCCTGGATATTGAGCCACGCGTCGCCGCCCAGCGCCGCGATCGCCTGGTCAACGATCGCTTTCGCCTTGCTCGCATTCTCATCTTCAGCCGGCTCGCGTGGCGCGGACGCCCTCGTCCGCGGCGCTCGCGCAGCGAGCGCTTCTGGCCGCCCGGCGTTGGCGGGACAGGGTGGGATAAGCGTCAGGACAACCAACAATGCTGCTGCTCCAGTTCGTCTCATGCGCCCTACGATTTTAGACTCCTCTTTTCTGATCTGCGTCCATCTGCGTTAATCTGCGGCAAGTTTGCTTTAATAGCCTCTTATGTCCGTCACGCTCGACCTCAGCCAGAAAGTCGCCCTCATCACTGGCGGCTCGCGTGGTATCGGCGCGGCCGCGGTCCGCCTGTTCGTCGCCGCCGGCGCGCGTGTCGTCTTCAACTATCAAAAGTCCCGCGCCGAGGCCGACACTCTAGTGAACGCCTGCGGCGCCTCGAGTTGCGCCGCCATTCAGGCCGACCTCAGCTCCGCCGAAGCCGCGGAAGCCCTGGTCCGTGGCGCCGTTGCGCGCTTCGGCGCGCTCGATGTCCTCGTCGCCAACCACGGCATCTGGCCGCCCGACGACGTCCCGATCGACCGCATGACCGCCGAGCAATGGCGTCGCACCGTCGCCGTGAACCTCGAAAGCGTCTTCGGCTTGGTGAAGGCCGGCGTCGCACAGATGAAGGCGCAGAAACGCGGCGGCAAGATCGTGATCATCAGCTCGACCGCTGGACAGCGCGGCGAAGCCTTCCACACCGATTACGCGGCGACGAAAGGCGCCGTGATCAGCATGGTGAAAGGCCTCTCCACCGAGCTCGCGCGCGACGGCATCTACGTGAACTGTGTCGCGCCCGGCTGGGTCGATACCGATATGTCGGCCAGCGCGCTCCGCGATCCGGCCATCAGCCAACGCGCGCTGAGCTACATCCCGCTCGGCCGTCCCGGTACGGCAGAAGAGATCGCCGCGCCCATCCTCTTCCTCTGCACCAAACACGCCGACTTCATCACCGGCGAGATCTTCAACGTCAACGGCGGCGCCGTGCTGGTCGGCTAGTTTGCGGAGAACTGTCATCCTGAGCGAGCGCGAACGAGCCGTAAGCGACGTGTCGGCGACGTGAGTGCGAACGAAGGATCTACGGGTTTCGCGGTGTCAATGTGCGCCGGAATCATTAATCGTTGTCATCCTGAGCGAGCGCGAGGAAGCCGTTAGCGAAGCGTCGGCGACCCGAGCGCGAGCGAAGGATCCCACACTCTTCGTACGCCACTCCCGCCGTTACGAGCTTCTCAACCACGGCCGCCGATGATCGTGCATCGCAAAAGATTCACCCCGTTCTGGAACGAACGTCCGGCCCTAAGGCCTGTTTTTACTGTACCTTCGGACCTCTGAAAACCCGCCTCCACGTTGACTTTGCATACGGGAATCAGTACCTTCTCGAAACGGCTTCCCCCGCCTTTTTCCGAGGTCTTCGTGAGTCTCAAGATCCTTCTCGCTGACGACAGCATGACTGCCCAGAACATGGGCAAGAAGATCCTCGCCGACGCGGGTTACGACGTCATCGCCGTCTCCAACGGCGCCCAGGCCATGAAGAAGATCGCCAGCGAGAAGCCGGACCTGCTGCTGCTCGACGTCAACATGCCCGGCTATTCCGGGCCGGAGATCTGCGTCAAGGTAAAGGCCGAGCCCGCGACCGCCAACCTGCCGGTACTGCTCACCGTCAGCAAGCTCGAGCCGTTCAAGCAAGAAGAGGTCACCAAGGTCCGCGCCGACGGCTTGATCATCAAGCCGTTCGAAGCCAAGGACCTGGAAGCCGCCGTCAAGAAGCTCGCCGCGCGCGTCGTGCCGAAGAAAGACACGGTCCCCGAATACGAGCGGACGGTGAAGATCGCCGCGCCCATCATCAGCGACGATGAATGGAAATCCTCCGAGGCAGAGGAAGCCGCACCCGCGCCGCCGCCCGTCGAAATGCCCGCCGCGGTTGCCTCAGCGCCCGCGTTCGATATCGACGAGCCGGCTCCCGCCGCCACGTGGTCCGCTGAGCCTGCGGCGGCAGCGAGCGCTCCTCCGTGGGACGCGCCCGTCGCCGCGCCCGATTGGACGCCCGCCGCGCCCATCACCGAACAGCAGCCCACGCCGCGCTCGTTCTTTGCCGACGCCGAACCGGCCGCCACCGTCGAGTTCACGCCGCCGGCCCCGATGCCTTCTTTCGCCGACGAGCTCGCCGCCCCCGCGCGGTTGGAACCAACGGCCGCGCCGCCCGTCGCCGAGAGCAGCTTCGGTCAAGCCGCCGGCTTCGAACCGACCATCGACACTTCGTCCGCCAACCTTTCCACCACGCCCGATCCCTCGTTCGTCGCCGGCGCTACCGGCATGAGCGAATTCAGCACGCACTTCGGCGTGAAGGACCCGGAACCGGTCCCGGTCGGCTTCGGAGGCGATAGCGGCGCGGCGGTTGCGCCTGCTCCGGCCGCTGACGCCGACATCTCGCTGGAGACCGCGCACGAGCTACCCGGCACTCAACCCGAGCGCGAGCTCGAAGTCGAGACGGGGCTTGCTCCGTCGCCCGCAGCCGAACTCGAGCTCGAGGTCGAGCACGAGGCCGTGCATCTCGATGCGCCCCCTCCCGACGCAACGCCGGACCACGTCGATCCCGTCGAGACCATCGCGCCCAGCGAGATCGTGCAGCCCATCGAAACGCTGACCGAGGTCGAAGCGACTCCTGAGCCGCCTCCGCCCGCGGAAGATCCCTTGTTCCATCAGATGGCCGCCGTCGTCTCGAACCTGCCGGTCGCGACCACGCCGGTCGAAGACGTTGTCGCCCCGGTCGCAGCGCCCGTCGCCGCGGCGCCCGATCCTGCGCCCGCCGCTGCTGCTCCTGCCGCCGGCGGTGACGCACAATTCGCCGCCGAACTTGCCGCCGCCATCGGCGCGGCCCCGGCTGCTCCTCCCGAATCCGCTGTCGCTTCCGCCGTCGCGGCGGTCACCGCCACCACCGGTGCGCCGGTCGACATGGACCCGGTCTCGCGCGCCGTCGAGCGTGTCCTCGATCGCTTCAAGACCGAGCTCATCGCCGAGATCATGCGCGAACTCAAACCGTAGATTGGGATTGCTAGAGTTCTGGTAGAGACGTAGCTCCGCTACGTCTCTTTTTGTTGGTTCTCACCCGTCGCGCACGCGATGACGAACAACCTGGGTGCCCCACCCAAGCCGGTCTTGCTTGGGTGGGAATCGAACACGAATCCGTTACGCGTAGCCGAGTCGAACGCTCGTTCCCCGACGCACAGCCCGCAGGGCGACTGATGGTAGCCCAGGATGGAGTCGCGTCCGCCGCAGCGGACGCGACGGAATCCTGGGTAGGCTGTCCCACAATGTGCGCGCGCGACTGAGGCGAGCGTGAGCGAGCTGGAAGGAGCGCGACCATAGCCCGCCAAAGGAAAAAGGGCGCCATCTCGGCGCCCTCTGCGTCTCTGCGGTGACCAGGTTACCCGGTCAGCGTCTCCGTCAACTTATTGATCAGCCGATTCAGATCCTTGTCGCCTTTGCGCTGCTCGCCGATCTTCTCCACCGAGTGCAGCACCGTCGTGTGATGCTTCCCGCCGAACTGCCGTCCGATCTCCGGCAGCGAGTGGTCCGTCAAATGTTTCGACAGGTACATCGCGATCTGCCGCGGGAACACGATGGCGCGCGAATTGTTCTTCGCCTTGATCTCCACCACACGCATGCCGAACTGCTCGGCCACCGTGCGCTGGATGTTCTCGATCGACACTTTGCGCGTCTGCGCGTCGATAAAATTCTTCAGTACCTGCTGCGCCGTCATCAGGTTGATGTTCGCGCCCGTCAGCGACGCGTACGCCAGCAGCCGGATCAGCGCGCCTTCCAGCTCGCGCACGTTCGAGCGGATGTTCGACGCGATGTACAACGCCACGTCCGTCGGCAGCGGCGTGCGCTCCGACTCCGCTTTTTTCTGCAGGATGGCGACCTTCGTCTCCAGATCCGGCGGCTGGATGTCGGCGATCAGGCCCCACTCGAAGCGCGAGCGCAGCCGGTCTTCGATCTCCGCCAGCTCTTTCGGCGGCCGGTCGCTGGCGATCACGATCTGCTTCGACGCCTCGTGCAGCGCGTTGAACGTGTGGAAGAATTCTTCCTGCGTCCGCTCCTTGTGCACCAGGAACTGGATGTCATCCACCAGCAGCACATCCACGTTGCGGAACTTCTCGCGGAAGCTCGTCATCTTGTCGTAGCGCAGCGAGTTGATCATCTCGTTGGTGAACTTCTCGCTGCTCAGGTAACAGATGGAGGCCTGCGGCTGCCGCTTCTTCACCTCGTGCCCGATGGCTTGCATCAGGTGCGTCTTGCCCATCCCGACGCCGCCATATAAGAAGAGCGGGTTATAGGCCTTCGAGGGTGATGCCGCCACCGCCTGCGCGGCCGCGTGCGCGAACTGGTTCCCGCTGCCCACCACGAACGTCTCGAAGGTGTACCGCGGATTCAGTTGCGCCGCGCTGTCCCAATCGAACTTCGCCTGCTTCTGCGCCGCGGGCGCAGTGGAAGTCGCTGCTGTTGCGCTCGCGCTCCCGCCAAAATTGTGGCGCAGCGGTGTGGCCGCTGCCGGCGACGCCGCCGGCTCCGCTACCGGTTGTGCCGGCTTCGGCTCGTCTTCCGGTGTGATGAACTTCACGTCGGTGAAGTCCATCGCCAGGTTGTCCAGCGCTTCCGAGATCAGGTCGGCGTACTTCTCTTCGATGTGGCGGAACTCCGCTGTCGGTACCCGCACGAACAGGATCCCGCCCTTGGCATGGCTGTAGCGCGTCGGTTTCAGCCACGTCTCGTACGAGTGGCGATTGATCTTCTTCTCGAGCGCGTCCAGGATGCGGACCCACGGATTGGCAGTAGCGGTTGCGGTGGAACCTGTCGACATAGCGGGCCAATGAAACCGCCGCCTCTCACGGGCGGCTTGTTGATTTGCGAATCTTGTCCAAGCACGGCTCCTGGAGCACCGTGCTGCTAAAACCGTGGTTTGGGTTTGCTTCTATAGCACAGCCTCGCGGGCTATGCCCACCGATTCTTGCTCAGCTGGGTACGCAGAGAGGACAGCGGCACTACGGATACTAGCACGTTTTTCTTTGCTCCACTCCGGCTCTCTCTGCCCACGGAGCGGATGCAACCTGCGCCGTCGTCAAGAATTGCTCGCATGAATTTACGCCAACAAAAATTTTCGTCAATGCCGAAGAAAGGTGCAACCGATCGAAGCGCCAAGGCGCGCCACGGAACGCTCGCCCGATGATTTGTGACGACGCGCAAAGCCCAGCGCCGCGGCCATCATCCCAAAGAATTGTCATCCTGAGTGAGCGCGACCGAGGCGATCACGCGTAGCGGGAGAGCCGCAAGGAGCGCGCAGCGAAGGATCTATGTATTTCGTCGAGCCCGCCGAGACCGACGCGACGACGCGAGTGTGCGCGCCCAGCCCCGCAGGGGCGATTGATGTTAGCCCAGGATGGAGTCGCGTCCGCCACGGCGGACGCGACGGAATCCTGGGTAGACGCTCCAGGACCTAGGCGAAACGAGGCGAGCGTGAGCGAGTCGCAGTGAGCAGAAATAGCGGAGCGGCCGGTTCAGGCCGCGATGCGCGAGTGCAGGCTTTGAGGGTCTCGAGGCGAGCCCGATCTCTTAGCGGTTGGGAGCCGGAGGCGACAGGAAGAAAGTCAGCGCGAACCTTACTTCTTCCGCAGTCGCACTGCTCTGTTCGCCAGATGGTTGGCTTCCACGTTGTGCTCGCGCTTGATGTGCGCGATCGAGAAGGTGAGCGAGCGTGCCAGTTTGCGACACGTCCAATTCAGGGAA
Organism: uncultured Terriglobales bacterium; assembly: GCA_964460655.1. Classification (GTDB taxonomy): domain Bacteria; phylum Acidobacteriota; class Terriglobia; order Terriglobales; family Acidobacteriaceae; genus CAVUAF01. The sequence continues at coordinate 8,849 of CAYWSH010000064.1, read as the reverse complement.
TACAACCGCGGACTCCGGCAGGCATACTCGCCGCGCATCTGCCGCACCACCACTTCCGAATCCGAATACACCCGCAACGTCTTGGCCTTCAGCGCCACCGCCATCTGCAGCGCCTCGAGCAGCGCCAGATACTCGGCAACATTATTGTCCTGCCGCCCTACCCACTTCATGATCCGGACTTTGCGCCCCGTCGGGTCTTCCAGCACCACCCCGATCCCCGATGGTCCCGGATTCCCGTGCGATCCGCCGTCCACGTACGCGATGAGGTCCGACAAATCGACTCCCTCTACCAATCTGTTGCCACAATGAGCCCATCGGTTTCTGCGGTCAAGAGAATCATTTGATTCGCGTGTGAAAATCTGCGCCCGCAACTCGCTCGTTTTCTCTCGAAAAACTCTGGATGACCTGTGGAAATCCTGCACTAAGCAACCCGAAAGCCTTGTCCAGCAAGACTTTTGACGAATCACAGAACTTCGTGCAGGAAATCGCGATTGCACCGTACACGGGCGTTGACACTTTCCCCCTCTGCATTTACTTTGCATCCCGTCGACGGGCGAAAGGGTTGGCAACATAATAGATGCCAGTCCGAAGTAGCCTGAGTGATTGGCCGGGCGGCGAGAGTCGCAAGGCGCCCAGACCTGAAAAAACCGGCGGCTCTGCGAGGGGCAGCTGGGGTAGGGGGCCGCGAAAGCGGTAGTCACATCAAGGGTCGCGATGGTGCACGGATCCACGCTGTTGGCTCCCTCGCAGGAGCGGGCGGCTAGACCGTAACCAATATCGCGGCCCTTTCTATTTGTTTTGAAAACCGCTCAAGGCCCTTGCTCTATCCAGCGCCCACAAGGCCTTGCATCGCGCTTCGCGGCCTGCCCCGGCCGCTCCGCTTTTACAAAGAGAAAAGCTTGATACCGCTCATCCTGAGCGAGTGCGAGGCGAGCCGAGCGCGAGTCGAAGGACCCCACAAATGCTCGCCGGACCCGGGCCATCCATACCTCTTTTCAATAAGGACCCGCGGTTTTCAAAATGACTCAATGACCCGCTGACTCGATCGCCGAAGGATCCACGGGTTTGAATTTCAATTCCGCAATTCGGCACTTCCGCAATTCCGCAATGCTGTCTCCAGCTCCTCCCACTCCTCCATCAGCTTCGGCAACTCCGCCCGGCGCCGCTCCAGCAACTCATTCAGCCGGATCGTCTCCGCCGCGCTCTCGAACACCTGCAACCGTTGCTCGCAATCCGTCACATCCTTCTCCGCCGCCGCGATCTCCCGCTCGACCTCACGCAGCCGCTCCTCCATCTGTTTCACTTTGTACGGATTCATCTTCTTCTTTGGCCCCGCTGGCACAACTTCAACGCTGGGTGCCCCATCCTGAGCGCCCGATTTTGGCGCGAAGGGTGGGATAACGCCTTCCGCACCATCCCTCGTCTTCCTCCACCAATAATCCTCGTAGTTCCCCGGGAAAACGTGTACCTCGCCGCCGCCGATCTCCCACACGCGTGTCGCCAGCTTGTCGATGAAATACCGGTCATGCGACACGAACACCACCGTGCCGGTGAATCTCTCCAGCGCTTCCAGCAGCATGTCTTTGGCGCGCATGTCGAGGTGGTTGGTCGGCTCGTCGAGCAGCAAGAAGTTATGCGGACGCAGCAGCATTCGCGCCAGCGCATACCGATTCCGCTCGCCGCCACTTAGCACTCCGAGACGCTTGAACACATCGTCCGCCGAGAACAAGAAACACCCCAGCAGGCTCCGCAGGTCTGTCTGCGTCTGCTGCGGCGCCAGTTGCCACAAATCGTCGAGCATGCGCGACTCGGGATTCAGCTCCTTGTACTGGTCCTGCGCGAAGTAGTCGGCTTCGACGTTGTGCCCAAGTTTCAACGATCCGGCTGTCGTCTGCTCGCTCCCTGCCAGCAGCTTGATCATGGTTGACTTGCCCGCGCCGTTCACTCCGACCAGCGCAATCCGGTCGCCGCGCTCGATGTTGCAGCTCACGTCCCGAAATACTTCCTTCTCGCCATAGCGCTTCCCGACGCGCTGCAATTCCGCCACCAGCCGTCCACTCGGCTTCGGTTGCGGGAACGTGAAGTGGATCGTCTTCTCTTCCGGCGGGATCTCGATCCGCTCCATCTTCTCCAGCTCTTTGATCCGGCTCTGCACCTGCTTCGCCTTCGTCGCCTGGTAGCGGAAGCGATTCACGAACGCCTCGATCTGCTCGATCCGCTCCCGCTGGTTCCGATACGCCGCCTCCAGCTGTGTCTTCCGCTCTTCTTTCTGCGTGAGGAACTTCTCGTAGTTGCCGGCGTAGAACGTCACGCGCTTGTTCCATATCTCCGCCGTCTTGTTCACCGTGACGTCCAGAAAATACCGGTCGTGCGAGATCACTACGCACGCGCCCGGATACTCCGCCAGATACTCCTCCAGCCAGTTCCGCGCCTCCAGGTCCAGATGGTTCGTCGGCTCATCGAGCAGCAGCAGGTTCGGTTGCTGGAGCAGCAGCTTCGCCATCGCCAGCCGCATCTGCCATCCGCCCGAGAATTCCTCCGTGCGCCGTTGCCAATCTTCCTTCCCGAATCCCAGCCCGACGAGCACCGCCCCGACCTTCGCCTCGAGCGCGTACCCATCGCGCGCCGCGAACTGCCCTTGCAGCCGGTGATAGCGCTCCGCGATCTGCCCATACTCGGCGCTCTCGTGATCGACCTCCGCCATGCGCGCCGTGAGCGACTCCATCTCGTGCTCCATCGCGTGGACGTCGGCAAACACACTCATGCACTCGTCGAACACCGTGCGCCCGGATAGGGTCAGCCCATCTTGCGGCAGATAGCCCGCCGTGATGCCCTTCATCGCCGACAGCGCGCCGTAATCGAGCGACTCGATGCCCGCCAGGACTTTCAATAATGTGGTTTTTCCCGTGCCATTGGCGCCCACCAACCCGACGCGCTCCCGCGCCGCGATGAGCCAATCGAGGTCTTGAAAGAGGATCTTGGGACCGAACCGCTTCCCCGCGCCGCTGAGTTGGATCATGCGTTGTTTATTCGGTCATCCTGAGCGAAGTGAGTCATCCGCTGCGGCTGGGGACGAACGCAGTCGAAGGATCCCTATAGGATTCACGTAGCCCAGCCCGTGTGGCACAGCCGCCCCGGCTGTGCTCCGCTTGCTACGTCTCCATTCTCGCACGCCAGCGCGCGCTCAGTTCCTGGGTGCATGGTGCCCCATGTCTGGCGCGCATTTTGCGCCAGACGTGGGGACTTCCATCGTTCCTGTAAACTCCCTACTTCTTCACAAACCTCATCCCTCTCGCCCTTCCTGTCCCCAACGCGAATCCGTTGTTATCGAATGCCAGCACCATCCCTGGCCCAGACAAGACATTCGTCGTGACCGGCCTCAGCTCCGCATCCTCGAACCGCAACGCCAACGCATCGTGCGGCGCATGCCAGAACAACTTCCCATCACGCGTCACGATACTGACCCGCAACGCCAACTCCTCACTCCAATACTCGCCCACGCGATTGGCGAACTCCGCCGCCGCCGGGGCCGTCACACGCTCCATCCGATCGCTTCGTCCACTTGCGGGTATGACCACCACACCATTGTTTTCAAACCGCAGTTGGCCACCGGGCACGCGATAAGCGCCGCCACCCACCGGCTCCATCAACAATCCCGTTTCGTTGCCCACATGCAGCTTGCCGTCCTTCGCCGTGAACCGCCGCACCGTCATCGTCGTGGCCGAGTAATACGTGCCCGCTACGCTCTCGGGTGTGACCGTCGTCTGCGCTGCGACGGCTGTCGTTGTCACCGGCTTCATTTCCTTCTCGAGATAAACCTCTGCCACTCTTGTCGCCAGCGTTCCCGGATCGCCATCCGCACGATTGCATAACACCAGCGCCGAAAGTTTCTGCTCCGGAAACTGCATCGTCTCGCTGCGGAACCCCGCCCACGACCCGCCATGCGCCACGCGCCGCAGTCCGCGATACGTATCGACCGTCAGGCCCGAGGCGTAATCGATCTTCGTGCCGTCATTCAGCACGCCGGTCGTCTCCAGCTCGCGCACCAGCGCCGCGCCGCCGACTTTGCCGCTGGTGAAGTTCGCATCCCACTTTGCCAGGTCACCCACCGTCGTCTGCACCGCGCCGTCGCCCGTCTGCTCCCAGTTCGACGTCACGCTGCGGAACCCGCCCGCGCGTATGGGCGCGTACGACGCCGCCTTCCCCGCGATCACCTTCGTATGGTCGTCGAGGATCTGCGTGTCCTTCATGCCGAGCGGTGTGAAAATATTTTCCTGCGCGAACTCGCGCAGCGTCTTGCCACTCGCCTTCTTCACCACCAGCGAGAGCAGGAAATATCCCGTGTTGCTGTACAGATAATCGTCACCCGGCGCGAAGTTCAGCCCTTTCTGCCGTGCGATCGCCGCCAGCGCATCCGCATCCGTCGTCACCGCTTCTTCCTGCGCGCCGCCGAGGTTCAGCAGCGCGATGTAGTCCCGCAAGCCGCTCGTGTGGTGCAGCAGATGCCGCAGCGTGATCTTCTTGCCCCCGGTCGAAGAAAAGTCAGGGACCTCGGGCACAAACTTCCGCACATCATCGTCGAGTGCAAGCTTGCCCTGCTGCGCCAGCAGCACGATCGACGCGGCCGTGATCTGCTTCGACGCCGACCCGATATCGAACACCGTCGCCGGCGTGATCGGCACCGCGAGCTCCAGGCTCGCTTGCCCGTATCCCTTCGCATACGCCAGCGCGCCCTCGCGCACCACGCCGAGCGCGCATCCCGGCGTCTCCGCGGTGAACCGAGCGAACACAGCATCCACGCGCGCATTCAGCTCTGCCGTCTGCGCCAGCGTTGCCACCGGCATGAGCCACAACACGCAAGCCCGCAAGAACGTTTTCATGTTCGAGATGACCTCAAGCCGCACACGAGCCTGTGTGGCACAGCCGCCCCGGCTGTGCCGAGCCCGCACGGGCGCTTGATGGTAGCCCACCGTTTCAACGGTGGGTAGCT
>CAYWSH010000064.1:0-3759 GCA_964460655.1 uncultured Terriglobales bacterium | reverse complement strand
ACCACCGGCACCGCCGAGAACGGACCGTAATCATCCTCCAGCGCGATCGCCGCCACCGGCACCGAGCTGTGCACCACCAGCGCGCCAATGAAGTCTCCATTCGGTAGTCCCGGGAACAGACTCTGCACGCTCGCCACCGTTTGCGACATCGCGCTGATGTTCAGGTTTGTCGTCCCTCGCGTCGTCCCATCCTGATTCAGCAGCGCCAGCTGGACACTCGCGCCCGTGCCATTCGCATTCGCGAACGCCACTCCGACGGTCCGCCCCGCCGGTGTCGCTAAACTCGCCGGTTCCAACTCCACCGGCAGCGTAAAGTCGGCCAGTTCCGGCGAATTGTTGAACCCGATCGTGTTGATCACGTGTGGCACAGCCGCCCCCGGCTGTGAATCCGCGATCTCGAAGAACAGGTTCGCGCCCAGCGCCGCCGTCGCCGTCACCTGCGCCCACATCACCGTGCCTGCCGCAAAGCGCTGCGCCTCCGCCGTCGCGATCCGCGCCGTCCCGTTCGCCGGGATATTCAACGACGTCGCCATCCCTGCCGGCGAAACTGTCAGCCCCTGCTGGTTGAAGTACTGGATCGTGACGTTGTTCGTCGCCGCCGCACCATTCACCAGCGTCAGCTTCGTCACGTAACCCGCGCCGCCGAAGTTCCCACTCACGATGTGCGGCACGATTAGCCGCGTCGCCGTCGCCATCGGCGGCGTCGAGAAGAACGGACCCTGATCATCGCCTAGCGCGACCACATTCACCGGCAGCGCCGCCGTCCCCACCACCGACCCGACAAAGTTCCCCGCCGGCAACACCGGCCCGAACGCTTGCGCGCCATTCAACGCGAGCGCGGTGTGCCCGTACGGACCCAAGCTCACACTCGTCGTCCCCAGCTGTGTCCCGCTACTATTGCGCAGCGCCAGCCCGACATTCACCTGCGCATTGTTCGGATTCGACAGCGCCAGCCCCACCGTTCTTCCTACCGGCGTCGCCTGCGTTCCCGGCTCCAACTCGACGGGAATCGTGAAGCTCGTCACACCCGCATCGTCGTTGAACCCCACGGTGTTGACGACATTGTTCTGCGGCGTCCCATTGGCGATCTCGTAGAACAGATTCGCCGCCACCCTGCCCTGCGCACTGATCGACGCCCACTGCGCCGCGATCGGCCCATTCCGCGCCGACTCCGGCGTGCTCACTCGCATCGTCTCCGCCGCCTGCAACACCTGCGTCGCCGAATTCAGCACGTTGCCGGCGTCATCCACGAAGTTGACCGCGACATTGTTCTGCGCGCCGGACATGTTCACGATCGTCAGCTTGGTGACGTAGCCTCCACCCGTCACCACATGCGACATCATCCGCGTGTACGTCGCCACCGGCACCGGCGAACTCGCCCGGAAGCTGACATTCATCACTAGATTTCCGCCATCGCTGTTCGTCGCTGTCACCAGCAGCCAGATCGTTTGCCCCGCGGTCATTTGATAACTCACGCGCGGCTGGACGTATGTCGTCGGGCTGCGCGCAACGCTGCCCACAGTTGCCTCGGCACAGCCGTTCGCGATTGGCGTCAACGACGATGCCGTCAAACCGTGCCATCCGCTCAGCAAGGTGCGGTAGTCCGATCCCGCTAGATCAACAGTCGCTGTACCGGTGATCGGTGCCATGTATTGCAGCCACACCGCGTTGGAGGTGACAGCCGAGCCGCAAGGCGGCAGCACGCTAGCGGCCGGAGCACTCCTACTGTCAATCTGACGCGGAATCTGATTGTTCGATATGAGGGGCGATGTCTCGGCGGTGTCTGTGGCTGCTCGCGGAATCACAAACGTCACCGCATCGGATGGTCCGGGGGTCGGACTAGGATTCGTCACGGTGATCAGTGCCGTGCCAGCCGTAAGGACGTCAACCCCGTTGATTCTCGCGGTTATCGTCGTGGGGTCTATGTACGTTGTTTGCCTGGGCGTTCCATTCCACAGCACGGTTGGAGTCTGGACAAAGTTGGTCCCTCTGATCGTGAGAGTGAATCCAAGCAGGGCGCTCCCCGCAACTACCGCCGATGGAGAGAGCGATGTGAGCGTTGGAACTGGACTGCTTACCTGCGTCGCGTAGCCCGACAACGTGACAACGTGCGCGATGTTAGAGCCTGACTCCGTGAGAGTCAGCGTTCCCGTTCGTGGCCCGTTTCCCGTGGGTGTGAATATTATGTTCAGGTCGCAGCTGCCTTCAGGCGGAATAACGGCACCTACCTGGCAAGAGTTGCCGCCGAGTCCGAGGCTGAAATCGCTCGTCACAGACAGCGCCGTTACCGCTATGGAGCCGCTTGTCGGATTGCTCAGCGTCGTCGTTTGCGGAGGCGAAGGGCCAACGACAGTTGGGCTTGCTTGCGTGCTGAAAATCAACGATTGCCGCGTGGTCACCGGCATAATGGTCAAACGATGAATGCAGCAGACGCCGTCTGCAATGAGCAGCCTCCCAGCAGCCTCGAACGCCACTCCATTTGCCTGAATTGTTGCAGCGACCGGATCGACGTTATTCACCGGCCCCCTATACCCCAGGGATAGGAGTCCGTTGCCGCCAGCAATGGTCATAATAATTCCGGTCGCTGCACTCACTCGTCGGACAGCCATCTGGTCGGCAATGAACAGGTTTCCTGCGCCATCCAAAGCGAGGTCCGACGGCCCGAAAAGGGAGGCTGACGTAGCTGGACCGCCGTCTCCGGTATATCCCTGAATTCCATTCCCCGCGACAGTGGTGATAATGCCGCTGCTCGCGTCGACTCGCCGAACACGGTAGTTGGTGTAGTCGGCAAAATAGACATTGCCTCCCCCATCGACTGCGATACCCGCTGGACCGCTGAGCCGTGCGGACGTTGCGGGTCCGCCGTCACCGCTGAAGCCAGAGGGTGGGCCAATGCCGGCAATCGTTGCGATGATCCCTGACGATGCAGTCACCTTTCTGATGCGCAAGTTACCACTGTCCGAGATGTACATGTTGCCGGCTACGTCGAACGTTACCGCCAGCGGTGCCAGCCTGGCGCTAGTCGCCGGCCCTCCATCGCCAGCGAATCCCGAAAAAGCATTCTGTCCCGCTGCAACCCCGAGAATTCCGGTGGCCAAGTCAACCCGCAGGATCGCACTGCCGTCGGCAATGTAAAGCTGGCCACCTCGTGTCGCTAAACCCCTGGCAGATAACTCCGTCGAATTCGCGGCGACTCCGAGCTGCGGCGATCCACTATTCCCATCGCCTGCAATTGTCGTGATGATTCCGTTAGCACTTACTCTCCGAACACGGTACCCGTTGAGCTCTGCAACGTAGAGGTTTCCAGCTCCATCGATTGCGACGCTGTAAGGCGTGTTCATGTATGCATTCAGTGCGCCTCCCCCATCACCGGGCGCGCAGGGTGAGATATTGCACCCCCCGCCGGCCACAGTAGTGAGTTGTGCCCCTACAGGCAGCGTGAGTAGTGGCAGCAGCGTGATCCAGCAAGCGACGGAAGCGATGCGCGACATGACCGCAGGCTCGTACCGCCCGCTACAATAACCGCAACGTACGCCGCGTCAACCGGATTCTCGAATACGTTCCGAAAACGGAACACGCCGCGGTGAGCCTTGAAGGCACCGGCTTCAGCCCGGTGAATCAACATCTTCTCAATCCGTCATCCTGAGGGAGCGCTAACGAGACGAGCATGAACGAGTCGCAGTTATCGGCACCCAAGGGTCCCACGATCCTCAGCGCAACCTTACGAACGCCCCCCTTTGACACCCCGATCCTCCCCCC
>CAYWSH010000063.1:0-19414 GCA_964460655.1 uncultured Terriglobales bacterium | reverse complement strand
ACCAAGTGGCTGAAGAAGCCGGGCGACAAAGTCCAGCGCGACGAGCCGCTCTTCGAGATCTCCACCGACAAGGTCGACGCCGAGATCCCCTCGCCCGTCGCCGGCGTGTTGAAAGAGATCAAAGCGAATGAAGGCGAGACGGTGCAAGTGAACGCCGTCGTGGGTGTGATCGACGAGGCAGGAAGCGCGGGAGCGGCCGCATCGCAGCCGAAAGCGGAACCACCCAAGAAAGCAGAACCGGCGAAGCCTGCCGCGGCCGGCGCGGATGCCAAGAAGGCGCCGGCGCCTCCCGTGGAGGCTCCGCGCACGGCCGCTCCCGCGTCGCACGAAGACGAAGACCACGAGGTCATCGAGTTTCCCGAAGGCGGTGAGCGCGTCCGCTCGTCGCCGCTGGTACGCAAGATCGCGAAGGAGCGCGGCGTGGCACTCGCTGACGTGCCGGGCACCGGCATGGGCGGCCGCATCACCAAGGAAGACATCGTCGCCTACGTGAATCGCGGTGGCGCCCAGCGCGAGCCCGCAGCTTCAGCGACACCTGCGCGGCCCGCCACTGCAGCACAACCGGCGGCAGTTCCGTCGCCGATCGGACCCATCGCCATACCCGGCGAACTCGTGGCGATGTCGCCCATGCGCAAGAAGATCGCGGAGCGCATGGTCGAATCCAAGCGCATCTCGCCGCACGTCCACACCGTCTATGAAGTTGACATGACGCGCGTCGCGCAGCTGCGTGCGAAAGTACGCGCTGGCTGGGAGCAGCGCAACGGGACGAAGCTCACCTTCATGCCGTTCATCGCACGCGCCACCACGGCCGCAATCCGCCAGTTCCCCATCGTGAATTCATCCGTAGAAGGCGACAGCATCCGCTATCACGGCAACATCAATCTCGGCATCGCGGTCGCGCTCGATTGGGGTTTGATCGTCCCGGTCGTGAAGAATTCCGAAGAGAAGAACTTCCTCGGCCTGCAACGCGCCATCAACGACCTCGGCGACCGCGCGCGCACGAAGAAGCTCGCGCCCGACGACGTCGCTGCCGGCACGTTCACCATCACGAATCCCGGCTCGATCGGCGGCCTGTTCGGCCTGCCCATCATCATGCAGCCGCAGGTCGCGATCCTCGGGGTGGGCGGCATCAAGAAGACGCCGGTCGTCGTCACCGACTCGGACGGCGCCGACTCCATCTCCATCCGCAGCATGATGCACGTCGTGCTCGGTTACGACCACCGCATCATCGATGGCGCCGTCGCCGGTCAGTTCCTCGGCGCGCTGAAGCACTTCCTGGAAACGTGGAGCGAGGATATTGGCTAGCGTTGAAGGGGTGCGGCGACGAGTTTGATCGCGTCTAGACCAGACCGCCGCCACACGCTCAGCACTTTCTCGGCATACTTCGGGTCGGTCGCCCAGTGCGCTGCCAGCGCGCGGGTGAACGCTTCAGGATCAGCGGCGCAGCGCCGCGCCTCGGCGTAACAGGGTGCATTGCGAATGATGGAGTCGCGCGCGATGAAGCATTCCGCCATCGACGCGAACTTCGAGAACCGTGCGCGTATCTGCACGCGCTTGCCGCCGATGACTTCCCAGGTCGGCAGGTCGATGCTCTCGCGGCCGGCTTTCAGCTTGATCCCAAAATAATTGTTCGCGATCCGTGAGAGCGCGCTCTGGCCCCAATTGCTCTCGAGCGCCGCCTGCGCGATCGTGATCCCGGGATCAAAGCCGCTGACGGCGGAACTCTCCCGCGCCGCCGCTGTCGCCGCAGCCAGGAATTCTTCTCGCGTCACAGGCATCTCCCATGGTCATAAATGAAAGGCAAACCGCCAAGTACGCCAAGGACGCGAAGGAGTTGATGTCGTTGCGATCCTTGGCGCCCCTTGCGTCCTTTGCGGTTCCGGTTTGCAGTCGATCTACCGCGACCAGCGCAGCTGCAAGTAGTCAGCCAGCACGTGGACGAACGTCAGCAATGGCGCCAGCACCAGGCCAAGACCGCTGGCGCGCTGCACGAACTTCTCGTGGCCGGCGACGCGTTCTTCCAGTTCATGCAATCGCCCGGGCTGGCCGTTGCCGAGCAGGACCTTCATCTGGCTTTTCAGCTCGGCCAGATCAGCGAGCACGGAGGATTCAAAGCTCATAGCGGGGACTCCACGTGTAGCGCGGTGGAATAGCGCGAGTAGCGGCGCGGCGTGCTGCCATCGTAGGCGCGCAGGTAGTAATCGCTGACGACCGACGTGCGCGGCGCCACGAACGTAGTCGTGGTGAAGCGTGCGATCAGATTGGCCCCGTCATCGGGCCCGAATCCTGCATCAGTGCCGCGCAATTCGAAGCCGCCACCGGAGGGAGCGGCGATGCTGGTCTCGATGACCGTGCCGCCGGTGATCACGCCGGAAACATGCGCGCCGGGCAACGACGCGGCAAAGCCCGGCGCTGCGTCGAGCGCAGTCGCCGCCATGCTTCCACCGGCGCCGCGCGCGGCCGCGCTGGTCGCGGTGAATGGCTCGGCAGCGTCGTTCGCGAAGCTGATGCGATACGCAGCCTGCGCATCCACCAGGTTGCGCAGCTCGATCTCGACCGCGCGGACGACATTGTTCCACGTGGAACTTCGCAGCGTGAAACTGATGGCATCGCCGGGCTGAACATCGCCCGGCAGCAGGGCGCGCGGCGACCGATACTCGCCCGTGACGCCGATGATCGCGCCATCATCGAGCAGGGCGGAAGCGGCGCACTCACAGTCCGCGCTGGTGCGTGGCGCCGGCGACTCGACATGCACGGTCCGGCTGCGGACGCCGCTGTCCGCGCCGTGCGCCAGAGCTGCAGCCGCAGTCGCATTGACGACGCGTGCAGCCGCGCGCGCGGCCGCGCGATAGCGCAACTCCAGATGACTCTCGAACGGCGGCGGCGCGCTGACAAAGAAGCGAAGCTGCGGCATGCGCGTCAACTCGGCTTCGCCGCCGCGGTCGGCAGGCCCGATGTAGACACTGCGGTAGTCATCACCCGGCGGCGCGATACGCGCGTCCATGCACGGCGCGCGCCAGGCCCGCAGCGACGAGATCGCGGCGTGCAGCGTCGCCGCATTCACCGGCGCGTAGGTGGCGACTGCCGGGGCGTTAGCGATGTCGCCTTCCCACAACACGTGTAGCGTGCCACTGCCGGAGGACAGATCGACATCGACGACCTCCAACACGCAGTGCACGCTTGCCGCGATATCGCCCGCGGTCCGCGGATCGCCCGCAACGTGCGCCGACGAGTGATAACGCTGCGCCAGGCGGAACGGCTCGGCGCAATAGACGCGCGTGCGCAACCGGTATGCGTGACCAGCAGTCACGGTCACACTCGAACCGGTAGATACGCCGTTCACTAGCGCACGAATAACAACAGTTGATCCGTTGGTGAGCGCTCGGAAGCCGGCGAAGCAGTTCGCTAGCGTGACCGATGTTCCATACAAGCCGCCGAGTATCGCGTCAGCGGTCCCGCTGAAACTCGCCTGGCCATGCTCGAACACAAACGCACCGCCGAGCTCGACCTGATCGGCGAACGCCAGCACGGTGCCGCCGTCGGCGCCGGTCTCGCCGTCCGCCACCAGCATCGCGCTCGCCACGCTGAGCGCGGCCGACGGATCAGTAACGCGCCAGCGAGCGCCGTTGCTCAATGCGGCTGTGTCCCAACGCTCGTCGAGCCAGACCGCCTCGTCGCCGCGGAAGGGCTGCGACGGCACGAACGAGTTCGTTGCTGGGTCGTTGAAGAAGTAGTCGCGGACATACGCGCCCGGCTCCGTGGGCCCGACAATGGTCGCGTCATTCAATGCCGGCGCAGTGAGACGCAACTGCAATGCGCGGGGGATGAAATTCGCATCACCCTCCGCGAACGTCCATGTCTGCTCGCCGCACGGCCGCATGCTGACTTCGTGATCGAGCACGCGATACGTGGCGCGCGAAAGGCGTGCGACCTCGCCAGCGTGCTCTGACCAGGTCTTGCCTTCAGCGACTGCAAACGTGGCCACGGAATCCAGTGCTGCGATTCCGCTCGTGTCGAACGTTGCGGGCACGAGCGCTTCGCAGAGAGTGCCGATGATCTCGGCCGGTGTCTGTTCGGTGAAGGTCAGCGGCGGCAGCGGGTTCGCATCGAGCAGCACCTCGTCACCGCGCGCGACCAACCCGATGCGATACAGCGGGCCGCGCACGCCCCAGCCGAGATAATCGCAGTCATCCTGTGCCGTGATGTAGCCGGTGAAGAGCTTCGCGCTGGTGTCGTCCTGCACCACGACGCGCGCTCCCGCGACGGGCACTACGAGCGCCGGGTCGGCAAGCAGTGCCGCAAAGCGCAGCTCGGCCGGACGATTCAAAGTGCGAATGAGCCGCGCGGCCGGTTCTGTCGCGATCGCGGCCGTGTAGTCGAGCGCACCGGCGCCATCGAGATTGTCGATCGTCAGTCTCATCGTTGAAAAGGCATCTACAGCTTCGTTGTGTCGGCGTGCGTGCGGTCCTTCGACTGCGCGCGCCCTCGTCCGCGGCTCGGACTCGTGCGTGCTCGCTCAGGGCGAGCCGGGATGAGGCGTAGCGCAGCTACGTCTCTACCGAAATCTTCAGCGGACAGGTGCAGAAGCCGCGGGGAACAGGGCGCGATAACTCAGCACCTGCTGGCCATCGCGCGCGTCGGTGATGGGAAATGCACGCATCTCGGCGCGCAGGGTCGCCGCCGCGAGCGGCTCGGCGAGCGCAACGCGCCCTTCGGTCGCCGCGGCCGAAGTTTGCAGCCGCGGATAATAAAAGAGGACGCGAGTTCCGCCGTCGGCCACGACAAAGATGGCCGACCACTCTTGCAGAAAGCGGCCGCCGTCACGATCGGCGAATCCGACAACCGGTTGAACTTTCGCGCCGGTCGAGGGAGCGCCGCCGAGCAGCGGCTGCGCGAGCCGCAGCGACGTCGATGTCACACTGGCCACACGCGCCACGTTGAAGCTGACGCGGCGGATGAAGTTCGCGTCGCTGCCCACTTCGCTTGCCGTCGCAACGTAAGCGCCGGTGATGCCGCTGCCGACGTAACCCGTCTGTGCCGCATAATCGACATCGGCGACCACTAGATCGCCCGCTGCGAACTTTGCGAGGTCGCCGCTTGCGAGCTTCAACTCGCTCGCGGTGCTGCCCGTGAGCAGCGCGCAAGCCGCGAATGGCGTTACGCCGGATGGATCAGTGACGAGGTCCGGCCGCAGCAGGTTGAAGTGCTCACTGCCGCCCGCGATCGCCATCTGCAACTTGCCCCATTCGCCAAACTCGAAAGCAACGCGTGCTTCGAGTTGGTCGCGCACTTGCGCCGCGACGGCATCGTTCCGCCCGGCGCGCAGCGTCTGGATAGTCGTCGCGTTCATGCGCGCGAAGTTCGCGATCCATCCCGCATCGAAGAAACCGGCGGGCGGCGCGCTGCAGGCAGCGGCGCCGTCGCGCGCCAGGTCGAAGGCGACGAGGGTTGAGGTGGTGCGCTGCACGGGAGCGAAGTACGCCCGGACACGTGATGTGACGCCGGCCATCGCGCCGCGCGGGGTCGGAGTCGGCATCAGCAGCTCACCTCGGGCCAGCAGAACAATGTGACGGCCGCGCTGCCGCGCATCTCGGCGGCGGTGGTTTGCGGTGCAGCGAAACGCGGCGGGGTCCAGAAAACCTCGGTGCCCAGGTCCTGCGGAGTCGTGCCACTGTAGTCCCGCTTCGTGGCACGCGCCGGGCGCGCGATCTGCAACAGCTCCTCCGCCAGGGTGGTGAATAAGCGGCCGCGGTCCTGGCCAACACCGTCGCTGCTGCCCGCGGCGCTGAAGGAGATGGCGCACTCCAGCGCAATGATCGGTTGTGCCCCGGTCTGTGCGGCGATGCGCGCTGCGCCCCACGCGAGGTAGAACGCGTTCGCCACGCGGCCACGTTGTTGCGAGGCGATGGTCTGCGGATCGGCCACGGCGCTCGCGTCGGCCACTGTGACCGGCTCGTTCTCGAGCGCCACCACCGCGGGCCGCGCCTGCCCATCGAGCGTGATCGTGCGCGCGGGGTTCAGCGCCGCCAGGCGATCGCGCAGCGTGATGAAGAATGTGTCTTTGGCGAATTGCATAAAAAGAAGTCGGTCAGTCTTTCAGTCGGTCAGTCGGTCAGCGCAGGTCGGTGCGGTCTAGCTGATCGACTGACGAACTGACCGACTGACAGACTTATTCCGTGAGCGCCACGCGATACAGTGACACCACGCCGCCGAAGATCTCGACCGCGAGGCCTTCGATGCGCAGCAACTTGTCGCCGAACACGACACCGATGGCGGCGTTGAACAGGTCCGGCGCCGACTCGAGGCCGCGCGCTTCCGCGACGGCATTCGTCGCCGAAGCCGACACCAGCAGCTCGTAGCGCAAACGTCCCGACGTCGGCGACGCGTCGAGCGGCAACAGAGCAGCCGGCGCCAGCGCGACCTCCTCGACTTGCGGCGCAGCGAGCCCGAGCTGTACGGCCGTGGCCGAAGCCACGGCCGGCAGCGGCAAGCGCAGCGCGACGGCGTTGCCGCCGAGCACGCGAAGCATGGCGTCGGCCGCGCGCTGCATAGCGGCGCCGCGGAGAGCGGCGGCGCCGGAAGCGAATGCGTTCATCAGCCCACCTTCTGCGCAACACAGGGCTCGAGCAGCCGCGCGACGGTCGCGTCGAACAGTGAATCGCTGAAGTACTCGAGGTGCATGCGATCGATGTTGCTGGCGCGCACGTTCAGCGCCGGTGTGGCCTGCGCGTTACGGATGATCTGCGCGCACGCGAACTTCACCGCATCGGGAGTGTCGGCCAGTCCAGCGGTGTACGTGATCTCGACCTCGTTGTAGGGCAGCGTGATGGCGTTCACCGGCAGCGTGATCTCACCGGAATCGGCCGCGTAGTCGAGCGACGCGGGATCGAGCGTGGTCCACGTGCCCGGCAGCTGGAACGTCAGCGCTACGTCATACGCGAGCGTGCCGCCGCCTTCAAAAGCGGGAGCGCTGTCGCCACGGCGCGGCATCGCATAACGCGCGCGCGCCGCAACGACAGCGCTGGTGGCCGGCGCAACCGCCGCCAGGGGGAGGTAGCTCAGGCGGACCGTGTTGCGCCCGGCCATGAGGCGCAAGCGCTCCTGGTACTGCGCCACCGCCAGAGTGGAGCGGCGACAGTACGCGTCAATCAGCGACGATGCCGCCGCGACCCACGCCGCCGACAGCGCCGCCTCCAGGCCGTACTGTTCGAATTCGGAAGGATTGAGATAGTTCATGGAAATCCGCCATTGGCCTTTGATCGTTGGTCGTTGGCCTGCACTGTCGGTCGTCGGCAAGAATCGCCAACGACCAAAGACCAACGACCAACGACGCTCTTACCGGTCCACGTTCACCTTGTAGTGCGCGTAGCTGGCGCCCTTCACCACGACGCCGCCGAACTTCACCGCGACCATCTGCGACGCGAGCGAGCCCGTCAGTCCCAGTTGGAACACGCGCGGATTCGGGTCGGTGAGCCAGTGGTACTCGATCATGTCTTCCGTCACGATGTACGCGGGCAGCACCGCCGTGCCCGAGCCGGGCGTGCCGGTGTAACCGATCGACCACTCGGGGATGAGCGGCAGGTCGCCCGCCTGCGTGGAGAGCGTCTTCACGGTGACGCCGCCCTGGATCTCCTTCGTCGAGAGCACGACGTTGAACTCTGTCTTCATCTCGCGATCGATCAGGTCGAGCAGCACGGGGTTGGCGTAGATCGCCGTCGGCCGCACCTCGAAACTCGAGTTCGCGACCATCGCCGCGATCGTGCTCTTCAGGCCGTCGACGATCGAATCCGTGGTGGCGATCGTCGCCACGTTGCCGCCGGCAGCGATCTGCCCGGCCGCGCCGTAGTACTGCACGGTGGTCGGCGTGGAGAGCGACGTGTCATTGCCGTTCCACAGCGCGACGTCGTGCGTGCGCAGCAGGCCCTCGACGCTGTCGGCCAGGTCTTTGGCCTGGAGGAAGGCGAACTGCGATTGCTGCGCGCCCACTTCCATGTCGAAGAGGTTGTAGTTGATC
Source organism: uncultured Terriglobales bacterium (assembly GCA_964460655.1). GTDB lineage: Bacteria > Acidobacteriota > Terriglobia > Terriglobales > Acidobacteriaceae > CAVUAF01. The sequence goes on along the minus strand of CAYWSH010000063.1, from coordinate 11,400 downwards.
TGCGAGACCAGCGCCTTCAGCGGGACCGAGCGTTCGGCGCGCGTCGGCGAGCCGACCGTGGCGACGATGTTGCGCGGATCGACGAACGCATTCGCCGCGCTCGGCGAGTTGATGGCCGTCTGCTCGAAGAAACGCGACGGATGTCCGGTTGCAGGCACCTGCTTGATGCGCTGCCCGAAAACGCCGCGGCGGCGCACGATGTCGGTGATCTCCGTCTGGTAACGATTGACCTCCACGGCGCCCGGTCCGAGAAAATCGGCGGCCGCGTGGAGATCGAGGAATTGTGCTGTCATTTTCACCTCAGTCGTCAGTAGTCAGTCGCCAGTTGTCAGAAACACGCCAGCGCGGCCGGAACTGGCAACCGGCAACTGGCAACTGAAAGTTGTTGGAATTCTTCCGTAGAGACGTAGCTTCGCTACGTCTCGATTCGAGCGAACAGAGACGTTGCAAGCAACGTCTCTACTCGATGATTCCGGCGCGCGCCATCTCGGCCTTCACCGCGATGCGCTGCTCCACGCTGAGCGCGGCAAGCGTCTTGTCGAGGACGGCGGGATCGAGTCCCGATGTCGTCTCGACTCCGCTCTTCGCCAGCAGCGCCGTCATCAGCGGCGGTAACGTTTTGCGCGCGGCGCGCTCGTTCGCACCCGCAGCTTGCGCCTTGAGCTCGGTGTTCGCGCGTTCAAGCTCGGCGACGCGCTGCTCGAGCACGCGGCGCGAGGACGCCTCGTCATCGGCTTGGTGAATCTCGATCGCCGCCACGATGCGGTCGACCGTCGCGCTGATCTCCTGGTTCTGCGCGTCGATGCGCTCCACCACGCGCGCCAGCGCCGCATCCATCGCCTCGGCCGCGGCGGCCAGACGCGCCGTCGTGGCCAGCAGGGCTTCGTTGTTCGTTTCGTTTTCGTTCAATGTGTGCTCCTTGAGTTCGTTTCACCACGAAGGCACGAAGACACGAAGGGTTTCTCAACGCGTACCCAATGCATCGTCATCCTGAGGCCTGTCTTTGGCCGAAGGATCCCGCGGCAGTTCGCACCAAGACGACAGCGCGTCCTTTTCTGGCAGAAAAGGCACCAGCAGCCGGGGTTGCGCCGGCAGCAACGGGATCCTTCGGGCGCAAACGACGCGCCCTCAGGATGACCTTACAAATTTTTTCTTCGTGACTTTGTGCCTTCGTGGTGGATTTAAGAAAGTTCGATCCACGTCTCCCGATACGCCGCCTTGTCGCGCCGCAGCACCGCCGCGCCGGTGAAGACGACGTCCGTCAGCTCCCACACCGCCGCGCGGATGTCGCGCACCTGCGCCTCGGCGACCTCGTACGACATGCCCAGCAACCGCCGCCCGCCGGCGCGGATGCGCTGCACCACGTCAGGGAAGTCGCGCGCGTACAAGTAACCGCCGACGGCAATACGCGGGTGGAGCAGGGCTTCAGCCCTGCATTTCACCTCTGGAATGCGGGCGGCTTTAGCCGCTGAGGTGACCTCAGGGGCTAAAGCCCGCGTCGGTCGTGGCATCTGTTTGCAGGCCTGAAGGCCTGCTCCACCCGCAACAACCTCGGCCGAGGTGATGATCCCCACCTTCCTCTGCGCGTCATGACCATCGAGGCCGGGTGTGTAATCGAGCGCCATGCCGAGCAGTGACGGCAACGCCGCTTCGGCCGCCGCGCGCGTCAGCACAACGCGACGCCCGCGCGCGCCCGCCGGCGGCTTGTCACTCGCCGCATCGAGCACGGTCAAGACGCCGCGGAACGGCAGCCGATTCGGATGCCGTCGCGCAAGCCGGGGCATTTCCAGCGACATGGCTGAGAGAGATAGGTTCATAATCCTCGTGTGGGATTCGACGCCCTCAACGCGATTCTCGGGCTAGCCTTTGTAATTGCTATGGCTTCGATGATCGTTTTCTTGATGAGCATGCGCACGGAACTCACCGATGCGATGCCAGACAAATGCGGATACTTCACGCCGTTGTGGGCGTTGTGGCCACGTCAGTATTTCGAATTGGTTGCACTACATGCGAAGCTGTTTCCTAAGAGCCGGGCACGCGAACTCTTTTGGACAAGCTATGCGGCATCAATCGTGACGATAACTGTCTCTTTCATTGCGCTCCTCGTTGAGGATCTCTTGCCATGAGCCTCAGCATGTTTGTCGCCTACCCGGTCAGTGACCTGATCTTGATCCCGTTCCTGATAGCGGTCGGTTGCAACCTGATCATCACCGTTCGCATGGGAGCTGAAGTGAACCGGCAGCTGCCGCCAAAACTACAGTTCAAGATGCTTGCAACGCCCCTTGGTGAGCTCTTCGGTGCTCTGGGCAAGGGTGGTGTGCTCGACATGCATCGACAGTTCTTCCCCGACAGCTCCCTGCGCTGGTGGTGGTGGTTTTCGCACGCTCTAATGCTTGCGTCATTCGCCACAGGAATTTTGTCCCGGTTCCTGATGCACTCGTAGCCAGTAAGTACGCTACAGCGGCCCTAACCCCCGCATCTGCCTGACCTCATTCACCGTCAGGACGCCGGTGCGCAGCAGGATCTCCTGGATCTGGGCTTCCTCCATCTCGTTGCGCGCGTCGACGTCGGTGAAGACGAATTCCAGGTCGCCCCAGCCGAGTTTCTTCTCGATGGCGCCGCGCGTCAGTTGTTCGGCGAACAGGCGCGCCGTCGGCACGACGGCGGAGCGGAAGGCGTGGTCGCCGAGTTCGGTCGCAGTCGAGCGGTTCACGTCGTGCTCGATGCCGAGCAGGAACGGCGGCAAGTCGAACGCGTCGGCGATGATGCGCAGCAGGAATTCCTGCCAGCCGATGCGTAGGTCCGCGTCCGTGCCGCCGCCGAAGCGCAACACCTCGGGCTTCTGGTCCACCGAGAGGATCGGCACTTTGCCCGTGCCTTCGATCTCGTCCTGCCACCAGCGGATGAGCCGCTCGTGGTGCGCCGGCGTCAACTGCTGCAGCCAGAGCGCGTACTGCACCACGGAATTCGACGCCAGCCGCGACGCATAGCGATGCGCGCTGAGGAACGCATTGATCGTCTCGAATGCGACCTCGAGCCGCCCGAGCCCGAACGGCGTGTGGGTGCGCGCGTTCAGCCGGACGTAGATGAGCTCGTCGTCGTTGAGCGCGATCGCGGACTTGGCGCCCATGCGCCCGGTCGCCTGCGCGTAACGCGGCGACGCGGGCTGGCCGTCCCAATCGGTGCGCATCAGGATGGACGCGCCATCCACGGGCCACAGCGCGAGCGGCCGCACGGGATCGCCGGTCAGCTGCATCTCGATCGCGCCGTAGCCGCCGACGATGATGTCTTCCAGCACCTGTTCGGCGAGCGAGCGGAAGGAATCTTCCGCGTTCGGCGCATCGAAGTTATCGGTCAGGATGCGGATGCGCACCGCGCCGTCCGGCAACTCCGCCAACGCGCGGCCATTCTTCGGCTGTACACGCCAGCGCATGCCGGCGACGCGGTCCTTGATGATGTTGATCGCCTTGCGCGCCACCGGCGTCTCGGCAAAGCGACGCAGATTGTGCGGCGTCGGCTTCGGCAGCACGTCGCGATGCGCGCCGTGTTGCTGCAGAATCCCGGGCAGCGCCAGCGTGCGCCGCTGGTCACGCAGCGCCCCGGCGCGCACACGTTCGCCCAGACGGCGCAACGCGCCGCGTACTCTTTCAGCAATGATCATGGATTATTCCGAAAGAAGAAGCTTGCCGCAGATGAACGCAGATAGACGCAGATCAGAGAAATCAAAATCTGCGTTGATCCGCGTTGATCTGCGGCAAGTTTTGCTCTTGCTCTTAAGCCCGCAATTCGACCCTGGCCTGCTCGGCGATGCCCGCCAGCTCGCGCACGGGCGCGACGCGGATGCGGCCCAGCGTCAGCGTCTCCAGCGCAAAGCCGACTTCGGCATCACCGTGTTCGGCGTCGTCTTCGGTGATGACCGTCAGCTCCGCCTTTACGCCTTCGCGCTTCGCCATGCCTTCGGCGATGCGCGGAAAGCTGAATGCCAGGACTTTCGCCGCGTCCACGTCGTTCGCCAACGCGACGGCATGGAACATCTTCAGGGTGCCGTTCGGCTGATAACCGCAATCGATCTTCAGGGGATCGCCTTGGCGCGTGTACTTCGCCACCTCGATGCGCTTGCGCATCAGCCGCCACACGCCCGCCTGCTCGAAGGCATCGCGCATCGCGCCGTGGATCGCCAACCGTCCGCCGGCTTCGCGCTTCGCTTCATGACGGACCGTCTCACAGTACATGTCGGCCAGGCGCTGCAACTCGGCTTCTGGCTCCGCCGTCAAGCATCCGGTCGCCGGCGTGACGCGCAGCGCCCCGGAGAACGACTCCTGCATCGCCTGCAACATCCGCTCGCGGTCGGCGCCGGCGAGTTGCGCGCGCAGGTCGGCCTCGTAACGCGCCAGCGTTTCCAGGTCAGCATCGGGATCGAGGCAGCGCACGCGGCGCCAATCGCGCGTGAAACGCACGCCGGTGAACGCGCTGGGGCCGCTGCCGAGCAGCACCACACCGATGTTGACGAACTCGCCTTTCACCGGGTCCGGCGCGTACCGCACGATCATGAACTCACATGCTTCAGCTTTCGGCATCGTGGACATTGCACCGCATCCTTCGCCCAGCAACGAGAACAATGATGCGGTCGCTTATTACGCCTGCGCACCGCGGCATTACTTCCCGTTCTGGGATGAGCTCCAGTTCGGGAAAGGATGCCGCGACGACCCGCGGAATTCAAGTATCAGGTCGCGTATCCGCGTGCGCCTCCGCACCAACGCGTCCACCAACTTCTCCAGCGCGTCCCAATCCTTGCCATACCACTCCGGCGCGATCTCTTCGGCAGCCGCCGCGATCACTTCCGGCGGCGTCTGCTCCAGGCGCGACAACCACGGTTCGAACGATTCCCATCCCGCCACGCTGGCGTAGACCTCGTTCCACGGATACGCGCCGCGCAACGGCGAATCCGGAAAACTCCACTCGCCCGCGTTGAAGCAATAGCCGTGGTCCACAAACGCGGCCGAGTACTTCCGCTCCCGTGCTTTGCGCCAGAAGATCGCCTGGCGGCCATCGGCGTTGCACGTCCACTTGTCGAGCGCGAGCGCCCCGGCGAACGCGCGCAGGTTGCGGACATCCTCGATCATCGTTTGCGGCAGCCAATCGAGCACTTGCCCATCCTGCGGCGGCAGCACGTAGCGCGAACCGAATTGCAGACCCGGAGCACACGCGAGGGTGCGCCCCGCCAGTTGGATATTCAGCTCCGGGCTGTGTTCCACCAGCCAAGGCTCGACCTCGACCACTTGCACCGCCGCCACGGGCAAGCCGGCGTGCTCCGCCAGCCGCGTGGCGAGCATCTCGTTCGCCAGCACGCGAACGTGCTGCGGATTGTTCTGGAACTTGACGACGTACAGCTCGCCGTCGTTGCAGCGCATCAGGTGCGACTGTGCGCCCCCGCGCAACCGCCGGACGTGTTGGACGGCGACGATGGACAAGGCTCCGCCTTTTGACGACTACGGCCCATCGTAATCCGATGTTTTTTGCGGCAAGGCAAAGAAATCTTTTTGTTCCGTTTTCGGAACAAGCCCTTTTCTCGCCCTTACGGCCAGCGCCACGGCCATCGCCAGGATGCAATCATCGTGCGCTCCCGGGGCCGCCGCGGCACTGCCATCGTTGCGCCGCACGAAGCTGCGGCACTCCGCCAGCAGGTGCGGACTGCTGAAGCGCGGCGTTTCGGCGCGCAGCATGATCGCAAACTGCTCCAGCATGGAGGGACGTGACGCCGCGCTCGTCACCCAGCCGGGTTTCTTGTCCTTGTCTTCGAACAAGTTTTGGTACAGCTCACCGCTATGCAGGTGCGCGATGACGGCATGCCCGTGATTGTTACGCTCCACCGCCACGTGCGCGCCGTTGTACTCGCGCGCCAGGCGCGCCACGGCCGTCGCCAACTCTTGCGCCGGCAGATGGGCACGCAGTTCCGCACACTGGGTCCCATCGCGATCGATGACCTGCGCGACGGCGTAGTCACCGCTCGCTCCGCCGCCTGACGAATCGACCCCCATGATGTAGGTCGCATTCTCTCTTGGCGGGAACCAGATCAGCAGCCGCCCGTTATCGCGCGACTCCAGCGGCGCAGGCGCGCATGCTTGCGCCGCACTCACCGCCGCCAGGTCGAACACGCACTCCGCGCTCGCCAGGAAGCATTCCGTCGCATCTTCCGCGAACTCCTGCGGCGCCAGCGCGCCGAATTGCGCGCGCACGTCACGCCGGAACGCCAGCTGCGCATCGCTCAAGCCCGCATGCTCCTTCAGTTCGCGCTCCTCATTCTCGAGTTCCAGCGCGCTCGTCGTGGCCAGCACGTACGCCGGCTCGATCCACCACGGGAAAAAGTGCTGCACGTAGCCTGTCTCCGGAGCGCGCCGCCACTCGTCATAGAAACAGCCGCCCGCGCCTTTGGCCGTGGACTCCAGCACGATCTCGCCCGCCGGCGCGACGGCAGCGCGCAAGGACGCCAGCGTGTCGCGCGGGTCGCGCGGCCAGCTGGCGACCTCCGAGCAGTGCAGGTGGTGGATCGTCAACCCGCGGCCGGCTTCGACGTCGGCCGCCGATTCGATGCGATATTCGCTATCGAGCTCGGCAAACACCAGCTGCCGTACGTTCGCCCGCGCGGTACGCAGCGCCGCGCGCAGCGGCTCCGGCAGGTTCGCCAGGAACCGCTGCACGATGCGGAAGATCGCCTGCGCCGCGCGATCGTCTTGCGCCACCAGCACGCTGACCGTGCCGGGCCGCAAGATCGTGGCGATGAAGAAGCGCGCCGCGATCCACGTCGTGATGCCCAGCTGACGCGCCTTCAGCACGATGTTGCGCTGACCGGCCTCGCACTCGAACATCTGCTGCGCATCATTGGCGCGGAGCGGCAGCAAGGCGCCGTCCTTGGCCCGGATCGATAGGTACTCGCGCGCAAAGTCAAGGACGGCGCTCGTCGCGTGCTGCTCGGCGCGCCTACGCCAGCGCTTGAGTTCTTCGTGGCCCGCCGCTGCCAGTTCAGCTTGTTCTCGTTTGTCTTTAGCGATTCGTCATATATCCAAAGTCAAAGTCTTAAACCGCAGATGACGCAGACAAAAGCTCGCAGATCTCGCAGACCGCAATCCGCGTAATCCGCGCAACCAATCTGCGTAATCTGCGGTTTAAGATTTTTCCCCTCGCGCTCCCCGGTTCACATTCACTGGTGTTCCACAGACGCCAGCCCCGGCTGCGTCTCCGCCTCGCGGAGCAGATCCTTCGGTACTGCGACCATCAGCTTTTTCGTCAGCGGCGAGCGCACGAAGAGGAACACCGCAGCGCTCGCGCCCGCTACCATGCCGGCGCCGAGGCCGGCGGTGAGTGGCTGATGCGCCAGCAGCGCAGCGCCCATGGTGAAGTTGAACGCCGTGGCGTAGCTCCACGCCATGGCGAAGCACAAACGCAGCCACTGGTCGAGCCGGTGCGCACGCACCAATCCGAAGACAAGCTGGACCAGCGCGCCCGCGGCGGCGCTCACTTCGGCTGCTCAGCCGGGTGGTACAGCAATCCGCCGATGAAGGTGAGCAGCGCGCCCACGCTCGCCACCGCCGGATGACTGGCGACAAATGCCGCTACGCCGGCCTGCACCGCCGGCACCTGCGCCACGGCCGCCAACACGGCCGACGCGCTCAGCATGATCTTCGTAAGGTTCTTCATGTTCCTCTCTTCGTTTCAGCCCTTGCGGGCCAATCGGATCAGTTCAATCGCTCGGCCACGAATTGCCGCGCCGTGACCGTGCTGGTGTCGGCGCGCAAGCGCCGATGCAAGCAGTAGAACCAAGCGCCAGCTGCTTCAATTGAGCCGCTCCATCATGCCAAGGCGTTTTTCGATGATGTCAGCGCTGTTCGCCGTGCCGTGCTTCACCTTCAGCGCGATGACCTGCGAGCCGTTGCTGGCTAAGTTGATCGTCGATGAGCGCACGCATGCTTGGCCGCCAGCGATGCTGAGGCTGGCGCTGTACATCAGGATCAGATCGCCCTGGATCTCATGCGCGACTGAAGCGCCTGGCGCACCGTTGGCAACCATGTCGGCATGGAACACCCATCCCTGATCAACGCTCACGGAATTGCTGTTGTATGTGCAGGTCAGGAGCAGATTCGAATCGGCATAGAGCTTGTAAGTCGGATTGCTCGCAGCGGCGTCTTGATAGCGACCGCGCACCGTGATCCGCAGGTCCTGATTGCTTCCCAGTTCGTTCGCCGGCAGCGTGAAGCTGTATACCGTCGTCTCCGTCGACGTGTTGGTGACGGTGACCACGCTCGTGTTGATGTCCTCCAGCTTGTAGCCGCTGCTGCCGCTGGCGTCGGCTACGCAGGTCACCGTGCCGTCGGTGTTGATCTTCTGCACATAGCCGGTGCTGCTGCAGTCCTTTGCTTGCACGCCCCCCAGCGCGCTCGTCGTGGGATTCGGCAGTTGCGCCGCGGGGATCTTCGTACCCGAATCCAGCGAGGCATAGCCGTTCGCCGCTGCCTTGTTGCCGGTGACTTCGCACGTGGAGCACGCGATCGTAGGATTGCCGCTGACGCCGTCGCCGTTCGTGATCGTGATCGGTGCAGTGCCGGTGAGCGTGCGCGCTGTCGTCGTGTTGGTGGCAGTGCGCGCCACCACGCCGTTGGCGCCGGGATCGCCCAGTCCACCGCCGCCGCCGCTGTCGGCCGAGCAGGTGACCGTGCCGTCGGTATTGATCTTCTGCACGTGCCCGGTCGCGCTGCAATCCTTGGCTTGCACGCCGCCGAGCGCTGAGGCCGCCGGGTTCGGCAGTCGCGCCGCCGGCAATGTTCCACTGCTGATGTTGGCCGCGTTCGTGGCATCGGTGCTGCAACTGGCCGCGGCATTCGCCAGGTCGGCGCACGCGGGCCGTGCCTTGGAGATGACGCCCTGCGCGGAGATGGCCGTCAGGAAATTATTCGTCGCGCCGGCATCCGGCTGGACGGTGGTCGAGCTCGCGTCGGGGATGTTCACCGTACGCGTCTGCCCGGCGGTGATGTTCGAAACATCGAACTGCGCCTGCTTCGTGTTGGCCGCCGGATCGAACAGCTTGAAGTAGCTGCCGGCTTTGACCTGCGGGATCGCCCACTTCTGCCCGGTGGTGTCGAGCCCGATCAGGCCGAACGCCTTGTAGTCGAACCCGCCGGAGATCGTGTTGATCCAGCCGACAAAGTTGTCGGTATCGGTATTCAAGTCGTAGACGATGCTGCCCAGCGCGATGCCCAGGCCGCTCGTCGGCGCCGCCGTCGCCTGGCCGCGATACAGGCGCCGTGTCGTGGTGGTGGTGGCGCCGAAGAAGTAGCCGTTGGGGAACCAGCACGGTGGCCGCGTGGTGTTCGCCTCGACCGTGGCGCCGATGCCGCACAGGATGGCGTAGTTCGTCAGTCCGGCCTGGTCGGTGGAGTAGACCGAGCGCCAGCCGATCCAGGGAGAGTTCGTCACCGTCGCGTCGGTGTAATCCACCGTGCGCCACTCGGCCCCGCAACCCGGCGTCGTGCCGCACTTGGTGTCGTACATCGACTGGAAATTGCCGGCCGGGTCGTCATTGTTCAACGGCGTTCCATTCAGCGCGAATTGCAGGAGCGCGCGGTTCAGGTGGCCGGAGATGTCGCGCCCCTGGATCGCGAACGGCGAAAAGGTGACACCGTTGATCGTCCGGCCGAACTGGAACGGATGTTGATAACCGTTCTGCGCTACGTGATACCAACCCGCGCCGTGGTCACCGCCCCACACCGTCACCGTGCCGTCGGTGCGCGAGGGCGGTTGGTTCCCTTCCGAGTAGTCGCCGATCGATTGCGAGCCGATCGCACCCTTGAACTCGAACGCGAACGTTTCCTGGTTCGCGGCCGCCCAGATCTCCGCACCGGGATAGCGCTTCACCGTACAGCCGGTCGTGGCCGCGGCGTCCACGTTGTCTTGCAGGTAGGAAAAATGGGTCGCATCGGGCGCGGCGTAGACATAGAAGTTGCCGTTGTAGCTCGCGTCAGAGCAGCCGGAGATGTTCACGCGGCTCGCGGCATTCGTGCCGACGGTGAGCGCCAACGAACTGGCAAGCACGACCGATGAGATCCGCCCCGTACGCGTGATCGAGGTTGCACTGGTCGCGTTCGCCGGCGTCGTCAGGTCGAGACCGTTACTGTCGGTCTGATTGTTGGTAGAGACGCCACCGAGAAAGCTGTTCAGCGCCTCGCCGCCTACCTGGTTACCGATCCACATGCTGTCGGCGACGCGCACCACGTTCGAATCCGAACCGCGCGCCCAGAATCCGGCGCCGCGGTTGTAACGCGCTTCGTCGTGCAGGAAGTCGGAGGTGTCGCAGAAGCCGCCGAGCCATGTACCGCCCGAGCCGCTGGCGTTCGCGTGGGTCAGCGCTGCCGTGAAATGCGCCGCATCCGGTACGGTCAGGACCTGGCCGACGCCCAGCGGGTTGTTGCCGGCGTCGTAGAGCAGCGTTGTCTCATCGTTCTGCCAGCCCGTGGGTATGTGGTGCGGCGTCGAGGTCGTGACCGAGATCACGTTGGCCGCGATGGCCCAGCTCGCAATGCTCGTGCCTTCCGAATGGCAGTAAAAACCGTGGCGCGCGAAATCCTGCGCGTAGACGTTGCGGATCTCGGCGCCCGAGCAGTGCACATCGACGCCGTCGGCCAGAGCGCCCGTTCCGCCCAGGTCCGCCGGCAGCACGAAGGTCGTGACGTCGCTCGCGCTCCAATGATTGCCGCCGAAAAGTTCCAGGCTCGCCAGCTTGAACTTCTGTGACGTAGCGTTCGCACAGCTGATGCCCGTAGTGTTCGGCGCGAAGCACAGCCGTACGCCGCTCTCCCCTTCCCACGTCTGCTGCGGGCCCGAGGGATGCAGCGTCTGCGACGAGTAGTAGTCGCACGTGCCGTACGGCCGCGTCTTTACGAACTTGAACGCGCGGCTCGGGTTCGCGTTGATGCAGCTCTGCAGCGCCGCGCCATCGTCGGTGGTACCGTCGCCCGCGACACCCGTGCAGTCGGTCTTCACGTTGATGAAGCCCTTGTCGGAAGTCGCCGCCGGCTGGAGCAGATGGCCCGTCGCATCGAGCGCGGCAACACCGTTCGCCGCCCCGCGCGTGGATCCTTGCAGGGCGGTCCCGGCGGTCGTCCCGTATTGCACGCTCAGGATGCTCTGATCGGTCCCGGCGCTGTCGGTCGCGGCCATGCCGGTGCCCGCGCTCAACTTGGAGCGCGCCGGCAAGCTCGTGTTCGCGTTCTGGACGATGTGACCGCTGCCACTCGACGTGGCGCAGTCGTAGCCGAGCCCGGTCCAGCGGATGAACTGGCCCGCGCCGCAACTCGGCGGCGGCGTGATCTGGCTGAAGGCGATGATCGCCCCCGTCGGCGCGATCATCGA
>CAYWSH010000062.1:7078-19463 GCA_964460655.1 uncultured Terriglobales bacterium | reverse complement strand
ATGAGCCGTGCGGCCTGGGGCGCCGTCACTACATCCCTGCTTTGCCTGATCTTCCTGGGCTGCGGCGACGTGTTCCGTCCCGTGGCGATCCCGGTAGCCCAGCCCGGCGGCGACCCGGCGCAGCAGCACCGCGCCATCGTGGTCAACAGCAATCCTGCAGGGAATGGCAGCATCACCGACATCGACGTTGCCGGCGACACCGTGATGTCGGTCCATCAGTTGGGTAAGGTGCCGGTGCACGCGGCCGCGCTCGCCAACTCGGTGGTCACCTACGTCGCCAACTCGGGTGACGATTCCGTGAGCGCGTTCAATACCTTCGGCGAGGCGGGCACGACCCCGACCGTGGTGGCGCTCCCCGCGGGTTCGCGTCCGGTGTTCGTGCTGCCGTCAGTCGGCGGCGACTTGTTCATCGCGTCGGCGGGAGCCAACGCGGTGCATCGCATGTCCATCGCGCTGAACGTGGTGACGGCGACGATCCCCGTCGGAGCCAGCCCGGTGGCGCTGGCGCAGGTACCCACGGGGCTGAAGATCTACTCGTTGAACCAGGGCGATGGCACGGTCTCCATCGTGGATCCGCTGGACAACACGGTGACCGGATCGATCCGTGTCGGGACCGCGCCGACATGGTCGGCGATGAATCCCGACGGCACGCGGCTCTACGTGGCGAACCGCGGCAGCAACAACATTTCGATCATCGATACGAGCAGCGACACCGTGCTGGCCACGGTGCCTGTCGGTACGGCGCCGAACTTCGTACTGTTCGATGCGTCGTTGCATCGCGTCTACGTGACGAACTCGGGATCGAATACGCTCAGCATCATCCGCGCCGACATCGAGCCGAACTCGGTGATCGCGACGGTCGCGGTCGGTAGCACGCCGCTGGCGGTGGCCGCGCTCGCCGATGGCACGCGCGCCTACGTCGCCAACTCGGCCTCGAACACGGTCTCAGTGATCAACACCACGAACAATACGGTCGCGAAAACGGTGAGCGTGGGGACAGCGCCGGTGTTCCTCGCATCGTCGCCCGACAGCTTGAAGGTGATGGTGACGAACCGCGATTCGAACAACATCTCGGTCATCACGACCGCGACCGACACGGTGACAGCGACCATCACTACGGCATCGCCCAAGCCGGTCTACGTGCTGATCACGCAGTAGAACGTCTGCTCTGTCACAACCTTGTAGTGCTCATCCACAAAATGCACGAGCTTGGAATTGAGCCGATGTTGTGGAGCTGACATCATTTCTTCGGTAGCTGTCTACCCAACTGATCTAAGTAATCTGAGGCTGCGGCCAGCGGATGTGGGTCATCGGCGGCGAACTTTCCGTCGAACGCGGCGATTATGTCCTTGTTCAAGTGAACTTTCGTATTCAGCGGAAGCCTTTTCTCCAATTGGGCACGAACCAGTTTTGCCCGGTCGATAAGGCCGCTTTCAAACCATGCTGCACGCATCTTTTCGTTTGTGTCGTTGCGCTTCTTCGTTTCTTCAGCCGTGAGGCGCTCTATTTCTGCTTGTTGGTTCAACCGACGCGCCCTGTTCTTGGCATCAGGGTAATACTCGACCCAGTACTTGTATTGCTGGTAGCGCTCTTGATCTATCGTGTACATCTCGTCGGCAACACCGAGGGCGTTCGCTCTAAGCTCGTCGTCCGGCAAAATCTGATTGTTCTTGGCAAGCAATTCGAGCCGCTGTAGTGAAACAGCCTCGCGCCCCCTCTGTTCTTTGAGCCTTGCCATGGTTGAGTCAAAATGCAGCTGGTTCTGCTTTATTCCGAGCGTGATGCCATCAGCTATACGAGAGAAGTTCTTTTCCGATTGCTCCTGCGCTTCTCTTTGCTCTTTGTCGTGCCGGTCTCTATCCGCGTAGATGACGCGAATCTCCAAAATAAGGAGAACGAACATGACGAAGGTCCACAACGCCTTCTCGCGTCGTCCGATGTGTTCCCTCAAGAGGGGCACGAGAACCCCCACAAGCCCAAGGATGCCGATGAACACACCGATTGGTAGATTGGACATGGCAGACACCTCTGCCCGCTCCCGCTCGACACAGGACAGAGTGAATAGTTGGCGGAGGCGGCGCTCGGATTATTCACCGCGCACCGCCCTTTGAGAACGGGTTTGTGGGGCTCTCTGCGCGGCTGCCCAACAACTCCGGCGTTTCCGCCGGTTGCTAGGCATTCGCGTCTCACGCTGAGAACGCGCCCATCTGTCAACGACTTACTAGCTTGGCACCTGCTCGGAAATAACGTTGACTCAAAATGAGATTGGGCGATACTGAGCCCGTTCCCGAGGAATGAGTCAGCAATCGGCGCTGAGGCGCGCCCGTTGCGTCCCCCTATGGCCGCTGCCGATACGCCAACTCGTCCGCCCGCGTCGCTCAGTGCGGCCGCGGTCGACGATGGCTTCCAGAACTTGCTGCTGCGCTTCTCCGCGATGGCGGCGCGCGGCAGCGACTTCCACTCTCTCATCCGTTTCTTCTGCTCCGAGACGCGGCAGTATTTCGGCGTATCGGGCGCGTACTACTGGGGGCTGTCGCGCGAAGGCGTGCTGATCGGCGAAGACGCCGTCGGGCACCAGGACGAGCGCTTCGTCGGGTCGCGTCTGCAAGTCGACGAGACCGCGGTCGTTTGCCAGTGCGTGCGCGATCGCCGCGCGGTCTACGTGAACGAGGTCGACCCCGCGCAGTACACCATGGCAGCGTCGTTCGGCGCCCGTTCGCTGATGGGCGCGCCGCTCATCGTGGCGGGCGAGGTGATCGGCGCCATCGTCTTCCTGCACACCAGCGAAGCGCGCTTCTTCAACGACGACCTGGCCGCGAAGGCAACGATCGTCGCCGCCTCCATGGGCACGCTGCTGGAAGCGTGGCGGCTGGCAGAGTCGCTGCGCGACGATCGCCGGGCCGCGCAGGTGCTGGTGCAGTGCGCGCAGTCGCTGCACGCGACGCTCGACGCCGACGCGGTGTACGGCGCGCTCGCCGAACACGTCTGCGAACTCGTGCGTGCGCGCGCCGTCGTCGTGGGACAGGTTGCCGGTCCCGTGGTCACGATGAAAGGCGTCGCCGCCGACCGCATCGACCTGGCGGCGGAGATCGAGATCCAAGCGGCGGCTTCGCCGTGGCTGGGCGAACTGCTGCAGCGCGCCGCCGTGGCGAGCGAGCCACAATGGGTCCGGCTGGTCACGCGCGATGCCTTGGCACAACGCATCGCCGCTACGGATGCGGTGCTGGCGCCGCTGCGCACGCAGGGCAGCAATGCCGGCATAATCGTGTTTCCCGCCACCGGCAAGACATTTGCTGAAGGCGACCGCGCGCTATTGCGCGCGGTGTGCGATTTCGGCGCGCTCGCCCTGACGAATTCCGAACTCTACGCGCGCACCAGCGCGCAAGCGCGCGAAACGCAGCAGCTCCTCGCGATCTCGACCGAGCTGGTCGGCGCGGCGCAGCTGGACGACTTCCTGAAGCAATTCGCCGTGCGCGCGGCCGAGTTCCTCGGGTTCGCGCGCGCGTTCATCGCGCTACGCGAAGGCGATGCCTGCCGCGTGCGCTACGTCGCGGCGAACGGCATCGGCAAGCCGCAGGACCGCAAGCTCGAGACCGCGGTGATGCAGCGGGTGCTGACGTCCAAAGAACCTTATTGGACGAACCACGCGAGCAGCGATCCCGAGCTCGATGCGGAGGCGGTGAAGGAATTCGGCGTGCGGCATTGCCTGGTGGTGCCGCTGGTCGGTACCGCGGGCGAGAGCCTGGGCCTGCTGGGCGTGCTGGATCGAATCGGCGCCGACGGCATCCAGCATGAGGACGTGCGGCGCGCGCGCGCGCTGGCGGTGCAGGCAGCGGTGGCGCTGGAGTCGCGACGCAACCTCGATCTTTCCGAAGAGCATCGCCGGCGTTCCGAGAACCTGATGTCGCTAGCGTTGGAGCTGAACTCGTCGCTCCGGCTGCCCGATTTTGTGCGCGCGTTCACGCAGCGCGCGTGTGCTCTGCTGGGCGCGCGCGTGGTGGCGCTGGCGCTGGCATCACGTAACACGCTCGAGACGGTGATCGTGCAGGATGGCGACCGCCTGCACGACCGCCACTTGCTGCGCAAGCTGAACAACGCGCTCACCGACGTGGCGACGTCGCGCAGCGACCGCGTGACCACCGGCTCCGCGGCCGAACTGCTGGGCGTGCAAGTGGCCGAAGGGCTGGGCTGGCAGAACGTCATCCTGGCGAAGCTGCTGGGCGCCGACGATGAACTGCTCGGCATGCTGTGCCTCGCCGACCGTGGCGCCGTCGTCACGCCCGCGGAATTGAACCTGCTGAACGCACTGTGCGGGCACGCGGCTGTGGCACTGGAGAACGCGCGCCTGTTCTCGCGCATCGCGCAGTCGAACAAGCAGTGGGCGGAGATCTTCGACGCCATCACCGACCACATCGTGGTCCACGACGAACAACACAAGGTGTTGCGCGTGAACCGGTCGCTCGCCGACTTCATGGGCGTGCGGCCGTCGGAGCTGGTGGGCGTCGGGATGCGCGCGCTGGTCACGATGGCGTCCGACGCAGCCAACCAGCAGCCGTGTCCGTTCTGCCGGCCGGGGCAGGAGAAGACGGATGAGTACATCCATCCCGTGATGGACCGCACGTACCTGGTCTCGACGTCGCGCATCCATGGCGCGCTCAACGACGGGATGCAGACCATCCACGTGCTGAAAGACATCACCGACCGGCGCGAAGCCGAGCGGCGCTACCGCGAGCTCTTCGACAACATCCAGGAGGGCCTGTACTTCTCCGTACCCGAAGGGCGCTTCATCGAGGTGAACGACGCGCTGGTGCGCATGCTCGGTTACGAGAGCCGCGAGGAACTGCTGCAGATCGACCTGAACACGCAGCTCTACCAGCATGCGGAGGAGCGCGAAAAGTTCAAGGCGGCGGTGGACAAAGACGGCTCGCTGCGCAACTACGAAGAGCCGCTGCAGAAGAAGGACGGCTCGGTCATCCACACGTTGCAGAACACGTTCGCGGTGCGCGACCCCCAGGGGAAGATCACGCAGTATCGCGGGCTGATGCTCGACATCACCGAGCTGAAGAATTCGCAGGCGCAGCTGCAGCACGAACGCGATTTCAACGACGCCATCCTGAACAACACGCAGAGCATGATCCTGGTAGCCGATTCCGCCGGCGTGATCAGCTATGCGAACCGGCGCTGCTTCGAGAGCGGCGCGTGGCGGCCCGAACAGCTGCTCGGCCGGCAGTTGGCAGACCTGGTCACCGTGTCGTACCAGACCGCTTTCCGTGAAGCCCTCAACCTGACGGTCGCCGGCAAGCCGGTCGATAACCTGGAATTACAGCTCACGCGCGGCAACGCGGATGTAGGCAGCTTCTCCGTGAACCTGAGCCCGATGCGTGACGAGCAAGGCGCGGTCAACAGCATCATCGTGGTGATGACCGACATCACCGACGCGGCGATCCTCAAGGCCAAGCTGATGCACACCGAGAAGATGGCAGCAGTCGGGCAACTGGTGAGTGGCGTGGCGCACGAGGTCAACAACCCGCTCACCGCCATCCTGGGCTTTGCCGATCTGCTCCTCACACAGCCGGGCATCGCCGATTCTTCAAAGCGCGACCTGCAGGTGATCGTGCAGGAAGCGCAGCGCACCAAGACCATCGTGCAGAACCTGCTGAGCTTTGCCCGCCAGTTGCCGCCGCAGCGCGAGCCGGTGGACGTGAACGCGGTACTGCGTCGCACCATCCAGCTGCGTTCGTACGACTTCGCCAGCCGCGGGGTGCAGGTGACGGAGCGCTTCGCCGAGCCGCTGCCCACCGTCATCGGCGATACGCACCAGCTACAGCAGGTGTTTCTCAACATCCTGAACAACGCGTACGACGCGGTCAGCCATCTGGGGCGACCGGGCGCGATCGAGATCCGCACCGGCGTGCAGGGTGGCGCGGTGGAGATCGCCTTCCGCGACAACGGCGAAGGCATCTCGCATCCCGACCGCATCTTCGATCCGTTCTTCACCACCAAGGAAGTGGGCAAGGGCACAGGGCTCGGGCTGAGCATCTGCTACGGCATCGTGCGCGAGCACGGCGGCGAGATCGTACCGGCGAACAACGGGGACGCGCCGGGCGCGACGTTCGTGGTGCGGCTGCCGCTGCGCACGCTGCAAGTGCCGACGGGAGGCAGGGCATGACGATAACGCATGGTTCTTCGGGGAAGACGAAGTCGGATATGCCGGTGCTCGTGATCGAGGACGAGCCTTCGGTGGTGGCATTCATTCAGGCGGCGCTGGAGCGCAGCGGCTATCGCGTGGTCGCGGCGCCCTCGGGCGTCGACGCGCTCAAGCTGTTGGCGAACAACCAATACCGCGGCGTGATCAGCGACATGCGCACGCCCGGCGGCATCACGGGCGCAGACGTGCATGCGTGGATCGCCGCGAACCGCAAAGACCTGCTGGGGCGAGTCATTTTTGTGACCGGTGACACGGTGAACGAAGAGACTACGCGGCTGCTCAAAGAGACCGGTGCGCCGTGTATCGAAAAACCATTTCGCGTCGCTGATCTCATCAGCACCGTGCGCGAAAAGTTTGGGAGCGCCTGATGACGGAGATCCGCAGCCGCCAACGCCTGCATTTCCTGATCGTCGACGACCAGCAGACCATTCGCCAGTTGTGCACGACCATCGGCGGCGGCCTGGGGTTCCATTGCTCGGAAGCGGAAAGTGCCGAAGCCGCGCTTGCGTTCATCGAGGGGCACGCACCCGACCTGATCCTCGCCGACCTGCGCATGCAGGACATCGATGGCCTCGAATTCCTCAAACGCGTAAAGCAACTGCATCCCGCGACGGAAGTCGCCATCATGACGGGCTACGGCTCCATCGAGACCGCGGTGCAGGCGATGAAGCTCGGCGCTTACGACTACATCACCAAGCCGTTCCGCGTGGAGGAACTGAAGCTGGTGTTGCAGCGCATGGCGGAGAAAGTCGACCTGGTCGCGGAGAACCAGTATCTGCGCGAGCGCGTGAATTCGGAAGACGAGTTGAACGGCATTGTCGGGACTTCGCCGAAGATCCAGGACGTGCTGCGCATGGTCGCGCGCCTGAAGGACACGCGCACGCCGGTGCTCATCACCGGCGAGAGCGGTACGGGGAAAGAGCTGGTAGCACGCGCCATCCACTTCCGCGGCTCGTTCGCCAAGCGGCCGTTCGTCGCGGTTGATGCCGGATCGTTAGTGCCGACGCTCGTCGAATCAGAATTGTTCGGCTACGAGAAGGGCGCGTTCACCGGCGCGTTGAAGGCGAAAGCCGGGCTGTTCCAGGCCGCTGACGGCGGCACGATCTTCCTCGACGAGATCGGCGAACTGCCGCTGGAGATGCAGGCGAAGCTGCTGCGCGCATTGCAGGAGAAAGAGGTTCGTCCGGTCGGGAGCAATACCGCGGTGCCGGTGGACGTGCGCGTCATTGCGGCGACCAACCGTGACCTCGAAGCAGCGTATCGCCAAGGCACGTTCCGCAAGGACCTGTTCTTCCGGCTGAACGTCGTCACCGTGCATATGCCGCCGCTGCGCGAACGGCGTGCGGACATCCCGGCCCTGGTGCACTGGTTCCTGGAAAGCCGCAACAGCGATCGCCCGATCGAGATCACGCCGGCGGCGATGAACTGCATGATGCAGTACGACTGGCCGGGGAACGTGCGCGAGCTACAGAACTCGATCGAGCGCGCCTTGGCGCTCGGCGACGAGCGGATGATCGATGTGCTCGATCTGCCGCCGGCACTGCGCGAGCCGCACGCGGCACGTGCGCCGATGGCCGTGGTAGGCGATGGCGTGGATCACGCCGTGATGGCGATGATGCCTGTCGCCACCGACCTGGAAGCCCTGGAGCGGATGACGATCGAGCGCGTCTTTGCGCAGGTCCAGGGTGATAAGACGCTCGCCGGCAAGATGCTCGGCATCAGCCGCGCGACGCTGTATCGCAAGCTCAAGCGCTACAACATCGGCGGCGCACCCGTTGGATTGCTGACGAACTAGTTCACTCTCGCCGCTTGCGATGTTCCGCCTCGGCTCGCTTCCCCGCCTGCTCCGACATGCCGCGCGGGATGCTGAGCGACTTCCACGCTGCACCGCGCGCATGCTTCGCCAGCAGGACGATCTGGCCGGTGTGGTACGCGTAATGCGCCACCTGGCGGTGGATGGCTTGCATCACGGTGTGCTCCTGCTCGCGGATGTAGACCTTGCGGCCGAGGTCGCCGGGAGCGAGCGCTGCGATGGCGGCGAAGACCAGCGCCCAGCTCTCTTCCCAGTGCTGCATCAGCGACGCGCGCGTGTCAGCTTCCGGGTAGAGCTCGAACTCGGTGTCGCGATGGCGGTCGGGCTTCTCGCCATCGCTGGTCAGGAAGTCGCGGAAGCGCGAGCGCATGTTGCCGGTCATGTGCTTCACGACGAGCGCCACCGAGTTTGCTTCCGCATCGAGCAGCGCGAAGAAGTCCGCATCGCTGATCTGCGCCATCGCGCCTTCCGCGAGCCTTTTATGGCCGCGCAAGCTGCGCCGCGCCTCGTCGAGGTAGGCGGCGCCGGCGTCGAATGCGTCCGCCATGGCTACACGCTCGCCGTCATCCCGACTGACGGCGGCTGCAACTCGAGCTCGATGCCCCCGATCCACTTCGCGACAAGGTTGAAGATAAGGCCACCGATAAGCCCGGCGACGAAGCCGCCGAGCGCGTAGCACACGGGGAAGGCCACGGCGGCCACGATGCCGCCCACGCCCGACATCCAGGACTGCGCGCCTTCGCCGGCGAAGGCGCCGAAAGTGCCGATCATGAGGAAGATCGGCGCGAACAGCAGGCCGATGATGCCGTACATCACGGCCATGAACTTGGCGAGCGAGAGGATCCCGATGGATTTCACGCGATGCATAACCGCCTCCTGACT
The DNA here is from genome assembly GCA_964460655.1 of uncultured Terriglobales bacterium. Classification (GTDB taxonomy): domain Bacteria; phylum Acidobacteriota; class Terriglobia; order Terriglobales; family Acidobacteriaceae; genus CAVUAF01. Next base: position 10,560 of record CAYWSH010000062.1, on the reverse strand, counting down.
ATTCGTAACGCAACGCTTCGGCGGGAAGGATACTCGCCGCTGACCACGACGGATAGAGGGTCGCGATGAAGGAGATGCCGATGGCGACCAGCGCGACCACCACGCCATCGAGCAGGCGCGGCGCGAACGGGACATAATCGATACTGTAGACCTCGGCGGATAGCGAGATGAAGCGATAGTGCCCGCCCGCCCACGCCAACGCATAGCCGAGCGCAAGACCAAGGACCGTTCCTACGATGCCGACGAGCACGCCCTGCGCGATGAAGACGCGCCGTATCTGCCGCCGGCGCGCGCCCATAGACATCAGCACGGCGATGTCGCGCGTTTTCTCCATCACCATCATGATGAGCGCGATCAGGATGTTGAGCGCGGCGACAAAAACGATGAGGCCGATGGTGATGAACGTCACCACGCGCTCCAGTCGCAGCGCGCGGAACAGCGACCGGTTCTGCTCCATCCAGTGCGTTGTCGAGAAGCCTTGTCCGGCGGCCTGTTCGATCTGTCGGGCGACCTGGTCGGCGCGGTCGATATCGGTGACCTTGAACTCGATCACCGAGATGACGTCGCCGAGCGTCTCCAACCTCTGCGCGTCGCTGAGGCGGATGAGTCCCCAGCTTTTGTCGTAATCGTAAAAGCCAGAGTTCAGGATGCCGACCACCTCGAATTGCATGAATTTGGGCACGAGACCGAAGGGCGTGAGGTCGCCTTGCGGGCTGGTCGCGGTGACGACGCTACCCACGGTGGCTTCGAGGTCGGTGGCGAGTTCCTTGCCAAGGATGACGGGCGGAAGTGCGCGCGGTGCATTCGGTGCCGCAGGCTCCAGCTTGGTAGCTGCCGGGCCGACCATCTTCAGCAAATCACTGGCGCGCTTTTCGTGTTCGGGAACGATCCCTTTCAGCACGGCGCCGCCGGCGTGGGCGCCGCGCGAGATCATCACCTGGTCATACATGGCGGGGGCGGCGGCGACAACGTTCGGTTGCTTCTCCATGCGCGCGAGCAGGTTGCGCCAGTCGGTGATGCCGTCGCCGTGCGTGCGCAGCAGTTGAACCTGTGCAGTCGCACCGAGAAGACGTTGTTGCAGGTCCTGGCGGAAGCCGTTGGTGATAGCGAGCGCGATGACGAGCGACGCGACGCCCGCCGCCACGCCGATGATCGAGATCCCCGTAATGACACTGATGACTGCCTGCCGGCGCTTCGCGCGCAGGTAGCGCGTGGCGACGAACAACTCGAAGCGGAGGGGCGGAGCCATTACAGACAACTTCTACCACAGAGGCGCAGAGACACAGAGGGAAGCAAGCATGAGGGGTTGAAGAGAGCTACCGACGACGGAGGAGGCCGCCGGCAGTCGTGCGATCCTTCGGCCAAAGGCAGGGCCTCAGGATGACCGATTCATACTTTGTTGGTTCTCTCTGTGCCGCTGTGTCTCTGCGGTGGATGTTACTTCGGCGCCAGCACCGTCTTGCCCGTGCCCATATTGTCGTAGCGGTCCCACACCCGCACGACGACGACGTGTTCACCGGTAGTTGCTGGTGCACTCGACTTGCCGTCGCCGCCGCGCGTCGCCGGCTCGTTGCTGCCCGGTGCGGCCGGCGGTTTCGTCAGCGGCGCGTTGAAGTCGTAATTCTCGATCTTCGCGTCGGAGAGTTGGCCCACCGGTTCGACGAATTGCCATTCACCGGCGTCGACGGAGTATTCCGCGCGCTTGATGGGCGAGAAGCCGTCAGAAGCGCGGAAGGTGACGTGCATCACGCCGTTCTCGATCTTCGCGGTCAGCGCGTCGACCGCGGGCGGCGTGTGGTCCACCTCGAACCGAGAGCTGTCCTTTTGCGCCGCCAGCGCCTCATCGGGCGAGTGTGAAGGCGCATCGCTCGCCACCACGCGGAGGCTATAACCGCCGTCGGGCAGCAGGCCGGCGTCCCACGAGTAGAAGCGGTCGCTGAGCTTGTCTTTCAGCAGCTTCCATTCGCGCTCGTTGTCGCCGCGGTAATAGACGGCGAAGAGCAGTTGGTCTTCATTGTCGTCGTGGGCCGTCCAGCGCACCGCGATCGAGTCCTTGTCCTTCACGGCGGGTGTGGGAACCTCGAATCTCGGTCCGGGGGGCGGCGCGGGACCGACGGTCACTGGCGAATTGTCGACCGTGGGTCTAGGCATGGGATTGAAGCGTGCGCCGGGCTGCACGAAGACTTCGTCGATCACCGGCGCGACGTTCTTCGCGCGATAGTTCAGCGCCACACTGTCGATCGTGGCCGGCGTGGTACCGGGATGCAGGACCGCGCGCCACTGCACGAAGCGCGCCGGCGGAACGTCGAGCGCGGCGGTATGTTGCACGTCGACTTTGCGCCACGGGCTCCAGTTGCGATCGGGATTGTCCACGTTGCCGCTGCGCGCGAAGAGCTCGACATTGCCGGTGCTGCGTACTTCCGCGCGCCCCCACTGGGAAAAGATCTTGGCGTCAAAGACGTCGCTCTCGTACGTGCCCTCGGGCTCGGGTGTGGCCGCGATGGTGAACACCTTGCCAAGATTGCTGGTGGCGGCATACAGGCTGCCGTTCGGACCTTTGGCGAACGCGGTCACCTGGTTCGCGCTGGCCTTCACCAGATCAGTCGCCTCGCCGTCGGGCGTGACGGCGAAGATGTGGCCGCGGTTGCCGGTGCCGACGAGCAGCCGGCCGTGCTGATCGAAGTCGAGCGCATACACGATGTCCTGCGGCGCCCAGATGCGGCGCGGTGAACCGTCGGGAGCGATGCAGTAGACCTCGCTCGTGCCGGGCGAATTCCCGACGCCCATCTGGGGGATCGGTCCAACGGGAATCGCTTGGGTGATCGCCGTAACTCCCAGACCGGGCCCCAGGCCGATGCTTTGCTGGGGTAGCGGTGCGGCCTGCGGCAGCGGCATCGGGAATGCAGGGCGCTGCGTCTTCTCGCCGATGCCGGAGGCGTAGATGTTGCCCTGCTCATCGATGGCGAGCGCGGTGATCTCCTTCTTCGGGGCGCTGTAGAGCACAAAACCTTCGCCCGCGGGCGTTATGCGATAGATCAGGCCGCTGCCATCGGTGCCGGCGATGAGGTTGCCCTTGGCGTCAAAATCGAGCGCGCGGATGTGCGCTTCGTCGCTCTTGAAAAAGACCGAGCCCTCACCCGTGCGCGTGACCCGGAAGATCTCGCCGCGATCGCCGGTGGCGACGTAGAGCCGTCCTTCCTTGTCGAGTGCCAGAGCCCAGATGTATTTCGTCTTGGGGTCAAAGAGGACGGACGAGGTGAAGTTGGGATCGACGGGGACCTTGGCGTTGTCGGCTTGCTCAGCCGGCGCAGGCGCTTCTTCCTTCTTTTCTTCCTTCTTCGTCCCGGGCTTCTTCGCCGTCTTGTCTTCCGGCTTGTGCTCGATGCGGTAGACCTTGCCGTCGGGCGAGGTCGCCGCGTAGAGCGTTCCGTCGGCGGCGGCGATGAGCGCCTGCACCTGCAGCTCCTGCGGTTGGAAGACGA
>CAYWSH010000062.1:3473-6978 GCA_964460655.1 uncultured Terriglobales bacterium | reverse complement strand
CCGTCGGCGGCGGCGATGAGCGCCTGCACCTGCAGCTCCTGCGGTTGGAAGACGATGGTGGCCTGGCCGCTGGGCGTTACGCGGTAGACGCGGCCCGGTGAGCCGGTGGCGACGTACGCGTTGCCTTCTTTGTCGGACGCGATGGCCCAGATGTAGGTCGAAGGCGTGGTGTAGATGGCCTTGAAAGCCGGCGCCAGTTCGATGATGCCGTCGCCGCGGATAGCGACACCCTTTGCCGCGCCTTTTTCAAACTCGTCGTACTTGGATTGTGTCCAGGTCTGGGTGCCGTCGGCCAAGGCGAAAGTGGAGAGTAGAAGAACGAGCAGGAAAGAGCGTTTCATGGGAGTGCAACCAATCAATTATCTCAAATCGGCGAGCGCAAGGCGGTAATGGCCGAAAATCTTAAACCGCAGATTGCGCGGTTTTTTCGCTGATTTCGCAGATTCGACATCTGCGCAATCTGCGGCCTTATCAGCGTAATCTGCGGTTAAAAGCTTTGACGCTTACTTTACCGTGACCGTCAGGACCTGCATGCCGCTGATGACGTAATCGAGCGGCGTGGACGATTCGTTCATCGAGCTTTCGCCGGTAACGAACATGTCCTGCGTGCCCCGCATGCCTTCCATGATGTTCATCACCGAGAGCGGCAGCGCGGGCATCACTTTGTCTTCGACGAGCGCCGAGGGGTTGGCAGCCAGGAGCGAGACATAGAGCTTGTGGTTGGCGTGCTCCTTGTTCAGTGACGCGATCACCGACGCCAGGTCTGCCTTGCTGTTCAGCATACCCATGCCGCCGCGCATGCGATCGAGCGTCTGCCCGTCGCTCACCAGGATGCGCAGCTGCCCCTTCGGCGTCGACGTCGGGATGCGCACCGGGATCTGGCGCACGATGGGCTCGCCGCGATACGGACGCAGCACGGTCTCGATGACCATCTCGTCGCCGGGGCGGACCTCGGTCAAGTCGGTGCGCGCGCTTTCGAGCTTCGCCGAGCGGCGCTCGCGCACCAGATCGAAGTCCAGGTTCACGCTGGTAATGTTCGGCGTGGAGATGGGATTGTCGAAGATGCGGCTAAAACGATCGCCGAGCGAGATGGCGATCAGGAAGCCGGTCGGGAAGTTCGCATCGACCGGTGCGAACATGTTCTGCAGCGTCACGTCCGGGTACCCGGCGACGCCGATCTTGCCCTGCATGCGGTAGGTAGTCTCTTCGCCGTACTCGTTCACGCCCTGCAACGCGCTGAATACGGTGGACATGATCGCCACCGGCGTGAGCTTGGCGTTGTTCAGGACCTCAAAGTGGAACGTCTTGGGGCGCGCGCCGCCGTGCACCGAGAGCGTGACGGGGATCATGCGCGCCTGCTGGCCGAAACGACCGAGGATGCCGGTGTGGCGGTCCTGGACCCACGTGCCGATCGTCTCGGTGGCGTTCACGATCTTGAACGCGTTGAGCGGCGAAGGCAGCGTGGCGAGCACGGTGGCCTTCGTCATCGGCATGTCGGTCATGCCGAACTGCAGGATGGGATGGCCGCAAGCCAGCAACCGGTCCGCATCCGCGTAGGTGACGGTGCAAGTGGCGGCAATGTCCATGTCACCGCGCACCAGCACGGCGCTGATCGCCGAGCCGGGCACGATGGGCTCGGGCTGTTTCTGGTCGCTGACGCCACCGACGCCCATCACGGGCACGATGCCGGCGGCGGCGAACTGCGGCGCGAAGCGCTTGACGGCGTCTTCGGTGAAGCCGCTGAACGCGAGCGGGGTCTCGATGGGTTGCAGCAGATTCTGGTACGTCCGGAGCGCCGCCGATGTGTCGTTGCTGCCGGGACCGGCGGTGCCGGCCGCTTCATTGCGCGTTTGCGCGGTACGCATTTCACGCGCCGGCAGGCTGCGGTCCATCTCGTTGATCTCGAGCATGTCGGCGATCGGCGTTACGCCGGCGATGGCTTCTTTCGACATCTGCCCGATGCGGAACGCGAGCGCGCCCACCAGCTTGTTGTCGATGTAGACCGGGCTGCCCGACATACCCGCAACCACGCCCGTGTATTCGGGTTTTGTCCCTTTGAGGCGCACCAGAATGATGTCGCCCTTCGGTCCGTTCTGGTTCTGCAGCACGCCGATGACCTCCAGGTCCATCGGTTCGGGCTGCGTGCCTTCGAAGACGGTATAGGCCACCCCCTTCATGCCGGTCTTGATCTGGTCCACCGGCATGGTGGCAACGGCGATCGGCTTTTCCGAGTGGGCAGCGAGCAGAGTGGAGGCGACGAGCAGGAGGGCGACGGCTACGACAACTTTTTTCATGACAACTACAAGTCTGGCGCGGTGGCGCGAAACGCCGAGAGAATGAACCCACGCTGGACTTTGTGCGTCTATACTAGCATAGAGATTTCACCAGTGAGTGCAGCGATGTTCTCCCAAAACACCGGTCTGGTAAGGCTTTTCTCTCAATTCATCCGGCAAGCCTTCATTAAGACACCACGCGCCGTGCTTTGGCTCCTCGTGCTTGCCACCGCGGTCGTGACGTCGGCGGTGTGGAGCACGCACGCGAGCGCGCAGGCGACGTCGCAATCGCAGACGCCGGCGCCGCAAACGCCCAAGCCCACGCAGGCGCCGCCTTCCGAAGCCGGCGGTCCAACCGGCGACATCGGCCCCATCGCTATCCCCAAGAAGAAGACCGAAGACACCACTCCGCCTCCGGTACGGCGTCCGAGAGAGAAAGAGCCGGAGTTCACCATCACTACCGACGTGCCGCTCGTCACCCTCGACGTTCTCGTCACGACGAAGGATGGGATGTTCGTCCCGGGCTTGAAGCAGCAGATGTTCCGCGTCCTGGAAGACGGCGTGCCGCAGCGTGTCGCCAGTTTCGGGCAGAAGGAAGCACCCATCACGGCGGTGCTGCTGATCGAGTTCGCCAAGAGCAATTATGCGTTCATGACGGATGCCCTGCGCGCGTCCTACACCTTCGCGCAGATGCTGAAGAAAGAGGACTGGATCGCCGTCATCGCCTACGACATGAAGCCCGAGATCCTCGCCGATTTCACGCAGGACAAGAACCAGGTGTACGGCGCGCTCGGTCAGCTGCGTATTCCCGGCTTCAGTGAGACGAACCTGTTCGATTCGTTGTACGACACTATCGATCGCGTGGCCGACGTCGAAGGACGCAAGTACATCATCCTTATCTCCAGCGGCTGCGATACGTTCAGCCGGATCACGTACGACAAGGTGCTGAAGAAGGTGCAGGGGGCGAACAATACCGTCATCTATGGCATCGGCACGGGCCAGGCGATGCGCCAGTGGGCAGAGACCTCACCCTACGGGGACATTACGCGCTTCCTGCCGTGCACGAACCCGCTAGGCAGCTTCGAGACCGGCGCCGCAAGAACCGACTTTCTGCAAGCCGACAACCAGATGAATACGTTCGCGCGCCTCACCGGCGGCAAGGCGTACTTCCCGAAGTTCGAAGGCCAGTTCCCGGAAATCTTCCGCGACATCGCGGCGACCATCCGCAACGA
>CAYWSH010000062.1:0-3373 GCA_964460655.1 uncultured Terriglobales bacterium | reverse complement strand
GTTCTCTAGCATCCTTAAATGACGTCATCCTGAGCGGAGTCTCGGCTTGCCGGGACGAAGTCGAAGGATCCCTATCGCTAACTCGATGTTTCGGGTGCAATAGGGATCCTTCGACTGCGCTCGTCCAACGCCGTTGGACATCGCTCCGCTCAGGATGACATTCGTGATCGTGAACTTCACGCCGCGCGGAACACCCAGTCCAGCGCGAAGAGCAGCGCCACTCCTACAAACACCACCAGCGCCATTTTGATACCCGGCTCGCGGTTCACCTCAGGGATGAGGTCGCTTGCCGCCACGTAGATCGTCACGCCGGCCGAGAGCGGCAAGCCAAAGCCGACCGAGGCGCGGAACGCGGCCACGGCGAACACGCCCGCCAGCGTCGCCGCACCGAGCAACACCGACGACCACCACGCCACCGCGCGCGACCGCCCGCTCGCCAGCATGACCGACGCGACCGTGAATCCTTCCGGCACTTTGTGCAGGAAAACAGCGAGGAAGATGATCCAGCCGAGCCACGCGCTCACCAGGAAGCCGCTGGCGATCGCAATGCCGTCGAAGAACGTGTGGATCACCAGGCCCAGGACGACCGAATAGCCGTAATGCGAGTTGGCGAATTCATCGTGGTGTGTCTCTTCGCCGAAATGGAAGTGCGGGCTCAGTGTGTGCTCGAAGAAGTGCACGACCAGGTATCCCAGCAGGACGAGGAAGCCGGCGCGCGGGCCGCTCAGCGAGAGGCTGACGGGGACCATCTCGACCAGCGCGGTCGCCAGCATGAAGCCGGCGCCGAGTGCCATGAAGTAGCGCAGGAACCGGCGGTCCCAGTGCTTCTGCACGATGATGGCGCCGCCGAACAGGTTGGCGAGCGCCGCCGTCAGGCCGAGCACCACGCTGGCAAGCAGAGGAGACATGGACGAACCAAGCTACAAGCCGCACGCCGCCAGCGACAAGTCAAAACCGCCCGGTTCCGGACAGCGTGATCGCGCGAGCGGACACGCGTAGCAGCGGTGCGCGCGCTTCGGCTGAGCCAGGTCAATCACTTAGCCTGGCCGCTATCTGGCACGGGACGTGCATCTACGCTTTGGTTGCGGTGTCTCCCGAGGAGGCAGCATGGCAAAGCGCGAGCACGTGAAGGAGAGGATCGAGGGTGTTCCGCCGGCCGAGTATTTCGATGTCCGGCAGCAGGCCGGGTGGAAGCTGATCGCGGTGGAGTGGGAGCGCGATTCGGGCGACGCTACCACCGCCAAGCCACAGGAAGAAGTCCCGTACGGCATGCGCGTCGCCGGCGACTGCCAGCATCTCGAGTACGAGCCGAACGAGATGGCCACGCTCATGCTGCTCATGGAGCTCATCATCCAGGAGCACGGCTTCCCGCGCATCGCGACTGAGCTCAACCAGCAAGGCCTGAAGCAGCGTGGCGGGCAGGAATGGACCGCGGTCGCCGCGTGGAACTTGCTGCCGCGGCTGATCGAAGTCGGCCCGCGCATGTTCTCGCTCGATGAATGGGTGGTGCGGCGCAAACGCATCGCCAGCCTGATGGGGAATCGTTAGCGACTTGCAGGGAGATGCTTGAAAGGGGATGTCTGCGCCTAGAGTGGGCCTATCTGGGAAACACAGGTGCCTCGGCAAAAGCACAAGCGCCGTCTGGGACCGCACAGTTCGGAGAACTCACTTCATCCGCTTGAGTTCCGCTTCGGCCGCGACGGCACCAAATGCACTCTTCTGTTCCGCACTGGCAGCGGTCTGGAAGTAGCTCTTTGCTTTGTCGATGCGCCGGTTCAGCAGGTGCCAAAGTCCGATGGAGTAGCCCACGGTCGGCTTCGAGATGGCATCTTTCTCCATCGTCTTGGCGACGTCTTCTTCCTGCGCCAGCCCTTTGAAAAGCATCAGGCGGTCGTAGTACGCGGTGTTGTCCTTGGGCTTCATGGTTTGCGGGACGCCGTCGAGGACCTTTTGCGCCTCGGCGCTGCGGCCGGCGCGGACCAAAGAGGGATACGCCCAGGCGCTGCACGAGATGCGGTCATCGTCGGTCTTGACGTTGCGCAGGCAGCCCTGCCAATCGTCGGCGGCGCGACGGAAGTCGCCGAGGATGTAATGGGCGAGCCCCAAGTGGTAGTAGATCTCGCGGTCGTTCTTCTCCATCTGCTCGGCGCGGGCGAGGTCCTTCACCGCCTCGCCGGTGCGATGCAGATTGATGAGGTAATGGCCGCGGTCGCGTAGTGCGGTGGGGTTCTTGGGATCGAGCTGCGCCGCTTTCGTGGTCTCGCTGATGGCATCGGCGTGGCGCGAGAGGCGAGCGAGCGCGCGGGCGCGGCCCAGGTGGAACTCAGCGTTGTTCGGCTCGAGCGCGATCGCCTTCTCGTAGCCTGCGAGCGCCTTATCGTTCTCGCGCTTCTCGTAGGCGGCGTTCGCCTCGGCAAACGCAGCCTGCGCGGCGGGTTGGGCAGCCTGCAGACTGAGGGCGGCGAACAAAAGGACAGCGATCATTTCCGCCTCCTTATAAGCGCGAACTATACGCCTGCGTAGGCCGCGCGCTTCAAATACTGGCCGCTACCGGCTTTGCCGTGGAATTCGTTCTTCTCCACCAGGACGCGGCCGCGCGACAACACCACCTCGGGCGTGCCTGTGACCTTCAGGCCTTCGAACATGGAGTAGTCCACGCGCATGTGATGTGTCTGGGCGCTGATGATTTGCTCGCGCTTCGGATCGAAGACAACGAGGTCCGCATCGCTGCCCACGGCGATCGTGCCCTTGCGCGGGAACAGGCCAAAGAGTTTCGCCGGGGTTGTGGCGGTGATCTCGACGAAGCGGTTCACGCTCATGCGCCCCGCCGCGACACCGCCGGAGTAGATGAGCGACATGCGGTGCTCCACGCCTGGTCCGCCGTTGGGGATCTTGGTGAAGTCGCCGACGCCCAGCTGCTTCTGGTCCTTGAAGCAGAACGGACAATGGTCAGTAGAGACGACCGAAAGCTGATCCGCTTTCAGTCCCTGCCACAGCTTTTCCTGGTTCCACTTTTCGCGCAGCGGCGGCGTGAAGACGTACTTCGCGCCCTCGAAACCGGGCGCGTCCATATCGTCGAGAGATAAATAAAGATACTGTGGGCAAGTCTCGGCGTAGACGGGCAGGCCGCGGTCGCGCGCTTCGCGGACTTTTTGCAGCGCGGCATCACACGAGAGATGCACGATGTAGACCGGCGCGCCGGCGATCTCGGCCAGCGCGATGGCGCGCCCGCAGGCTTCGGCTTCCATCGTCGTCGGGCGCGTGAGCGCGTGGTACTTCGGCGCCGTCTTGCCGGCGGCGAGCGCCTGTTTCACGATCACGTCGATGGCGCCGCCGTTCTCCGCGTGCATGCAGATCATGCCGCCGGACTTCG
>CAYWSH010000061.1:1706-19619 GCA_964460655.1 uncultured Terriglobales bacterium | reverse complement strand
GATTCAGCATGAGCACGAACTCGTGGAGCGTGAAGCGGCCTTTCTCGCGATTGACGCGAAGGATGTTCATCATGAGCTCGCACATGCGCTCGGTTTGGAAGAGACTGCGGCGGCCCCAAGTCGAAGTCGTAACGAAGAATGTGCGGACATCCTGCGGTGCGAGTTTGCGAGCCAGGGCTGAAGCCCCTGAGTTTTCCATGCTTCGTATTCACCGGCCTGAAAGGCCGGTGCTCCCACCGGGCGGCTAAAGCCGCTCATCAGGAATGCATATTAATGCAGGCCTGCTCCCACCTGCCTGCTTCCACCTACTGCTTCCAGACACCGAAGAACCTGCTGCCTCGCGCCCGCCGTGGGAAGCTAATCTCGCTTCGTCACTTTGATACTCAATTCCTTCAATTGCTTTTCATCCACGGGGGTGGGCGCGTCGACCATCAGGTCGATGGCCTTGGCCGTCTTGGGGAACGGGATGACGTCGCGCAGGCTGTCGCCGCCGGCCAGGATCATGACGATGCGGTCCAGGCCGAGCGCGATGCCGCCGTGTGGGGGTGTACCGTATTGCAGCGCTTCCAGGAAGAAGCCGAAGCGGGAGTGCGCCTCTTCGTCGCTCATGCCCATGGCGCGGAAGATGCGCTGCTGGATGTCCTGACGATGGATGCGGATCGAGCCCGAGCCCAGCTCCGTGCCGTTCAGCACCACGTCGTAAGCGAGTGCACGGACGCCGCCGGGGTCGCTCTCCAGCTTCGCCATATCGTGCTCGTGCGGCGAGGTGAACGGATGATGCGCCGCCTCCCAGCGCTTCCCTTCCTCGTTCCACTCGAACATCGGGAAATCGGTGACCCACAGCAGCTGGTAGGACGTCGCATCGGTCAACTCACCGGCGAAGGCGCGATGCTTGGCGGCGTAACGCTGGGCCAGCGCCACGCGGAAGTTGCCCGCCGACGTGCAGACAAGCTCGCTCGCCGCGCGCAAGCGCAGCGGCTCGCGCTCACCCGTCACAGCGGCGCCGCCGACCACGGCGAGCAGGTCTTCGGCGTCGGCGGTCGCGAGCTGGCGGATCGTCTGTGCGGCATCGGGCCACGACTTCTCCAGCCGCTTGATGTCGTCGAGCAGCTTGACGTTCGTGGCCTTGGTGAAGAGCAAGCGATTGTCGTCGCGCTCCTTGCGCGAGATCTCACCGACTTTCGGGATGCGCACCACGACCACGGGCAATTCCGCGTCGAGCCCCAGCGTTTCGCGCATCTGTGCCGTGAAGATTTCGCTCACGTCGGTGAGCGGCGGCAGGCGTAGGTCAGGTTTGTCGGTGCCGTACTGCTTGATGGCCTCGTCGTACGTCATGCGCGGGAACGGCGTCTTGAGGACGACGCCCGCCACCTTCCACGCGGCGGCGAGGAAATCCTCGACGACAGTGAAGACGCGCTCCTGCGTGGGGAACGACATCTCCAGGTCGATCTGGGTGAATTCCGGCTGGCGATCGGCGCGCAGGTCTTCGTCGCGGAAGCAGCGCACGATCTGGAAGTATTTGTCGAAGCCGGCGATCATCAGGATCTGCTTGAAGAGCTGCGGCGATTGCGGCAGCGCGTAGAACGCGCCGGGATGCACGCGGCTGGGGACGAGATAATCGCGCGCGCCTTCCGGCGTGCTGCGCGTCATGAACGGCGTTTCGATCTCCAGGAAGCCGCGGCCCGAGAGATTTTGCCGGATGGCCTGCGACACGCGGTGCCGCAGTTCGATGCGCGCCTGCACCTCCGCACGCCGCATGTCGAGGTAGCGATACTTCAGCCGGATCTCCTCGTTGGGCAGCACGACTTCGCTCGGCAGGAACGGGGGATTCTGCGCCACGTTCAGGATGCGCAGGTCTTCAGCGACGATCTCGATCTCGCCGGTCGGCAGGTTGCGGTTCACCGTGGCCTGGTCACGCTGCTTCACCGTGCCGCGGACGGCGATGACGAACTCCGAGCGCAGTCCGCTGGCCTTCTCGTGCAGCGCGGGATTCAATTCCTTGTCGAAGACCGCTTGCGTGATGCCGGTGCGGTCGCGCACGTCGATGAAGATGAGGCTGCCGAGATCGCGCCGGCGGTTGACCCAACCCATCAGGGTGACGTGCTCGAGCGCGTGCTGCGGGCGCAATGTGCCGCAGAGATGGGTCCGTTGCAGATCGCCGAGAAAGTCGAGCAAGCCAGTCCCCAGACTTAGAGTGTGGATAAACGTTCGATTTTACAAGATTGAGCCATTGAGTCATCGGGTCATTGAGTCATTGAAAGACCTCGTGGCGGTGTTCAATGGCGAAATGACTCAATGGCCCGATGGCTCAATCACGCAATGCTTTCATTCGCCGCGGCGTGCCATCTCGACCGCACGCACCAGGGCGCGCGCCTTGTTCAGCGACTCCTGGTGCTCGCTCTCCGGGTCAGAATCGGCGACGATGCCCGCGCCTGCCTGCACATACGCACGGACCCGGCGGGGAGTTCTCGCGTCGTGCAGCACCGCGTCGGCGCGCTTCTTCTCAGGCACGGTGAGCATGGTGCGGATGGTGATGCAGGAATCGAGGTTTCCGGCGAAATCCGCGTACAACACCGAACCGCCGTAGATGCCGCGGCGCAGCGGTTCGAGTTCCTCGATGATCTCCATGGCGCGCACCTTGGGTGCGCCGGAGAGCGTGCCTGCGGGGAAGCAGGCGGCGAGCGCGTCGAAGGCGTCAAGGCCGTCGCGCAAGCGGCCTTCGATGGCCGACACCAGGTGCATGACGTGCGAGTAGCGCTCCACGTACATCAGGTCGCGGACCTTCACTGTGCCATAGTCGCTCACCCGGCCAACGTCATTGCGGCCAAGGTCCACGAGCATGACGTGTTCGGCGCGCTCTTTGGGATCGTTGCGCAGCAGGTGCTCGAGGCGCCGGTCTTCCGCGTCGTCTCGGCCGCGCGGCAGCGTGCCGGCAATGGGGCGGTACTCGATGTGGCGTCCGGTCACCCGCACCAGCATCTCCGGCGACGCGCCCAGCACGTGCATGCCACCCATCCGCAGGAAGTACATGTAGGGCGACGGATTCACGCGCCGCAGCGCGCGATAGATGTCGAACGGCGCTGCCCCGGGATCGAAGTCGAGGCGCTGCGAGAGCACGACCTGAAAGATGTCACCGGCGGTGATGTAGTCCTTGGCGCGCTCCACCGACTTGATGAAGGTGGCGCGCGTCATGTTGGCGTGCAGCTTCACTTCGCCAGCGACAGGCTTCCGCGGTTTGGGCGCGACCGGCGTGCGCAATCGCTTCTCGATGGCGGCGATGTCGCGCAGCGCGCGCTGGTAGGCGCCCTTCGCGTCCTTGCGCACATCGGCGACGGCGATGATGTGGATCTCGTGGCGGACGTGGTCGAAGGCCAGCAGCCGGTCGAAGAACATGAAGACGGCGTCGGGCACGCCGACGTCGTCTTTAGCTTTGGCCGGTATCTTCTCGAGTTGGCGGACGAGGTCGTAGGAGAAGAATCCGACGGCGCCGCCGGTGAACGGCGGCAGACCTTCGACCGGGGCAGGACGGTGTTCGCGCAGCAGGTCGCGCAGCACAGCCAAGACACGCGGCTGGCCGTCGTGCGAAGAGCGCGCCGATGCCGGCGGGTTGACCTCATGCTTCGTGCGGCGCGCTCCGGGCCGGTCGACGGCCACTTCGCCGCCCCGCGCGGAAACGATCATGTACGGGCGCGCTCCGAGGAACGTGTAGCGCGCGATCTTCTCGCCGCCTTCGATGGATTCCAGCAGGAACGCATGCGGCTCGTGCGCAGCGACGCTCAGGAAGGCAGAGACGGGCGTCAGCACGTCGGCGCTGATGGCCTTCGACACCGGCACCAGCGTGTGCGCGCGTGCCAGGCGGTGGAACTCGGCTTCGGACGGGCGAAGCATGGGAATTGCTTCTTATAACATCCCGAGCGCAGCGAGAGAGCCCTATTGCAACCGCTCACGATCGGGAATCGATAGGGATCCCTCGCTTCGCTCGGGAAGGATTTAGTAGCATGCCTCACGTGGCTGGCTGGATCGAGATCACCGATTACCCGTATCCCGGAGGCTGGCGCGACACGCCCGGAGCGGAGGCGAAGTCGCGGCGTTGCTGCGAGCAACTCGAGCGCGGCGAGATCCTTTTCTTCAAGTCCGCACCGTTCCCGCTCCCGCGCCCTGACGTCGAATTCCTCCTGGCACAACGGCCGGCCGATTCGCCCTTCCACAAGAACGTCTCGTACAAGCCCAAACAGGACGCGGTGCACGGAGCGGCCGTCACCGGAGACGAGCTGGCGCGCCTGCACGACATCATGCGCCGCTACTCGCAGGCGGTGATCGGCTTCTGCAATGACCTGCTGCGTCCGTATGCAACGAAGTGGAGGCTCGATTACGCGAGTTTTCGCCCGCTGGAAGAAGCCGGGCGTCCGCTGCCCTTGCACAAGCGCAACGACCTGCTGCATATCGATTCGTTCCCCACGCGTCCCGTGCACGGCGGTCGCATCCTGCGCGTGTTCACCAACATCAATCCCGCGAAGCCGCGCGTGTGGCTCACCGGGCCGCGTTTTCCCGAGCTGGCTGCGCAACATGCCGAGGCTGCCGGACTGAAAGACTTTGCCGGTGGCACGAGCTTGCTTGACAAGCTGAAAGGCGCGGTCGGCATGACGTCACATTCTGCCTACGACCGCTTCATGCTGCATCTGCATGATTGGCTGAAAGAGAACGAGGCCTTCCAGCAGCAGCCGCACACGCGCAGCGAGTTTCCGCCGGGCGCGACGTGGCTGGTCTTCACTGACACCGTGCCGCACGCCGTGCTCAGCGGCCAATACTGCGTGGAGCAGACCTTCATCGTGCCCATCGACGCGATGGTCGCGCCGGAGGTGGCACCGATCAGCGTGCTGGAGAAGATAGCGGGAACGAAGCTCGCCTGACTCAAATCAAAAAAAGGACGTCATCCTGAGGCCGCGTTCCATGCGGCCGAAGGATCTACGTGTTTTGCCGACAGAAATCCATAGATCCTTCGGCGGCAGACATCGCCGCCTCAGGATGACGTCTGCTTTTGATTTAGACTGCTCGCTTGCCGGGGGACAAGCCAATGCTCCGTAAGACCCTCATCGCACTCTTACTTATCTCTTCCTTTGCGGCGGCGCAAAAGCGTCCTTTCACCTTCGAAGACATGATGGCGCTGAAGCGCATCGGCGATCCGCAACCGTCGCCCGATGGCCGATGGGTCGCGTTCAGCGCGATGGACGTGAACCTGGGCGAGAACACGCGCAAATCGCACATTTGGCTCGTGCCGCTGACGGGCGGAGACGCTGCTTCCAGCGCCGCGTCAACCGCGGCTCGACAGATCACCAATGGCAAAGGCGAGAGCCGCGCGCGTTGGTCGCCCGATGGCAAGCATCTGCTGTACGAGACCGAAGACCAGATATGGCTCGCCGATTTCGAATCGAGCCTGGGGCAGATCCGGAATAACCGACGCGTGACGAGCATTTCGACCGGGGCCAGCGGCGCGCTGTGGTCGCCGGACGGCAAGACCATCGTCTTCACCAGCACGGTGTGGCCGGAGTGCAACGCCGCAGGAGATTCCGCCGCGCAAGATGCGTGCAACAAGCAGAAAGACGAAGCAAAGGCGGCGTCGAAGGTAAAGGCCAGCATCTTCACCGGCCTGCTGTTCCGCCACTGGAATGCCTACACCGGTGCGAAGCGCGCACACTTGTTCGTGCAGTCGATCGCCGGTGACTTGGGGATGAGTGAAGGCGATTCGGACCACGGCCCTGCTGCCCGCGACCTGACCCCCGGCGCCCATGACGTGCCACCGTTCTCGCTCGGCGGGCAGGATGACTACGCCATCTCGCCTGACGGGAAGGAAGTCTGCTTCACGTCGAACCATGACGAAGTCGGCGCCATCTCGACCAACAATGACCTGTTCTTGGTTCCGATAGCTGGCGGCACGCCAAAGAAGATCACTACGAATCCGGGCTCGGATTCCACGCCTCTGTACTCGCCCGACGGTCGGTACATCGCCTACCGCGCGCAATTCCGCGCGGGATACGAGAGCGACCGCTTCCGGCTGCTGCTCTATGAGCGCGCCACCGGCAAAAGCATCGACACGACTTCGGATTTCGACCATTGGGTCGGCAGCTATGCGTGGGCCCAGGATTCGAAGGCGATCTATTTCAGCGCCGATCACAAGGGACACGCGCTCATCTACTCGCTGCAACTGACGCCGCCCTACGTGCGCAGTTCGATCGTGGCGGGTCACAACGACGAGATCACCGTCACCGCCGACGGCAAGACGCTGGTGTTCTCGCGCATGTCTCTCACCGCGCCCAACGAGATCTACGCCAGCGACGCCGGCGTCGTGGGCTGCCCGTCGCGCACCGGCGATGTTGACCCCGGCATGGGCCCCAAGTGTTCGCTGCACAAAGACCGCGCCGTCACGCACGTGAACGACGCGTTGCTGGCGCAGGTCAGCATGGCCGAGCGCGAGGGGTTCTTCTTCAAGGGCGCGGAGAACGCGGACGTCGAGGGCTTCCTCGTGAGGCCGCCGAACTTCGACGCGACGAAGAAGTATCCGATGAAGTTTCTCATCCACGGCGGACCGCAGGGGCAGTGGGGAGATGCGTGGTCGTTCCGCTGGAACCCCCAGTTGTTCGCGGCGAGCGGCTACGTGGTCATCATGGTGAATCCGCGCGGCTCGACGGGCTACGGGCAGAAGTTCATCGACGACATCAACGGCGACTGGGGCGGCCGCGCCTATCAGGACCTGATGCTCGGCCTCGACTACGCGGAGAAGACGTATCCATTCATCGACAAGACACGCGAGTGCGCGCTAGGCGCCAGTTACGGCGGCTACATGATCAACTGGATGCTCGGCCACACCACGCGCTTCAAGTGCTTCGTCTCGCACGACGGCATGTTCAACGCCGAAAGCGCCTACGGCTCGACGGAAGAGCTGTGGTTCAACGAGTGGGAATTCAAAGGCCTGCCGTGGAACAATCGCGCGCTCTACGAGAAGTGGTCGCCGCACATGTACGCGACGAACTTCAAGACGCCGACGCTCGTTGTCCACGGCCAGCTCGACTACCGGCTGGATGTGAGCGAGG
This sequence comes from uncultured Terriglobales bacterium, assembly GCA_964460655.1. GTDB lineage: Bacteria > Acidobacteriota > Terriglobia > Terriglobales > Acidobacteriaceae > CAVUAF01. The sequence goes on along the minus strand of CAYWSH010000061.1, from coordinate 12,531 downwards.
GCTTCCAGCTCTTCACCACGCTGCAGCGGCTGAAGGTCCCGAGCAAGATGCTCTACTTCCCCGACGAAGGCCACTGGGTGCTGAAGCCGCAGAATTCGCAGCTCTGGTACAAGACGGTGAATGACTGGGTGGACCAGTGGACCAAGTAATCGCGTCATCCTGAGCGGAGCGAGTCCGCCGCGGCGGACGAGCACAGTCGAAGGATCCCTATTGCACCTAACCTATCGTAGCGATAGGGATCCTTCGACTCACGAGCCCGTCCCGAAGCCGCGGGACGGGCTCGTTCGCTCAGGATGACGTTGTGCTGCTTCTCGTCAGAGGGGTGGCTTCGGCTTCTCCGCCGGCTTCTTGTCTTTCATCACGTCCTCGCCTTCGTACGTGATCTTCACATCCGACCCGAAGCGCTTGTAGCTGGTGAAGCGGATGATCTCGCGAATGTGCACGTCGTTCATCAGGCCGCGCGCCCGGAAGTGCAAGGTGTCATCGGCGCGGACATAGGTGGGGAACCAGTAGACGCCGTCGATCTGCTCGCGCCACATGGTGAAGCGCGGTTTCAGGTCTTCGTCGCCTTTGCCTTTCTTGTTGACGTGTTGCTCCGGTACGGTCTTGCCGGTGGTCTTGACGATCTGCAGGTCGTGATCGTCCACCCAGATGCGGCCCTCGAAGTACCGCTGCCCCTTCACGATGGTCTTGGGACCGACGTCGAAGACGTAGGTGTTCAGTTCGTCCTGCTTCTGCTGGCCGAGATACGTGATGGTGTATTGCGGCAGGTTCTCGGTGGTGAGCGCGAACGGCATGAGGCTACGGATATCCTCCAGGTCGCTCGGGCTCATGCTGACGCGCTCCAGCGTGCTCTGCGGCGCAAAGACCACGGTCTCGACGCGGCGGCCTTTCGAGTCGTAGCTGATGTCGGCCACCTGCTGGTACTCGCCATCGACGGTCTCGCCATCCAGCGTCTGCACCTTGACTGTTTGCCGGTAGACGTAATTCTCGCGCGCCTTGGCGAACTCGGTCTCTTTCTGGGCAAAGTTGCGGATCACGTCAGCGACAGACATGCTTTTGGGCTGCGCTGAGACCAAGGGTGCTTCGTCCGTGGTGGCCTGTGAGAAGGCGAACTGGGACGTCGCGCAAAGCAGAATGAAACCAATCACATAGCGATGTGTCATAGCAATCCTGATGCCTGCGGGGCGCTTCCCAAAACGATGCCGGGTTACGGGAGACACGCTCCCGTTAAGCCTAAATGGACAGGGTATTTCGGTACAATAGGGCCAGTCTCCCCCCGACGGCATTACTTTATGCCCGAATTCCTGAACAGGTTACCGACCCTGCTGGTCATGGTCGTGCTGCTGGCGATCTTTGCCACGCTGGAGCGGCAACGCCGGGCTCCGTGGGTCACGCTGTGGCTCAGGGGCTGGGGACTGATCTTTGGGCACAACCTGTTGCAAGCTTTTGGCGCCGCCGGCGCGCAGACCGGCTGGTTGCTGGCGCTGGACCGCTCGCTGTGGTGGAGCGGCGTCGCCGTTTTCGCCATCTCGATGTCACGACTGCGCGAGATGCCGCAACAGCGGCGCACCATCCTCTCGACCTTGAATCTAGTGGGGATCGTGTATTGCGTGGCGCTCAGCTTCGGCGTGGCGTCGGTGTGGCTCTATCTGCCCGCGCCGTTGTTCTTCTTCTTCGGCTGCATCGTCATCGGCCTGCGCATGGCGAGGCCGGTCACCGCGTATGACCTCTCGATCGCGGCAGCTCTGTTCGGGCTCGGCATCTTCGACCTGGTGCAACTGTTCAGCGGGAACTATCTCGGTGCGCTCCACATCATGCTGGCCACCTTGCTGGGCTGCGCCGGCCTCTTCTTCATGCGCCGCCAGCATCGCTTCAGCCCGGGTACGCTGACCACGGTCGCCGGCTTTTGGATGTGGGCAGGCGCTTTCCCTTTGACCTCGATGCAGAGTGCGCTCCTCGGCCCGCTGGTCGCCACGCAGGTCTGGTGGGATGTGCCGCGGTATCTGGTGGCCGTCGGCATGATTGTCACCCTGCTCGAAGACGAATCGGGGATGGCGCAGGCGGCCACGCGCCGCGAGCGCTCGCTCAAATCGCAGATGCAGAGTTTTGCGGCGCTGACCTCGAAGCTGCTCGGCGGCAACGATGCCATCGCCATATGCCCGGAGATCGCGCGCACCATCGTGGCGGAGACGCATTTCGCCCACGCCGTCATCCTCACGGCCGACGATTCGGGGCGGCTCAGCGTGGCGGCAGCAGCGGAAGCGAGTGGACAGGCGTCGCGGCTCGCCGGGCGCGTACCGCAGCTCTCCGCCGACGAGATCAACGAGCTTTGCGCGGGGGCGGAGGCCGTGGGTCATAGCTCGTATCGCGCCAGTTGCGGCTTGCCCGAACACGCCGGAAACGATGAGCTCGTCGTGCCGCTGCGCACCGCGCAAGGTGGCACGCTGGGATGCATCTGGCTGGGCGCATCGCGCGAAGGCTCGCCCCTACAGGCCGAAGACCTGGCGCCGTTGGAGATGCTCGCCCTCCATTTGGGCGCCGCGCTCGACCACGCTCGCCTGCAGCGCCAGTTGCTGGTGAACGAGAAGCTGGCCAGCCTGGGACAACTCGTCTCCGGCCTGACGCACGAACTCAACAACCCGCTGACGGCCGTCCTCGGTTACACCGAGTTGCTGCTCGACCGGCCCGCGGACGAGCCGACGCGCCGCGACTTGAACGTGATCCAGCGCGAGGCGGGGCGCATGAAGCGCATCCTGCAGAATCTGGTGCGCTTTGCGCAGCCGGCGCGCGGCGAGCAAGTCCAGGTCTCCGTGCAGCAACTACTCAGCGAAGTCATGAGCCTGCGCGAGTACGAAGGCCGCACGCGCAACGTGCAGATCACTACCGATATTCCCGCCGACCTGCCGCGCGTCCCCTTCGATCCCGAGCTCCTGCGCCAGGTCTTCTTCAACCTGCTGAACAATTCGCTGGATGCGGTAGAGAAATCACTCGAAAAGAAAGTCACGATCGATGCCCGGGTAAGCGGCGAGCGGCTGGTAATGCAGTTCTGCGATAGTGGCCCCGGATTCGCCGACCTGACGCGCGTCTTCGACCCGTTCTACACCACGCGCGACATCGGCCGCGGCACCGGATTGGGACTGAGCGTGTGCTTCGGCATCCTCAAGCAGCACGGCGGCGACATCTGGGCCAAGAACCTGGAGCCACGCGGTGGCTGCGTGGTGCTCGAACTGCCGTTGACGTCGCGCGGCGTCAGCATGGTGGGGCACGCGACGGGGAAAATGGGAGCCATACCAGAGAAATAAAAACCCCTCTCTCGCGAGAGGGGTGTAGGACCAGGTTCCGCGGCAATCCACGCAAGTCCGCCGGATCACTCTGCCTCAGACGCGAACTACATTCGACGCCTGGAAGCCCTTCGGACCCTTCATCAGGTCGAACTCTACCGTCTCACCTTCGTTCAGCGAGCGATAGCCGTTCTCCTGGATGGCGGAGAAATGGACAAAGACGTCCTCACCCGTGGAGCGCTGGATAAAGCCATAGCCCTTCGCCCCGTTGAACCACTTCACAGTTCCCTTCTCTCTCACGTACAACTCCTTTCCCTCAGTGCTGCAGTGCGCCACGCACCTCCACCCCAGCCAGCCAAAATCGGGCTCGACGGGGAGCCGGGAGGAACGCGGCATTATGGCGCTACAGCAAGCAGCGGTCCTTGGCCAGAAATGCGAAGGGCCGCGCGGACCGGTAGCGCGAGTCCGAAACCCGCTGCCCGGCGCCTGTCGCGGCGCTGCCTTTCGAACCAATTAGCTCTTGAACCGACACCGACTGCGAAGCACCTTCATCGTCTTTCCGTCGCTCGCGCGGCGGAACCCGTCGCTTCACTCCGCGACGAGCAGCGCATAATATGCAAGGAAGTCTGGATTGCGCAAGGAAAATGAGCGGCAAAGCGCGGCGAATGGCAAATCGTCTCCTGCTGATCGGCGTCCTCTTGGCCGTGTTGCTGAGCGGATGCGACAAGCCGGATACATACCTGAACACAGTGGAATTGAGCTATTTCGAGAATCCCTCGTGGTGCGACGGATGTCCGAAATTCCGGCTGAACTTTTACGGCGGAGGCACTGTAGACCTTTACTGTCTGCGGGGTTGTGCCGTTCCCGGCCATTACCAGATTCGAATCGCCCCTTACAAGTTCGCCGAATTGGTAGATGCCTTCAATGAAGTTGGTTTTTTTAGCATGGCGCGTGCGGGGAGGATGGCGTTCGACACAACCATCATCACGCTCGCGTACCGTGACAGTATTCGCGTTCATGAAACCGTCGACTGGATGCGTGAGCGAAGCAGCCTGGTACGGTTGGAGACAAAGGTCCGCGCGGCCGTTGACCTCGAATCGTACTTCAAGCCTGCAATACCGTTTTACGAGCAATTGCTCCGCCAAGGCTGGGATGTCAATACCATGGGCGAAGACCACGAGAACGCGCTGTTAAAGGCCATCCTTCAAGACCACGGCGATGCCGTTCTATTCCTGATAGCTCACGGCGCGCGTGTCAGCGATGCAAGCCGCACGCACCTTGTCTGGGCACACGATTCGAGGATCGCCCCTGCGGTGTTGAATGCCGGGTCGTTTGATATCCACTCATCGCTTGGCCGATACGTTGTTCGTCTCTCGGTCCGCAACCTTTCATTTCTCCGGCTTCTCCTTGAGCGGGGAGCAGAGGTTAACGTCGCGGACCCATCAAATGACCACGATACTCCGCTCCTCGCGGCAGTGAAGTCAGGCGAGCTTGGAACTACGGACCTCTTGCTCGGACATGGCGCCGATCTGAAGCCACAAGACCGCTATCGCCGCGATGCTCTCTCCTACGCCGCCGACAGCTTGAATTCGGGCTTTATCTCAATGCTGCACGATCATGGCGCCAACGTGAATGCCGCCGATGGCATGGGGATGACTCCGTTAACGCGCGCCGCAGAGCAGTGTTACTACTGGAATATCGAGGCGTTGCTTAAAGCTGGCGCTGATGCTCGAGCAGTCGCTATTCGCGATGCCTTCCACCGAACACCACGAATCGATGAGAAATGTCGTAAGAGTATGGAATTGTTGGACGCCGCCGTTCGCACGAACGCAACTCGATGACATCGTCGCTCGATCAGAATAGCGTTCCGCCGTCAACCCACCGCTGGCGCGGCCGCGCCGTTCCCACCCTGCGATATCTCTTCAGCACCGACGTCCACACGTTCGCCTTTTCGGTAGCGGCGAATGCCATCCTCTCGCTTTTCCCTTTCGTTGTCCTGATGCTGACGCTCACGCGCAAGGTCTTTCACTCGCCGTTGATGACGCAGGTCATCCTTGATCTGGTGCGCGACTACCTGCCCGCCGGTCAAGACTTCGTGATCAAGAACCTCACCGCGCTGGTATACGCGCGGAAGGGCGTGCAGATGGTCAGTGTCGTGATGCTGCTGATCACCTCCACGGGCGTGTTCCTGCCACTCGAGGTCGCGCTCAATCGCGTGTGGGGATTTCCCAAGAACCGTTCCTACCTGGCGAACCAGGCGGTATCGCTCGGCCTGGCGTTCGGCGCCGGCGTGCTGGCCATGATCTCGGTCGCGCTGACGGCCGGCAATCAGCGGATGCTTGAGGTCCTGCTGCTCGGCTCGACCGGGATCGTGGCCAGCATCCTCGGCTGGATCATCATGAAGTTCTTCGCCGTGGTGGCGAGCATCGGCATCTTCTTCCTGATCTACTGGCTGCTGCCGCACGGCAAAGTCCACGCGGCCGACGTGTTTCCCGCGGCGGTCGTCACCGGTCTCCTATGGGAGTTGGCGAAGTACGCGTACATCCTCGCGCTGCCGTGGCTGAACTTCCAGGAGGTCTATGGACCGTTCGCCATCTCGGTGACGCTGATCTTCTGGGCGTTCCTTTCGGGATTACTGCTGCTCGGCGGGGCATACTTGAGCGCACAACCGAAGAACACTCCTGATTTGTCATCCCGAGCGTAGCGAGGGATCTGCTTCTACCGACGAACAGCAGATTCCTCGCTGCGCTCGGAATGACAACCAAGAAGATTGGCGGCAAGAAGCGCGTCGGGCTCGCCCGCGCCCTCTCCAAACTCGGCTATGCGTCGCGCGCGCAGGCGGCAGATGTGGTCCGCGGCGGCGCAGTGCGGGTCAATGGCCAGGTGCGGCGCGATCCCGAGTCGCCGGTCAACTGGGAGCGCGACCGCATCGAGGTTGCCGGCGCGAAGATCACTGCCGCGGCGTTTCGTTACCTCATGCTGAACAAGCCGCGCGGCGCGGTAACGACACGCGCCGACGAGCAAAGCCGCGCGACGGTCTACTCGTTGCTCGATCCGTCGATGCCCTGGCTCGCGCCGGTCGGCCGACTCGACAAGGCCAGCGAAGGCCTGCTCCTGTTGACGAACGATACGGCCAGGGCTGCCCGCATCACCGATCCGGCGAGCCATCTCCTAAAGACCTACCACGTGCAGATCAACGTTGCGGATCCCGCCGAAGTCATCGCGCGCATGCAGCGCGGCGTGCGCGACGACGGTGAACTGCTCCGGCTTGTCGCGGTCCGCGAGCTGCGCCGCGGCGCCAGGAACTGCTGGCTCGAAGTCACACTCGACGAAGGCCGCAATCGCCAGATACGCCGCATGGTGGCGGCTTGCGGCGCCGAAGTGCTGCGCCTGGTGCGCGTCGCGATCGGCGACTTACAACTGGGCGATCTGGCGAAGGGGAAATGGCGGGAGCTGACTGCGGAGGAAAGAAGAGGGCTGTCATCCTGAGCGAAGCAGCTCGGCACGGCCGAGATGCGTAGTCGAAGGATCCCTATCACACCCACGCATCATCGTTGCTATAGGGATCCTTCGACTTCGCGAGCTCGCCTACGGCGCCCTCGCTCCGCTCAGGATGACACCACAGCCTAGCCTTTACGCAGCGTGATCCCACCGAACTGATTATCAATGTGCACGCGCGGGCCACCTTTGCCCACGCTGCCGGTGGCGGCGTTCTCGCCGGAGCGGCTCTGCTTGGTCAGCTCGGGGTAGTCGTTGCTATCGATGTCGCCGCGGCGCGTGCGCGCATCGATCTCGAAGTTCGCGTCTCGTGGCAGCGTGAGCGTGACTTCGGCCTTGCGGTTCACGATGTCGATGGTGCCCAGCGGCAGCTTCGTCGCGTGGATCTCTACCTCGCCGTTCGAGTTCTCGACCTTCACGTCGCCGGTGATGTCGTCCACGTGGATGTCCTTCGAGCGCGTCGTGATGCTGAACGGCCCGGCCAACTGCGCCACGCGCAGGTCGCCGCTATCCATCGTCATCTCGCCTTCGAGCTTGCCGAAGCGCAGGTCGGTGCGGCTGGAGGTGAACTCCACGCCCTTGGTGATCTTGGAAAGCTTCATCTGGCCCATGAAGTCGCCGTTGAAGCGCGCCAGGCCGCCGATATCGCTGATGTCGGTATCACTGACGCGGCCTTCGACGCTCACGTCACCCGAGATCTTCTCGGCGCGCAGATTGCCGCGGCGCAGCGAGATGGTGGCCGAGCCGGTGAGGTCGCCGACGTTGACGTCGCCGCGCTGCGTCGTCGCCTTCACGTCGCCCACGCGGTCACGCACCGTGATGTCGCCGCGCCGCGTCGAGATCTCCAGCGCCAGCTTCTTCGGCAGAAAAATCTCCAGGTCGCTGACGGCGTGGCTCGCCTTCGGCGTGCCGATGAGGACCTCCGTCCCAGTGCCGCTGGTATTGGCGCTGATGAGCAGCATGGTGCCTTCCACGCGGACGTTAGGTTGCGTGCCCTGGTCCATGCGGTTCGCGTCGTCCTGGCTGCTGGCGCCGATGCGCTTGTGCGCGATGACTTTGACCTTGGGCTCGTCCCATGCGCTCACACTGATGTCGCCGCGGTCGCTGTTGATCTGCACGCTGGTCACGTTCGCCGCGATCGCCTGCTCCTGCTGGTTGGTGAAGGTGAACGTCTGGCCGAACCAGTTAAATCCGAAGAAATCATCGTCAACGTCCATCTCCTGGCCGATGGCGTTCCAGTTGAGCCGCGAAGCGCGGTTCGCCGAGAAGCCGAACAGGCACAGGAAGATGATGAAGCACACACCGCCGGCGCCGATGCCGCGCGTCGGCCGGCCCTGGGAATGGTCGCTGAACCACTCGGCCAGCTTCACCAGGCCCCAGAAGATGAGCAGCACCGGCCAGTACTGCGCGAACCACAGGAAGACGTCGTGGCGCGACAGCATGCCGAAGTTCGCCATCAGGAACACGACGCCGATGAGGATCATGATCAGCGGGCCAGCCATCGAGCGCCGCCGGTAGTACGGATATTGCGGAGGCACGCTAGACATTGCTGGCTCCTTGTCCGCTCGACGGCGGTGCCTGTGGCGGCGGCGGCGGCGCGGTGGGCTGCCCCGGCGCGACCGGATACCAGCCCGGCTGGATGTGACCTTCGTCCGAGAGGTTATGCACCAGCACCTGGTACAAACCGGCCATGATCAGGAACAGTGGCCAGGTGTTGTGGATACGAACTCCTCCCACCGTATCGAGCAGGAAGAGGAGCCCGACTCCGACCAGCCAGAAGGCGCCGCTGGCGGAACGGAAGCGACAGCGCGCGCAGCCACACATCCGATTGCGGACGTAACGTTGATATTGATAGCCACCCATCGCAGTCTCCTACTCACGCGGCGCCGAGCGCCGGATCCACACCCACACGCCGAGAACGATCAGGATCACGGGCCACATGCGGCGCATCCAGTGCAGCGGCATGAACCCAGTGGTATCCAGCAGGAACAGCACGCCGACGCCGATGAGCACGATGGCGCCGATGGGGACATTCGCGAACTCCGGCTGCGGCACCACCGGCTGTCCGGCCGCGCCGGGCACGGGCTGCTGCACGGTCGGATTCGCCGCGCCCGCGGTCACGCTGCCGCTCCATATGCGCTCGAAACCGAACGGATCGGGCAATGGCTGGCCGAGTTGCTTGGCGCGTGCCGTCTTGAACGCGTCAAACACCATGTAGAACCACCAGAAGCAGATGCCGAAGGCGAAGAAGACTTCCGCCGAACCGCCGTTGTCGGCGCCCCAGATCAACGCGGCGAACACCACCACGTGGACCATCGCCTTGAAGAACTGCCCGTTGAACATCGCGCCCACACCGGGGATCATGCCCAGGAACCCGGCCAGGACAGGAGTGCCATCCCCCAGATTCACTACGTCGCGTGGCGCGGCCGTCACACCCACAGGCACGGTGTCAGACACACGCGACGCCAGGCAGTCTTCGCAGTACACCACGCCCCGCACGTCACGCTTGCAGGTCGCACACAGCGCCTTGCCGCACGTGCGGCAGTAAGCCACTGCCGGCACATCGGGATGCAGGACGCAGTTCATTTCGCCTCCTCAGGCACGGCCATCGTGGGTGATGCCACCATGGCCCAGGTGTTATTCAGCAGCTCCCATGCGTAACGATCCCGGTCGTTCTTATTCTTGCCGGGGCGCTCGCTGGTCTTCTCATTCGGATTGCGCTTTTCTTGTTCCTTCTTCTTCTGCTGGTCCGTCGGCGCTTGCTCGCCCGCACTGCGCAGCTCGCGGACGCGCGATTCGATCTCGTACACGAAGCGCATGGACTCGTAGTACTTCACGATGCGTCCTTGCGTCTCGGCCAGGCTGGAAAGCGTGCGATTGGCGACATTCGAAGGCCGCAGATCATCGGCCGTGATGTGCGTCGGGTGGATGCCCGCCAGGTTGAACACCATGCTGAGCGAGAAGAATCCCATCGCCATCGACATGGCAAAGCGCGGCTGCATCATGCCCCGGAAACCAGGCCGCAGGCGCGCGCGCAGACGATCCATCCAGCCCGCGCCCTGCGCCGCAGCCGCTGCTTCGGTGCGCTGCGCGCCGGTCGTAACCGCGATGATGTTGTGCACCAGCATGCGCGGTGGCTCGACCACGTCCAGCGCCGCCAGCCAGCTCTTGCCGGCTTCCGCCTCCGCGAACGCCACGCTGCACACGGCGCAGCCCGAGCGATGCTGCTCGAAGCGCTCGCGCGACGCCAGAGTCAGCGTGCCATCGAGAGCATCGGTCAGCAGCGCCTCGAACTCGCTGCACTGCATCGCGTTCTTGAGCTCGTCATTCATCTCTGGGGCCATCACTGCACCTGCTTATAAGTACGCGCGAGCAGCCGCGCAAGTTCCGTGCGCCCGCGGTTGATCCTGCTTTTTACCGTACCCTCGGGCACCTTCAGCACGAGGGCTATTTCCTTGTAATCCATGTCCTGCAGGTCGCGCAGGATCACCGTCTCGCGCAACTCGGGCGATAACTTTTGTAACGCCGCTTGCACCATTTCCTGGCGCTCCCGCCCCAGGACCTTCTGGTCGGGCGCTGGGCCGGCGTCGGCAAGCTGTGAGGAGAGCGGCTGCGCGTCCGGGTCGTCCGACGCCGGTACGTCCAGCGAATCGCTCATGCGCTCCAGCTTCGACCGCCGGAAGTGGTCCACCAGCAGGTTGCGCGTCATGGTGGTGAGCCACGTGCCGAACGCGCCCTTCGACGCGTCGTAGCTGGTGAGCGTCTTGTAGACTTTGATGAAGACTTCCTGCGTCAGGTCCTCGGCGTCGTCGGCCGAGCCGGTGAAGCGATAGCAGATGTTGTAGATGCGACGATGACTCTGCCGGACGAGCTCCTCCCACGCGTCGGTGTCGCCCGCCACGCAGCGCCGTACCAGCGCTATCGCTAGTTGAGCATCGTCCAAACCGCACTCCCGCACACTCCTGCTTCACACATGAGTGTTACGAAAACGGACACCGGTAAGTTCCGTGGGATGTTGCAGAACGGGGATTCTAGCAGGGAGT
>CAYWSH010000061.1:0-1606 GCA_964460655.1 uncultured Terriglobales bacterium | reverse complement strand
AAAAGCACGCATTCTAGCGCAGGCCTAAAGGCCTGCTCCACCCGGTGTGTCCTGATTAGGACACCGTCCACCACCCGCCTATCTATCTCCGTGTCCTGCTCTCCTGCCCGAAATACCACTCATGCCCTTCCGGATCGACGGCGCCATACCGGCGCTGGCCGAAGGGCGTGTCTTTCGGCTCTTGAATGATCTTCGCGCCGGCCTTCTTCGCCCGCGCAAAGTGTTTGTCCACGTCAGCCACCGTGCAGTACACACACTGCGTCGCCTGGCCGAGGCGCTTCGGGTTCCGATACTTCCCACCGGGATTGCCCATCATCACCAGGTCGTCGCCCATCTTCATCGCGGCATGATTGATGGTGCCGTCCGGCCGCCGGTTCACCGCGCCCGATTTCTTCAGGCCAAAGGCCTTGGCGAGGAATTGCAGCGCCGCACCCACGTCGGAGTAATAGAGATACGGTGTGATCGGCATGTTGCGCGCCTCTTCTAGCTGGGAACGTGGAACACGACGTTCAGCAGCGACGGGATCGCGACGCCGTCGCGCTGCGCCGGGCGATAGCGGAATTCGCGGACTGCGGCCAGCAGCTTTTGTTCGATCGGCGCGTCCACGGCGCCGGCCACGATGCGCGCTTCGGCGACGTGGCCATCCGTATCGATGGTGATCTGCACCGTGACGTACTGCTCGAAGCGCGGCGGCAACTCGTCAGCCGATATCTTCGGCATGTCGCCGGCCGTGCGTGCGGCGACCTGATAATCGTGCGTCGGGAAGAATCCGTAGATGCCCTTGAAGTTGTAACTCTGCGTCATGGACTTGGTCAGGCGTCGCGCCTGCTCACCCAAGGGCAGCGATGGGCCGAGCTCTGCTTCGCCGGCAGGGATCGGCAGTTTTGGCGACGCTACCTTCGTGCCACGGAGCCTCGTGCCGCCAGCTTTTTTGCCTGATCCGAAGCCACCTTTGCCGCCGCCTGCGAGCTTCGCGTCGTAGACCAGCGTGGTTGGCGTGGCGTCCAACTGAACCACGCGGTCCTCCGGCAGCGGTACTGGTGGCGGCATCTCTTGCAACGACCAGAACCACAGCGGCACGGCAATGGCATGGAGCAAGACTGCTACAACGACCGCCGACAGGCGCGGTACGGGCCGCCATTGCACCAGCAGCCAGCGCTCGTCGAATGGCTCCATCGGCGGTTCCCTCGGGCAGAATGATAGCGCGATTCGGCCGGGAAGGAAGTTATTCGCTGGTGAAGTAGTCCACCGCCACCGGGCTCTCAAACATGGAGTAATCGCGTGACACCACGGTGATGCCGGTCTCGGTGACGAAGTATTTCTGCCGGTCGGCTTCTTCGTCGTAGCCGATCACCGTACCTTCGGGGATCTCGACGTTGCGATCGACGATGCAGCGCCGCAGCTTGCAATGCCGCCCGATGTTCACGTGCGAAAAGATGATGCTGGCATCCACGTCGGAGTAGGAGTTCACGCGCACGTCGGGCGAAAGCACCGAGTTGCGCACGATGCCGCCGGAGACGATGCAGCCCATGGAGACGATGGAATCGATGGCGATGCCCATGCGCTGCGGCTCGCCGAAGACGAACTTCGCCGGCGGATACTGCCG
>CAYWSH010000060.1:14236-19966 GCA_964460655.1 uncultured Terriglobales bacterium | reverse complement strand
GCCCATAGTGCCGAGCCCGCCGGAGGTGATGAGCGAGCGCGGGCGCTCGTGCTTGTAGTACTGCGCTTCCCACATCTGGTGCTGGCCGACGTCGGTGACGACGATGGTCTTGTCGTGATCAACCTCCCGCCAGAGGTCGTTGATGACGTGCGCGGCGTAGAGATGGCCGTTGTCGGGCAGGTTCTGGATGTCACGGACCGCCGAATCGCCCTTGAGGTCGTTGATCTCAGCGAGCCACTCGGCGCGCTCGGCGCGTTCGACCTTCGGCAGGAGCTCCTGCAAGACGGCGCGCAGGTCGCCGATGAGCGCGACATCGGCCTTGACGTTCTTGTTGACCTCGGCAGGATCGATCTCGATGTGGATCTTGCGCGCGGTGGGCGCATAGGTCTTGAGATTGCCGGTGACGCGATCGTCGAAGCGCATGCCGAAGGCGAGCAAGAGGTCGGCCTGCTGGATCGCGGTGTTGACCCACGCTTCGCCGTGCATCCCCATCATGCCGAGGTTCAGAGGATGCGACGCGGGGAACGCGCCGATGCCGAGGAGGGTGAGCGCGACCGGGATGTCGGTGCGCTCGGCGAATTCCTGGACTTCGCGCATCGCGCCGGAGAGCAGGATGCCGTGGCCGGCGAGGATGACGGGCCGCTTCGCGGACGCGATGAGTTCCAATGCGCGTGTGTGTTCGGCGCCATTCGAAGGCAAGAGCGGCTTGCGCGCGGGCAATTCCGGCGCAGCGGCCTCCCAATCGAATCCGCAGCTCGCTTGCTGCACGTCTTTCGCGACATCGATCAGCACCGGGCCCGGCCGGCCGGAGCGCGCGACGAGGAATGCCTCGCGGATGACGCCGGCGAGGTCCTCGACGTGCGTCACGAGATAGTTGTGCTTCGTGATGGGCAGCGTGATGCCGGTGATGTCGGTCTCCTGGAACGCGTCGTAACCGATGAGCTTGCTGCCGACCTGGCCGGTGATGCAGACGATGGGAGAGGAGTCCATCATCGCGGTGGCAATACCGGTGACGAGGTTCGTCGCACCGGGGCCCGACGTTGCGATCGCAACGCCGACACCGCCACCGGCGCGCGCGTAGCCATCGGCCATGTGGGCCGCGCCCTGCTCGTGGCGCACGAGCACATGATGGATCTCGGGATACTTACAGAGCGCGTCGTAGGCGGGCAGGATGGCGCCGCCGGGATAACCGAAGACGGTGCGCACGCCTTCGCGCTTGAGGCACTCCCAGATGATTTCGCCACCGGTTTTTTTCGTCGTCATTTTTTGTCGCTCCGCTCCCAAACCGCCAACCAGTCGTGCACCTCGCGAGAACCGCGAGGCCTTGCGTCGCGCTACGCGGCCTGAACCGGCCGCTCCGCTATTTCTGTCGCTCTGCTCCAAAACCGCTCAACGGTTGTGCTCCACCAGAGACTCGTGATGCGCTTGCGACTGCCGGCTCGCCGCGCAAGCCGGGCTCGCCGGCTGATCTCGCTGCCTCAGCATGTGACCGCTCCTTGTGCGGCTGAGGAAACCTGTCTTGCATACTTCGCCATCACTCCTGTGGGATAACGCAGCGGCGGCGCCTGCCACGATTTCAGCCGGACGCGGAGTTCGGCGTCGCTGAGTTCTACGCGCAACTGGCGCGCCGGAATGTCGAAGACGACGACGTCGCCATCGCGTACGGCTGCGATAGGACCGCCGGTGGCGGCTTCGGGGGCGACGTGGCCGGCCATGAGCCCGTGCGTGGCGCCGGAGAAACGGCCGTCGGTGAGCAGCGCCACGGTGTCGCCCAATCCCGCTCCTACGATCGCGGCAGTGACGGCGAGCATCTCGCGCATACCGGGTCCGCCACGCGGGCCTTCGTAACGGATAACGACGACATCGCCGGCGCGGACCGTGTTGTTCTGCACGGCCGCAAAAGCGGTCTCTTCGCTATCGAAGACGCGCGCGGGGCCGGCAAAGCGCACGTGGTCGTGTCCCGCGACCTTGACCACGCAGCCCTCGGGCGCGAGGTTCCCTTTCAGAATCACGAGGCCGCCGGTGGGCTTGAGCGGTTGCGCGAGCGGACGCACGACTTCCTGTTTGGGCGTCTCACGCGCAGCTTGCGCTTCGTCACCGAGCGTGCGCGTGGTGACGGTGATCGCGCCGGCGTGCAGCAGACCGGCATCGCGCAGGCGTTGTGCGACCAGCGCGGTGCCGCCGGCGCGATACAGATCGTGGGCGACGAAGCGACCGCCGGGCTTGAGGTCGGCAAGCAGCGGGATCTTGCGACTGATGCGATCGAAGTCGTCGATGGACAGTTCAACGCCGGCTTCGTGAGCGATCGCCAGCAGATGCAGCACGGAATTGGTGGAGCCACCAGTGGCGGCGACGCCGGCGATGGCATTCTCGAAGGCCGCGCGCGCGAGGATGGCGCGCGGACGCAGGTCGCGGCGCAGCAGCTCCATGACTAGAGTGCCGGTGCTACGGGCAACCGCGTTTTTCTGCGTGTCGTTGGCGGGAACGCTGGCGCTGCCGAGCGGCGAGAGACCGAGGAACTCGCACGCCATCGCCATGGTGTTGGCAGTGAATTGGCCGCCGCAGGCGCCGGCGCCGGGACAGGCGTGGTCTTCGAGATCGCGCAACTGCGCGTCGGTCATCTGGCCGCGCGCGTGCGCGCCGACGGCTTCAAAGACGTTCTGGATGGTGACGTCGTGGCCGTCGAAGCGGCCGGGGGCGATGGAGCCGCCGTAGAGAATGAGCCCGGGAAGATCGAGGCGCGCGAGCGCCATGGCAGCGCCGGGGATGGTCTTATCGCAGCCCACGAGGGCGACGATGGCGTCGAAGTGATTGCCGCGCGCGACCAGCTCGATGGAATCGGCGATGAGGTCGCGGCTGACGAGCGAGGTGCGCATGCCCTCGGCGCCCATGGTGATGCCGTCGGAGATGGAGACGGTGTTGAACTCCATCGGCGTGCCGCCGGCATCGCGAATGGCCTGCTTGAGCGGCTGCGCCAGCTCGCGCAGGTGATAGTTGCAGGGACCGATCTCGATCCAGGTGTTGGCCACGCCGATGAACGGACGGCGGAGGTCGTCGTCGGTGAAACCGACGGCCTTCAGCATGGCGCGCGCGGGAGCACGGCGCGGGCCGTCGCTGATGGCGGCGCTGTTTCTCTTCATTCTGGCGCGCTCCGCGCGCAGCCCGCCCGTCGTCTCAGCTCGTTGTGACACCCTCGATGCTCCTGTTACAGCGGGCGCGGGCGGCGCAAGTCGGCCCGCGCCCTTCTTCCCAAAAAGCTTGAGGCCATCATCTTGTCTGGATGATGGCCTCGCATCTCTTACCGCGGCTGCGATCACCTCATCCGGTACACCCGCCTACAATGACGAGCACACTAATTCGCAGGGATACCGAAAGGCTCCGCAGCGAGCGCGCGTTGTAACCGCCTGTGGTCAACTTAACCTCAGGAAAAGCATAGCTTACCCTGTCAAGCCGATAAGTCAAACTTATTATTTTTATGCCAGCATAACAACCATGCATCGTCTCACGACATGAGACCCTGGGCCCCGCCGCGCGGGGCCGCGCTCGTGAAGAGGAGTTCGGCCTCCAGGCGCTCTTCCCGCAGGGCCTCCTGGACTTTGGCGGTGACGCGGCGGCGCGCGGCGCGGGGCCCAAGGAACAGCAGGACGGCCGGCCCAGCGCCGCTCAGGACAGCGCCGAGAATGCCGTCACGGCCGGCGAGCGCACGCATGGGCGCGAGCAGCGGGCAGAGCGGCGCGCGATACGGCTCGTGCAGGCGATCGTGCAGCGCGACGCGCAGCCAGTCGGCGCGGCGCGCGCCGAAGGCGGCGGCGAGGCGCATCGCGCCCTGGACGTTGGCAACCGCATCGGCACGCGAGACCTGTTGCGGCAGGACAGCGCGCGCGGCTTCCGTCGCCAGCGGCTGCGGCGGCAGCACGAGCAACAGCGGCCAGGCGGGAACGGGCAGCTGCACGACGCTGAGTCCGCCAGTCGTCGAAGCGATGGCGATGCCGCCCAGCCAGCAAGCGGCGGCATTATCGGCGTGGCCTTCGCGGCGTGCGGCTTCCTCGAGGACCTGCTGCGAGGTCCATCTCAGCCTGCCGAAGCGCACGGCGAGCGCGACACCAGCCAGGCGCGCGGCGGCGGATGAGCCGCAGCCCTTGCCGATGGGGATCTCGTTGCGGATGCGCAGCGCGAGCGGCTGCACGGGTAGCCCGCTCGCTTCCATCACGGAGCGATACGTGTCGAGGATGAGATTGTTTTCCAGCTTCTCGCAGATCGCGGCGTCGCGTCCGGACGCCGCGACCGCGAACTGCGCAGCCGCCTTCGCCGCGATGGTCAAATGCAGGCGCAGGGCGAGCGCGGCGCAGTCGAATGCCGGGCCGAGATTCGCCGACGTCGCCGGCAGCTTGAGCGTGAACGCAGCGGAGGAGCGGCGAGCGCGCGGCATCAGGGGCGCTCCGCCAGTTCGAGGGCGCGCAATACTTCGTCGACGTTGGCGTCGAGGACGCGCGGCGGACGGCGCAGCGCGTCGGCGGGCTTACCGCTGGCGGGTGTCCGGTGAAAGTCGAGCGTGTAGTCGGGATCTTTCAACAGATGGCCGGTGAGGATGAGCACGACCGATTCATCACGCCGGACGAAGCCGCTGCGGACGAGCTTCACCAGGCCGGCGAGCGTCGCGGCCGACGCCGGCTCGCAGCCGATGCCGTCGGCGCCGATGGTCGCTTTCGCCACTGCGATCTCGTCCTCGGTCGCGTCCTCGCAAGTCCCGCCAGTAGCTTTCAGGACCGCGACAGCCTTCTTCCACGATGCCGGGTTGCCGATGCGGATCGCGGTGGCGCGCGTCTCGGCGGCGACGGGCTCGAGCGTCGCGCCGCCATCCTTCCGCCAACTGCGCGCCAGCGGATTCGCTCCCGCCGCCTGGATGATGGAGACCTTCGGCAGGCGGTCAATGAGGCCGAGCGCACGCATCTCGAGGAACGCTTTGCCGAGCGCGGAGCTGTTCGCGAGATTGCCGCCGGGCACGATGACGTGCTCGGGCACCTGCCAGCCGAGTTCTTCGAGCAGTTCGATCGCCGCGGTCTTCTGGCCTTCGACGCGGAACGGATTGACGGAATTCAGCAAATAGATCCACGAGCGCCGCACCACCTGCATCAGCACGCGCACACAGCCGTCGAAGTCGGTGCGCAATTGGAAGGTGTGCGCGCCGTACTCGACCGATTGCGAGAGCTTGCCCCACGCAATGTGGCCTTCGGGCACCAGGACGAGACTGTTGATGCCGGCACGCGCCGCGTAGGCAGCCATCGAGGCCGACGTATTGCCGGTGGAGGCGCACGCGACCCAGGTGAACTGCTGTTCGCGCGCAACGGAGAGCGCCGCGGTCATACCCGTATCCTTGAACGAGCCAGTCGGGTTCGCGCCTTGGTGCTTCGCCAGCACCCGATCCACACCGGCGTAGCGCGCGGCGCGCGGCAAGTCGTAGACGGGCGTGTTCCCTTCGCGCAGCGTGACGGCCTGGCCCGGGTCGCGCAGGATCGGCAACAATTCGCGGAAGCGCCAAACACCGCTTTGATCGAGCGGTTGCGTTGACGTTCGCCGGTTCAGCCAGTTCGTCTTGAGCGCGGCGGGTTCCCAGCCCGGGAGCGCGCCGCTCGCCGCCCAGGGATAGACGACCTCGAGCAAGTCGCCGCAGTGCGAGCAGCGAAAATCGGGGGGCGCCGTCGCTTCGCGGTGGCACTGGAAGCAGCGGAG
>CAYWSH010000060.1:9694-14136 GCA_964460655.1 uncultured Terriglobales bacterium | reverse complement strand
GCAACGCGCTACCGCCGCGAAGACGCGCGCCAGCACGCCGGGCACGCCTTTCATCTGCTGCCCGAGGACGGCGACAATGGCGATGTCGCGCTCGACGCGCACGGGAAGCAGCACGCCGTGCTTGAGTTCAGTGCGGAACGAGCGCTGAATGGCGTGCAGCACGCGGTCCACGTCGCTGTCGCGCAGGGCGAGGCCGAGCGCGCTCTCGGCCGATGATTGGGTGGTGAACGGTACATCGATGTGATCGTGCGCCAGGCGCAGATAGAGGCGGCCGAATATCTCAGCCGAGTGCGTATCGGGACGCGTGACCAGCGTGAGCAGCGCCGCCGGCGCGAGGGCCGTGACGGCCCGTACAGGCGACTTGCTCGACGCGACCTCCGGGCTGATCTTCGTGCCCGGATTCGCGGGCGCGAGCGAATTCTTGATCCATACCGGGATGCCCGCCTGCATGCACGGCCGCACGGCGCGCTGATGGATCACCTTCGCACCGTAATACGAAAGCTCGATAGCTTCGGCGAAGGTGACTTCAGGCAGAGTGGTCGCGCGCGGGCAGATGCGCGGATCGGCGGTGAGGACGCCATTGACATCGGTCCATATCCAGACTTCGTCGGCGCGCAACGCGGCGCCGAGGAGCGTGGCGGAGTAATCCGAGCCACCGCGACCGAGCGTGGTGAGATGCCCCGAAGCGGTGGCTCCGCGATATCCGGTGACGACCGGCACCTGGCCGGCTTCGAGCAGCGGGTGCAGCACTTCGCCGCAGCGCTTCCGTGTTTCTTCCAGGTCCGGCGCGGCGTCGCCGTAGTGCTCGTCGGTGATCACCAGTTTGGCGGAATCGACGTAATCGGCGGCGACGCTGCGCGTGCGCAGATACGCGGCGCAGATCTGCGCTGACATCTCCTCGCCGAGGGAGAGCGCCATGTCCATGACCTGGGGCGTGGAAGAGCGGAGTTGGAGGAGTCCGGCAGCGATGTCGTTGAGGCGCGCGAGTACCGCGTCGACTGCTTTGGTCACTTCGGTACTGCGCGCGTCAGGAAACAGGGCGGAGAGCAAATCCTCGTGCTGGCGGCGCAACTTGGCTGCATGTTGCTCGGCCAGCGAACGCTCGCCGTGGCGCGCGGCGTGGAGCAGCTTTACGATCTCATCGGTCACGCCGGCGAGAGCAGAGACGACAACGACGACGGCGTTCCTTCTTGCCGCATCGGCAACAATCGTTGACAACTGCTCGATGCGCTCGCGACTCGCGACCGACGTGCCACCGAATTTCATGAGTACCAATGCCATAAATCCCTTTCGGCCCTAGCTGCTATCCCGCAACGGCGACGGCCGCTTGCGGCTGCGCGTGTTGCAGTAATTCCTGGAAGGCCGCGGGGCGCGGTGGGATCGCTTCTTCCAGCGTGTACTGCCCATGGAGCGCGTCGGTGGTCTTCAGCCCGTTGCCGGTAAGCGCGACCACAGTGAGCTCGTCGCGTTGGATGCGTCCCTGCGCGTAGAGCTTTTGCGTGACGCCCGCGGTCACACCGCCGGCGGTCTCGGTGAAGATGCCTTCGGTCTCGGCAACCAGTTGGATGCCGCGGATGATCTCGGGATCGGAAACGTCTTCGCCCCAGCCACCGCTTTGCGTGATGACCTTGATGGCGTAGTGGCCGTCCGACGGATTGCCGATAGCGAGCGAGCGCGCGAGCGTGGAAGGCTTCTGCGGCTCGAAGTCAGGCTGGCCGGCTTTGACCGCGGTCGTCACGGGCGAACAGCCGGTGGCCTGCGCGCCGAAGATCTTGACCGGCTTCGGCTCGACCCAGCCGAGCGCGATGAGTTCCTGGAATGCTTTGTACACCTTGGTGATCAACGAAGCACCCGCCATCGGGATGACGACGTTGTCCGGCAAGCGCCAGCCGAGTTGCTCGGCGATCTCATAACCGAATGTCTTCGAGCCTTCCGAGTAGTACGGGCGCAGGTTGCCGTTCACGAATCCCCAATTGAGTTCATCGGCCACCTGCACGCAGAGGCGGTTCACCTGGTCGTAATTGCCGGCGATGCGCACCACGTGGGCGCCGTACACTTGGCTGTTGATGACTTTGGCGGGTTCGAGGTCGGCGGGGATGAAGACCCAGGCATCGAGTCCGAGGCGGCGGGCTTGCGCGGCGACGGCGTTGGCTAGATTGCCGGTCGAGGAACAGGCGACCGCGTCAAAGTTGAATCGTCGGGCTTGCGCGAGCGCGAGCGCGACCACGCGGTCCTTGAAGCTGAGCGTCGGGAACGAGACACCGTCGTTCTTCAGGTAGAGGCGGGTGGCGCCGAATTCCTTCGCGAGGCGAGGCGCTTCGACCAGCGGCGTGAAGCCGGTGGGAACCGGCGGCTCAAAGCCTGCGGGCAGCGGCAGCAGTTCCGAGTAGCGCCAGAGCACGGGCGAGCGGCGCGCGACATCGTCACGCGTGACGGCTTCGCCGATGGCACGGAGATCATAGGTCAGTTCGAGCGGCGAGAAACACGCTTCGCAGATGGACTTCGGCTGGTTGCCCCACAGCTTGCCGCATTCGCGGCACTTCAATTCGTGGCGGTTTGTCATATGTCCTCGTTACTCTGGTCGCGGAAACTAAAAAACCCACTGGCCGTTGCTTCCGGCGAGTGGGCTTTTGAACCTTTATCGATTGCTATTTAGCCAAACAAGCTCGCCGGAGATGTGTAGGGGGAGCACTTCGTCCCCATGCACATGGCCATAATTCGAGCTGTCCGGCGAATCTTCATGAGGCAAGGAGGATAGACCGCCCCAGGTACGCTTGTCAAACCTAAGACAACCACGATGTGAGACGTACGCCGGGCTAGTGTATTTTGGAAAGGATGGAGCGGAAGATCCAAGTCGGCGTGCTCGGCGGCACCGGGATGGTGGGCCAGCACTTCGTGAAGTTCCTGGAAGGCCATCCGTGGTTCGACCTGACGTGGATCGGCGCGAGCGAGCGCTCGGCCGGGAAGAAGTACACCGAGGCGACGGCGTGGCGACTCGACGGTACGTTGCCGGCGAGCGTTGCGAACCTTACCGTCAGCGAAGCGAAACCCGGGAACGGCGCGCCCCGCCTGCTGTTTTCGGCGATGGATGCCGCGGTGGCGACGGAGATCGAGCAGGCGTTCGCGAACGCGGGACACGTGGTCGTCTCCAATTCCAAGAACCATCGCATGGAGCAGGATGTGCCGCTGCTCATCCCGGAAGTCAACGCCGAGCACCTGCAAGCGGTGGCGCATCAGCAGCGAGCGCGCGGCTGGAAGGGGCAGATCGTCACGAATCCGAATTGCTCGACGATCGTACTGGCGCTGTCGCTGGCGCCGCTGAAGCAGTTCGGCATCCGGCGCGTGGTCGCGTCGACGATGCAGGCGATCTCGGGCGCGGGATATCCGGGCGTCGCTTCGATGGACATCAACGCCAACGTGATCCCATACATCGGCGGCGAAGAAGAAAAGATGCAGCAGGAGACACAGAAGATCCTGGGCGAGTTCACCGCGGGAAGCTTCCGCCCGCTCGACGCGCAGGTGAGCGCGAGCTGCCATCGCGTGCCGGTGGTGGATGGTCACACGCTGGCGGTGGCGGTGGAGTTCGCCAAGAAGCCCGGAGCCGACGAGATCATCGGCGCACTGAATTCATTCCGGGGAGAGCCGCAGCGGAGGAAGCTGCCGAGCGCGCCGCCCCAGCCGGTCATCTACCTGCCGGAGCAGGACCGGCCGCAGCCGCGGCGCGATGTGCTGCGCGATGGTGGCATGCCGGTGCTGGTGGGACGGCTGCGCCCGTGTCCGGTGCTGGATTGGAAGTACGTCGCGCTCGGCCATAACACCATTCGCGGCGCCGCCGGCGCTGCCGTGCTGAACGCCGAGCTGATGCATTCCGAGGGCATGCTCGATTAGTTTTCTGTCGCTCCGCTCCCAAACCGCTAGAGAGATTGCTCGCTCGCAGACCCTCGAGGCCTGCAACCGCGCTTCGCAGGCTGAACTGCCTGCTCCGCTTCAGTCGCGACAAGAAGAATCTGCGCCGCCGGCGATCGACGGAACGATGGAGATATCGTCGCCGGCGCGGATCGCTGTGTTCTCCTTCTGCAGATAGCGGATGTCTTCGTCGTTCACGTAGACGTTGATGAAGGCGCGCAGCTTGCCGTCGTCGCTGTAAAGGTGGCGGCGCAGGTCGGGATGCTGCTCCGTCAGGCTCGCCAGGGCCTCGCCGACGGTGGCGCCCGCAACGTCGATGCTCGGCTTGCCGGCAACGTACGCGCGCAGCGGAGTGGGAATGTTCACTTGCAGGTTATCCGATGCCATTTTCCGTGGTTCTCCTCGTTATTGGATTCATGGAGTGCTGACTGGTTGCAGTTCCGGTTGCACGACGAATGACATTGCGTGTGCGACTTCAGCGTCGTTCGCATGCCGCGCGACTTCGCCGACGATGACGACCGCAGGCGCGGCATACA
>CAYWSH010000060.1:0-9594 GCA_964460655.1 uncultured Terriglobales bacterium | reverse complement strand
AAGACGACGCGCGAAGCGATGCGGCGATCGGTCAGCGTGATCTCGGCGGCGGCGGCAGCGGCGACAGCGGCAGTCACGCCGGGAACGATGGCGAAGGCGATACCGGCACGACGCAGCGCGTCCATCTCTTCGCCGAGGCGGCCGAAGATGGCGGGATCGCCGCACTTCAGGCGGACGACGCAGCGGCCCGCGGAGGCGTAATGGACGAGCAGCGCGTTGATCTCGGCTTGCGACGTTCCCGCCTTGCCGCAACGCTTGCCGACGTTGATGACGACCGTCGCAGGCCGCAGCAGCGTAGTGAAGTCGGGCGGCACTAGGTCGTCGTGCAGCACGACGTCGCCCTGTTGCAGCGCGCGCACGGCGCGCAGCGTGAGCAGGTCGAGCGCGCCGGGGCCGGCGCCGACAAAGTGGACGGCTGGTTTCATATCAGCGCCACCCGGTCGTCGTCCTGATCGAGCCAGCGCACGATGGCGGCGCGCCAGCGGGCGAAAACACTGGTCAGACTGAGGCTGCTGGTCATGGCTTCCCTCGCTTGTTGATGGAGTACTGCTTTGCGCTCCTCGCCCGGAGGCGCGGTGGCAAGGACTTCGCTGCGGCGGCGGCCGAGGTCATCGAGCCGCGCGGCCCACGTCTCGTCAAACTCGCGCTCGAGGTGCTGCCGCAATTGCTGGGCGAGCGCGGGGCTTTTGCCGTTGGTCGAGATAGCGATCTGCAGATCGCCGCGCTGCACGACCGCAGGCGTGTAGAAGTCGCAGTGTGGCGGATCGTCGATGGCGTTGCACAGCACGCCGCGCTCGCGGCAGGCGCGCGCGACCTCGCGGTCGACGGCAGCGATGCCGGTGGCGGCGAAGACGATGCGCTTGTCGGCGACATCAGGCGCAGCGAAGGGCCGCGCATCCCAGTGGGCGCCATCAAGCCCAGCGCGCGCATGCGGCGCGACGACGTCTACGTGCGCGCCGGTCTGCACGAGCGCGTGGATCTTCGATACCGCAAGGCTGCCGGCGCCGACCACCAGCACCGGCTCACCGGCGAGCTTCAGGAAAACAGGCAGCAGCGTCATGACGCGCACTCTCCTCGCCCGAGCTGGAGCGAGTAGTGTTCGGTGTCGCCCCAGTCGAAGAAGTTGTCGGGCGAGCCCTCCGGCGGCTCAGCGTACGGCCGGAGACGCGCGACCAGCGCCGCCTCCGGCGTGCGCGCGAGCCAGGCGCGGAAAGGTTCATTCCCCTCCCGCGAGCTGCGATAGAAGTCGAGCAGCGCGCGGATGGTCTCGGGCACCTGCTTGGCCGCGACGACCATGGTCTGTTTGCCGAAGCGGACACCCTCGCCCGTGACCTCGCCGCCGAGCAGGAGCTGGTAGAACGGCGCCTGCTGGTCGCCGATCTTGCGGGCGTTGCCGTAGAAGCCGATGTCGGCGATGTGGTGCTGGCCGCAGGAGTTCGGACAGCCGCTGATCTTGATGCGCAGCTTCAGGACTTCGGGATCGCTTTCGCCGGCGAGGAGCGCGGAGAGCTCTTCGGCGAGCGTGAGCGAACGCGTGATGCCGAGATTGCACGTCGTGGCGCCGGGGCAACCGGTGACATCGGCGATGGTGCGGGCGCCCGGCGTAGCGAGCGCGAGGGCGTTCAGGTCGGCGTGCAGCTGCGGAAGTTGCTCGCGGCGCACCCACGGGACCAGGAAGTCCTGCAGGACGGCGATGCGCGCGCCGGGCAAACGGTGCCTGGCGAGCGAATCGGCCAAGCCGCGCATTTGCGCACTGGTGACGCCGCCGGCGGCGAGCTTGATCCACACGGCGACGAAGCCGGATTGGCGTTGCGGCATGGCGTTGGTGGCGAGCCAGCGTTCGTAATCAGGGTCTGCAGCCGGCGCGGCCGCGCCCGGTCCGATGTTCACCAGCTGCGGCGCGAGCGGCGACGCGACAGCGAAGACTTCCGCCGGCGTCGAGACCGTGGCGCGCTTTTCGGCAACGAGGCGGCGGAACTCCTCGATGCCTTTGTCGCGCAGCACGAACTTCAACCGCGCTTTGAATTTGTTCTTGCGATTGCCGCTCGCGTCGAAGACGCGCAGCACGGCCTCGATGGTCGGCAGCAGTTCGGCTTCCGGAAGAAACTCGGCGAGCGTGGCCGCTTCGGTGGGCAAGCTGCCGAGTCCGCCGCCGACGAGTACCTTGAAGCCACGCTGTGCCGTTCCATTCGTGCCGCGGACACGAGCGATCAATCCGACATCGTGGATGCCGGCGACGGCGCAGTTGCCATCGTCTTCGCAGCCCGAGAAGGCGATCTTGAACTTGCGCGGCAGGTCGTGGAAGTCGGGATGGCG
This sequence comes from uncultured Terriglobales bacterium, assembly GCA_964460655.1. Taxonomy (GTDB): domain Bacteria; phylum Acidobacteriota; class Terriglobia; order Terriglobales; family Acidobacteriaceae; genus CAVUAF01. The sequence continues at coordinate 7,278 of CAYWSH010000060.1, read as the reverse complement.
GAGCAAGAAGCGCGTGACGCCGAGCGCGTGGGGCGTGACGTCAAAGGCTTCGTCGGAGCAGATGCCGGCGAGCGGGCACGACGTCACATTGCGCACGGTGTTGCCGCACGCTTCACGCGTAGTGAGGCCGGCGGCGGCGAGGCGACGCATGACAGCGGGAACGTTGGCCAGCTTGACGAAGTGGAACTGGATGTTCTCGCGCGTGGTGAGATGGCCGCGCCCGGTGGAGTACTGGTCGGCGATGTCGGCGAGCGCGTGCAACTGCTCGGTGGTCAAAACGCCCGAGGGGACTTTGACGCGCACCATCTGGAAGCCGGGCTGGCGCTGGCCGTAGATGCCATGCTTCAGGCGGAACGGGCGAAACTGGTCGTCGGTGATCTCGCCGCGCTGGAGCTGGGCGATGCGCTCCTCGAACAGGCGGACCTCGTCGGCGATGGCTTCGGGCGTGTGGCGACGTTCCAGTTCGGCAGAGATGGTGGTTGTCTGCGACATCTTTGTACTCCAAAAGCAAAAGGCCCACTCGCTCTGGCGAGTGGGCCTTTGGACTTAAGCTAGGAATGCTTTAGGTCAAAAACTCCGCACGCCAGGTGATGGACACACGACAACAGATGCACATACACATGCACATCATTCGTCCGGTCTGGCGTTGCGAGATCAAAGCTTGAAAGCTCCCGGCGGACTTTGGTCCGTCGTAGGGGGAAGAGATTACTCACTCCGGCGCCCGAATGTCAAACGGCGGGCATGGATTCTCTCCTTGACAGCTTAGGAGTGCAGCGATATTCTCCTAATTCACTTAGGAGGAGAACGCGTGAGCGACCAGGCGCAATTGCTTCCCGGCACACTCGATCTGCTGATCCTGCGAGCGGTCTCGCTCGGCCCGCTGCACGGCTACGGCATCCTGCTGCGCATCGCGCAGATATCGGGCAATGCGCTGCTGGTCGAGCAGGGCGCGCTGTATCCCGGCTTGTTCCGCCTGGTGCGGCAGGGGCTGCTGAAGACGACGTGGGGCACGTCAGAAAACAACCGGCGCGCGAAGTTCTACGAGCTCACCACTGCCGGCAAGAAGCGCTTGCGCGAGGAGACGAACAACTGGAACCGGCTGGCGAATGCCATCGGGGCAGCGCTGACGGCCCGCCCGGAGGAAGTATGAAGTTCCTGGATCCGATCCGGTTCCGCAGCGCGACGCTCTTTCGGCGCTCGCGGATGAACGCGGAGATGGAAGAAGAGTTGCGCACGCACATCGCGCACCGTGCCGACGATCTGGTCCGCTCTGGAATGGAGCGCAGCGCAGCCGAGCGCCAGGCGCGCATCGAGTTCGGCGGCTATCAGCGTTACCGCGAAGAATCGCAAGCGGCCGCGGGCGGGACACTCATCGAGTCGCTGATCATGGACGTGCGCTTCGGCTTGCGCCTGCTGCGCAAGACACCCGGATTCACAGTCACCGCGGTGCTGACACTAGCGTTGGCCATCGGCGCCAATGCCGTAGTGTTCGCGGCACTCAACGCCTTCATCCTGCGGCCGTTGAACGTGCCGCGGCCTGACAGTCTTTACTCCGTCCATCGCAGTGACAACGCGGCCAATCAGTCGTATCCCGATTACGTCGACTTGCGCGACCGCAACCACAGCTTCGAAGACCTGGCGGCCTACAACATCGAGCTCGTGGGCCTGGACGCCGACCACGATCCGTCGCGCGCGTGGGCCATTACCGCCAGCGCGAATTATTTCGATGCACTCGGTATCCAGCCGTATCGCGGCCGGCTCTTCCACGCTGCCGATGAGCATGGCCCGAACAGTGCTCCTTATGTCGTCCTTTCCTACGCGTATTGGCACGCGCACTTTCACGAAGATCCCGGGGTTGTGGGCCGCGTGGTGCAGATCAATAAGCATCCCTTCACCGTGATCGGAGTCACGCCGCCCGAATTCCGCGGAACGTTACTGATCTTGAGTCCTGACATCTTTGTGCCGATCGTGAACCAGGAGCAGTTCAACCCCACGAATCTTCTGGACGACCGCGCGAATCGCGGCGCCGTGTTCCTCACCATGGGACACCTGAAGACCGGGGTCACGACCGCGCAAGCCGCCGCCGATATCGACGCCGTCTGGTCCGACATCGTGAAGGCGTTTCCCAAGGACCATCGCGAATCGCACTTTGGACTGGCGCGTCCCAGTCTCTACGGTGAGCATCTCGGACGGCCGATGCGCACATTCCTTTCCGCCTTGATGCTGATGGCGGTATTGATCCTGGTGGCGGCGTGCGCCAACCTGGGCGGCCTGTTCGCCGCGCGCACCGCCGACCGCGCGCGCGAAATGGCGCTGCGGCTCGCGCTGGGAGCGCGCACAGGGCGCATCCTGCGGCAACTGTTCACCGAAGCTTTCCTGCTGTGCGCGGCCGGCGGCGCCGTGGGACTTTGGGGCGCGCTGCTGCTGCTGCGCTCGCTGGTGACGTGGCAGCCGTTCCCGCAATTCCCGCTGAATGTCCCGCTGACTCCGGATGCCAACGTTTACTTGATGGCGCTGCTGCTCACGCTGGCGAGTGGACTGCTTTTTGGCGCCGTTCCGATACGGCAGGTGCTGCGCACCGATCCTTACGAGATCGTGAAGTCGGGAGCACGAACGACTCCCGGACGCCGCTTCACCTTCAGCGACCTGCTGCTGGTGGGGCAGATCGCCATCTGCGCCGTGCTGGTGACGTCGTCGCTCGTCGCCGTGCGCGGATTGGTGCGCTCGCAGCACAGCGGTTTTGGATTCGAGCCGCACAACGTAGTCCTGGCCAACACGCTGCTCGCCATGGCCGGCTATTCCGAAGAGCAAGTGCCGCCCATGCAGAAGCGCATGCTCGAGGCGATGCAATCAATACCTGGCGTTACCTCCGTGGCGTTGGCCGATCGGACACCGATGAACGGCGACGATCACGGCGCCCTCATCTTTCGCGACGATAGCAGCGACCTGCGACCCGGACACGAGGCTGCCAGCGCCAATGCGATGAAGATATCACCCGAGTATCTGCACACGGCGGGTACGACGCTGCTCACGGGCCGGAGTTTTACGTGGCACGACGACAAGGATTCGCCGCCGGTGGCCGTCATCAACCAGGAGTTCGCGCGCCGCATGTTTGGATCATCCGCCGGCGCGGTGGGCCGCTACTTCAAGCTGCAGAAAGGGACGCGCGTCCAGGTGGTCGGCGTCGTGGAAGATGGAAAATATTCCAGCCTCACCGAGGAGCCCACGGTCGCGCTGTTCCTTCCGCTGCTGCAATCGCCGGCAAGCGACACGTGGTTGGTGGTGCGCTCGGCGGAGGCTCCCGACCGTCTGACGGCTGCGATCCGCGGCAAACTGCGCGAGCTCGACTCTGGCCTGCCGACTTTTATCCAGACATGGGACAACGGCCTGGGGCTGGCGCTCTTTCCCGCGCGCATGGCCACGGCAACGCTGGGCATCCTGGGTCTGATCGGCGGCATGCTCTCGGTGACTGGCATCTTCGGCATGGCCGCGTATTCCGTGAGCCGCCGGCTGAAGGAGTTGGGGATCCGCATGGCGCTCGGCGCTCAGCGCAAAGAGGTGCTGCAGGCGGCGCTCGGGCGCGCATTCCGCGTGCTGGCGCTCGGTTCGGCGGCAGGATTGGTCCTGGGGATCATGGCGAGCCGCGTGCTGGCGTTCATCGTGCATCACGCAACGCCACGCGATCCGGTCGTGCTGGTGGGCGCCGTCGTAGCGATGTTGTTGCTGGGCCTGGTGGCGACGTGGGTCCCGGCACAGCGCGCGCTGCGTATCGATCCCCTGATGCTGCTGCGGGAGGAGTAAGCAGAGTTTTTCTGACGCCATCCCCGGCGGCTGTCGTGGTAGGCTCTTCCCACTGTTCCACCCTGGAGAATCCCCTTGCGACCGACACGACTGCTGCTCTGCGTCATTCTGCTCGTCCTGCAAGCGCTTACATACGCACAGACGCCCAACGCGGCGCGCGTCTCCGAAAAGAAGCTGACGAAGGCTGCCCCGCTGCCGCTGGAGAGCGTGCGGCTGACCGGCGGTCCGCTCAAGCACGCGCAGGACCTCGATGCCGCGTATTTGCTAGAGCTGCAGCCGCCGCGCATGCTCGCCTTCCTGCGCGAGCGCGCGGGATTGAAGAGCGACGTCGAGAACTACGGTGGTTGGGACGGCAAGGGGCGGCAACTGACGGGCCACATCGCCGGGCATTACTTGTCAGCGGTCAGCCTGATGTACGCCGCGACCGGCGACCTGCGCTTCAAGCAAAAGGCGGAAGAAGTCGTGCGTGGACTCGCAGCGGTGCAGGACGCGCAGCGCGATGGCTACATCGGCGCCCTGATGGATGCGCAGGGCACGGACGGCAAGAAGCGGTTCGAGGAATTGAGCGAGGGCAACATCCGCTCGGGCGGATTCGACCTGAACGGGTTGTGGTCGCCCTGGTATGTGGAGCACAAGATCTTCGGCGGGCTACGCGATGCGTATCGCTACACGGGGAACCAGCAGGCACTCGAGGTCGAGAAGAAGTTCGCCGGCTGGGTGGAGAAGATCCTTGCGCCGCTGAGCGGCGAGCAGATCCAGAAGATGCTGGCGACGGAATTCGGCGGGATGAACGAGGTGCTCGCCGACCTTTACGCCGATACCGGCGACAAGCGCTGGCTCACGCTCTCCGACAAGTTCGAGCACCGCGCCATCATCGATCCGCTGGCGCAGAAGAAGGACATCCTCGCCAACAAGCACGGCAATACGCAGGTGCCGAAAATGCTCGGTTCGCTGATGCGCTACGTCTACACCGGCGACGAGACCGACGGCACGGCGGCAAAGTTCTTCTGGGACGAGGTCGCACTGCATCACAGCTTCGCGACCGGCGGGCACGGCCGCAACGAATACTTCGGCCAGCCGGACGTGCTCAACGACATGGTGGACGGCCGCACGGCCGAGAGCTGCAACGTCTACAACATGATCAAGATGTCGCACACGCTGTTCTCGGTGGAACCGGAGATCCGCTATGCCGACTTCAACGAGCGCGCGCTGTTCAATCACATGCTCGCCGGGCAGGACCCGGAGGACGGCCGCGTGAGCTACATGGTGCCGGTGGGACGCGGCGTGCAGCATGAGTACCAGGGCAAGTACGACAGCTTTACGTGTTGCGTCGGTTCCGGGATGGAAGCGCACGCGATGCACGCGGCCGGGATCTACTACGAGTCGCCGGGCAAGCTGTGGGTGAGCCTGTACGTACCGACCACGGTGGACTGGAAGTCGGCGGGCGCGAAGCTCGAGATGGCGACCGACTTCCCGATCGGCGACACAGCCACTCTCAAAGTCACTGCCGCGAAAACGAAGCAGTTCACGCTGGCGCTGCGGCGTCCGTACTGGGCGGGCACGGGATTCGCGGTGAAAGTGAATGGCAAGGCCCTGCGAGATGTTCCGCCACCGGATTCCTACGTCACGATCACGCGTGCGTGGAAAGCCGGCGACACGGTGGAGCTGATGATGCCGAAAACGCTGCGCAAAGAGCCGCTGCCTGACAATCCGAATCGCATGGCGCTGATGTGGGGACCGCTGGTGCTGGCGGGCGACCTCGGCGCGGAGATGGACCGGCGCGAATTCCGGCGCGAGGGCTTCACGCCTCCACCGCCGGCGCCGGTGCTGGTCGCCGCTGCACCGCGCATCGATGAGTGGCTCAAGCCCGTAGCGGGCAAAAGCGGCGTGTTCCGTACGCTGAATGTCGGCTTGAAGGACGACATCGAGTTCGCGCCGTTCTACGAGCTGGCACGGCGGCGGTACGCCGTCTACTGGGACGTCTTCTCGCCCGATGAGTGGAAGAAGAAGCAAGCGGTGTACGCGGCCGAGCAGGAGAAGAAGCAAAAGCTCGAGGCGGCGACCGTGGCCTTCGCGCAGCCCGGGCAGATGCAGACGGAGCGCGACTTCAATCAGCAGGGCGAAGAGAGCACGCCGGTGCAGCTCGAAGGACACTACGGGCGGCAGGCGGCAAAGTGGTTCAGCTTCGATCTGCCGGTGGAGAGCGGGCATCCGATGACGCTCGTCGTCACGTTCAGCAACGAAGTGCGCGGACGCCGGGGCGCCTGCGATGTACTGGTCGACGGTCGCAAGGTCGGCGAGCAGACGGCTGAGCGACGCAGTCCGGAGCAGAACCTGAAGCTCACGGACGCGGAATACGCCCTGCCCGCAGATCTGGTGGCGAACAAACAAAAGGTAACGGTGCGGTTCGAGGCCAAGGAAGGCAGCGTCGTTCCCGGCGTGTTCGGGATCCGCACGGTGCGTGCCGATGCGGCGCGCTGACGTCGCAGCCGTCAGCGTGCTGCTGGTTGCGTTGGCAGCCGCGCAGAACCAGCGTCCAGCCGGCCCCGCCGTGCCGAAAGCGCCGACGCACGCCGACATCCTGCGCGGCGAGTACGGACGCTATCGCAGCAACAACGATCTGCTGTACTACCACCTCGATATCCGCGTCGATCCGGAAAAGAAGTTCCTCAGCGGCAAGAACACCATCCGGTTCCGCATGCTGCAGGATGACACGCGCCTGCAGCTCGACCTGACGCCGGACCGGAAGGTCGAGAAGATCCTCTTCGGCACAACCGAGCTGAAGTACGAGCGCGATGCCGGCGCGGTGTTCATCGATTTCCCGGAGACACTGCGCAAAGGCCGCACCTACAGCGTTGACTTCTACTACTCGGGCAATCCCGTGGAGCAAGGGCGCTTCGGCGGCATCACGTTCAAAAAGGACCCCGCCGGCCACTCATGGGTGAACACCGCGTGCGAAGGCCAGGGCGCGAGCGTGTGGTGGCCGAACAAAGACCAGTGGCACGACGAAGTGGAGAACATGGACCTGAGCGTCACCATCCCGAACGACCTGGTCGATGTCTCGAATGGACGATTCGTCGGCAAGACCGACCTCGGCGACGGCACCACGCGCTGGGACTGGCGCATCCACTATCCGATCAACAATTACGACGTCTCGCTGAACATCGGGAACTATCAGCACTTCAGCGAAAAGATGGGCAAGCTCGACCTGGATTTCTACGCGCTGCCGGAGGACCTCGACAAGGCGAAGAAGCAATTCGCGCAAGCGCGGGGCATGATCGAGGCGTTCCAGCATTATTTTGGCGAGTATCCGTTCATCAAGGACGGCTACAAACTGATCGAAGCGCCATACTCGGGAATGGAGCACCAGAGCGCCGTCACGTACGGCAATCACTTCGCGAACGGTTACCTGGAGCGTGACTGGACGGGCGTCGGCATCAGCCCGAAGTTCGACTTCATCATCATCCACGAGAGCGG
>CAYWSH010000059.1:7315-20000 GCA_964460655.1 uncultured Terriglobales bacterium | reverse complement strand
GCTAACGCTGTTCGTCCTGATACGGTCCGTGTGGCACAGCCGCCCTCGGCTGTGCAGTCGGCAAAGCCGACGACACCTCGTCGCCCTCTCGACCACACTAACGAACCCGACCGCTTCCCGCCGACGAAGTCCAAACCCGTAGATCCTTCGGCCGCCAAACACGCGGCCTCAGGATGACGCAAGATTAGATCGAGATCGCTCTTTGACAAGTGGACATAGCGGAGCGGCCGGTGCAGGCCGCGCAGCGCGATAGCAGGCCTTGAGGGCCTTCGAGCATGCGCCGATCTTCGGCGGTTCTGGAGCCGGAGGCGACAGGAAGAGAAGTACTAGCGCGGCAGGGCCGGCAGCTTCACCAGCAACTGCTCTTTGCGATACACGAGATTGCTGGCGTTCAGCGTGGCGAGTTCAAACCCGTGGCCGTGGGTGATCGCGTCCGTAGGACATGCTTCGACGCAGTAGCCGCAGAAGATGCAGCGGTTGTAGTCGATGTTGTAGACCTTGGCGTAGCGCTCGGCGCCCGACACGCGATGCGCCGCCGTGTTCTCCGCGGCCTCGATGTAGATGCAGTTCGACGGGCACGCCGCCGCGCACAGGAAGCACGCCACGCATTTCTCCAGGCCGTTCTCGTCGCGCTGCAGCACGTGCAGCCCGCGAAAGCGCTCCTGGAAGACGGCGCCCTTCATCGGACCTTTGCCGTCGGGATAGTTCTCGACCTCGGTGGGCGCGAACATCTCGCGGAAGGTCACACTCATGCCTTTCGCGATGGCGGCGAGTCCGCTGAGGAAGCTCATCGGCTAGCAGTATAAATGCGTCGTTGGCCGTTGGTCATTGGTCGTTGGCTCCCACACAAGCAAAACCTGCTTGTGTGGGGCACCCAAGACCCAGACGTGCCACACGGGCTTGCCAACCGCCAATGGCTAACCGCCAAGAGCTACTACGGTTTCTTCACCGCGATGCGCTCGAGTTCCGCGATCTTCTGCTGGACTTCGGCCGTATCGGGCGCGTTCGGCGTGTACTTCAGGTACGCCTTCATGCTCTCGAGTGCGCCGTTGTAGTCCTTGCGCGCGATGAAGATGTTGCCCAGCAGCAGGTCGAGGCGTTGGATGCGATGCTGCGGATCGAGCCGTTGCGCGCGCTTCGCATTGCTCTCCGCCGCCTCGAAGTTGTGCAGATTGTAGTTGGCGACTGCGTTCAGGAAATAGCCACCGGGAAAATCGAGCGGATCGAGTTCCAGCGCCTGCTTGCTGAACCTCGCCGCGTCGTCCCAGTTGCTGCTTTCGGCGGAAAGCTCGGCCAGACCGATGAGCGGCGTGATGAAATGCGCGTCGGCGTTGAGCGCCTGCTCGTAGGCGTGGCGCGCACCCGTCACATCGTGCGCCGCACGATGCAAATGGCCAAGCTCCGCCCATGCTTCGGCGTGACGCGGATACAGCTCCGCGGCCTTCTCAAAAGCCTGCTGCGCCTCCGCGCGCTTGTCTTTCTTCAGGTACGCAAGGCCTTGCTCGTAAGCCTTCTTGGCATCCTTCGGCGCCGAATACGCCGTCGCGCTGATCGACGTGCCCTGGGCTTTATCGAGGCGCTGCAACACGATGGTGCCGACGTCCGGATTGTCCAGCGACTTGTGCGTCGTCAGGTCCACCGTAGACGAGCGATAACCCGGCAGCGACGCGCGCAGCTCGCAGCCGGCCAGCGAAAGCTCGCCGCCGATCATCGTGCCCATCGAAGGGTCGTTCGGCGACGGCGTAAAGTCGCCCGCGCCGCCGCGCATCAGTTGCGACAACGGCCCCGAAGCCACGCTCGCGTCCTGCAACGTGTCGGAGCGGCCGAACTGGAAGCTGAACTGGCCTTGCGAGTTCGCATAGGCATCGCGCCGCGCCTGGCCCGCGCAGACGTGTTCGATCGCCACGTTGTGCGGCACCGGGCTGCCGTCGTCCATCACGACTTGTCCGGAAAGGAAGATCGGGCGCTGCGCACCGCACCCGGCGCGACCCGCGCTCGAAGGACTGCAGTTGTTCGTATTGCCCGTTGTGCCGGTGGTGCCGCCGCGTACCGTCGTAGCGCCCGTGCCGGTGCTGCCGCCTGTACTGCCGCCGCCGCTGCCGCCGGAGCCTGTGCCGCCACCCGCTTGTGCGAACAGAGCCCCGGAACAGGCAACGATCGAGATAAGCCGGAGGAATCGGACCAGACTGCGGGCGGCCATACAGCACCTCCAAACGCCGCGATTATACGACTTTTCTTTCCGTCGCTCCGCTCCAAAACCGCTAGTAAATGTCGCTCGCCCGAGGCCTGCTCTCGCGCTGCGCCGCCTGCACCGGCGGCTCCGCTTCGTTCCGCAACTCCGCTATTTCTTCTGGTATTCGGCCGGGATCTTGTTGTCGGGCCGCTCGCTGTCCCACAGGATCGTGACGACATACCAACGCTTGCCGTCCCACAGGAACTGGAAGCTGTTGATGCCGCGCGCGAAGACCTCGCCTTCCTTCTCGTGGCGCGATTCGTAGGTGCTGAAGATGTGCGCGATGGCGCCGTAGCGCTGCTGCTGGCGCGATACCTCGCGCTCGAAGAAACCCTGTTGCGACGCCGCGGCGGTGTTGCGCTGCGCGAATTCCGCCGGGCTGAGCACGCGATGGAACGCCGCGCCGTCGCGCACGCCGTTCGGGATGAGCCGTGCTTCCGGGATGAACAACGACTTGAAGCGCTCCCAATCGCGCGCTTGGCCGGCCGGTCCAGAGATCACGTCGTAAACCGCGGCAATGATGTGGTCGAGCGTATCGACGTCACCGGGCTTGGCTTCCGGCATCGCCGCCGGTGCAGCGGGCGCGGCCTGCGGTGTTGCTGCCGGCGTGGTGGCTTGCGCGAACATGAGGGTCGACAGCAATAGAACGGCGGCAATGCGAGCAAGCATGTGGTTCTCCTTCGTGAAAAGACACGCAGGGTAACACGAAGGTCACCGCGCGGCGGGAGCTAAGCGACGAACGACGGTGTCTTTACTCGACACAACTGGATTGCGTGCTGCCGTGCCACCCCATCGCAAGGCAGCGCGCGATGGGGAGAAACGGAGCAACAACATGTTCCAAGACTCCCTGCTTTCCAACGGCGACCCAGCGCAGCGACGGCGTGCGCGGACGGCGTCGTTCCTGCTCGAATCCGCCATCGTCGCCGTGGCCATCACCGTACCGCTGCTGCAAGGCGTTGCGCTGCCGAAGGTGAATGCGACGTTTCTACTGACGGCGCCGCCACCGCCGCGAGGCGGCGTCCCGCGCGTTGCTGAAGAGCCACACGGCGCACGCACAGCGGTCGTCGTGACCGATGAGACGGCGATCCGAGCGCCGTCGCAGATACCAAAACACACCATCCTCAGCGCGGATGGGCCGGACGTTGCACCGCCTATCGGTGTTCTCGGCGGCGATCCGAATGGTAGTGATCGAGGCGTGATCGGAAGTGTTATCGGCGAGACTGAATCGCGCACGCCCGAGCCGCCTAAGCGGCCAGACACGCCCGCGACGCCGAGGCGCGTGATCATCTCGGTGCTCGACAGCGGCTATCTCGAGCGGCAAGTGCAGCCGGTCTATCCGGCAATCGCGCGGGCGGCACGCGTCGAAGGAGACGTGGTGCTGTCGGCCATCATTGGCCGCGATGGCGCCGTGCAGCAGCTGCATCTGCAGAGCGGGCATCCGATGCTGACGCAGGCGGCGCTCGACGCGGTGCGTCAGTGGCGCTATCGACCGTATCGGCTCAACAACGAACCTGTGGAAGTGGAAACGATCGTGACGGTACGGTTCCGGCTGGGAGGATAAAAACTTCTACAGGGAGGAGGGGAGGACGGGAGAAAACTACGGAGACACCCCAACTGGAAACCTCCCTTCCTCTCTTTCTCCCTGTGGATGTATCTACGGTAGCGGTTGGATCACAGCGTTCACGAGGAACGGGTCGTTGAAGTCGCTGCGCTCACCGGCTTTCTTGCCGGCCACTGGCTGAAGACGCGCCGTGAGGGGCTTCTTCCACTTCACCGCGAGCGCCGCGACATCGCCGATGATGCGCGCCAGTTGCTCTTCTGTGACGTCGCCGGGCAGCGGCACGGTATCGAGGCCAGTGCCGCACACGGAGGAATAAGCAAGCAGCGAGTCCACGTTGTAACTGCGCTCGGTCCAACGCTGGGCGAGGCGCGCGTCTTCGAGTACCGGCACCATGAGCCCGTTGTAACCGACCAGCTTCACCGGCACGGCTTTGACCGCCTGCGTGATGACCGACGCCGCGGTCATGGTGCCGCTCGTACCGAACTTGCCGCCGGTGAACTTTTCGATGGCGGCGCCGATGGAGACGTCTTTCAGCGGCGCGGGCGTCGCGTCAAAGCCCAAGTATTTCCAGCCGGTCGCGGCCTCGACCTCGTTGCCAATCTTTTCCATCACGCGCGCGTGCACGGTGAGCGCCGCAGTCAGTTGCGTGACCGCGGCTTGCGGGTCTTTGGTCTGGGAGAACACCTGATCGACAACGTTAGCGCTCTCCAAGCCGATGGCGAACTGCTTCCCTGCTCCGGTGTGATACGAGCCGGGATAAAACGGCGCATACGGCGCGAGCATGGCGGTGGCTGCAAAGGCGAACGTGCCCTGGCTGTGCTGGCTGTGATCTTCGGCGTACTTGATGACGTGCGCGGCGGCGCGCACCGCATTCCAGTGGATGCCATCGTCACCGGCGACGATGAGACTCGAATCCGGCGGATTCGGGTCGCTCAGGACTACGGCGAGCAGCTGTGCGTTCTGCGGGTCGTCGTTGTCGTTGATCATCGCCGGGCCGATGTTGCGCGCGATATTCACGTTCAAGCGCTTGGCTTCGGCGCTGACAAAGTCGTTGAACTGCTTGATGAACCCCAGCGCGTCAGCGTGCGACAGGCCCTTGGTGTATTCCGGGAACGGCTGCGTGGTGATGCGGATGGTTTGCACCGTGTAGCCGGCAGCCTCGGCGCGCTTTTTCGCGTCGAGCAGGACGCGCTCCGCGTCGCGCACGACTTCCTGATAGTTGCTGCGATCGATCCGCACGAAAGCGCAGATGGTGCGGACGTTGGGCTTGGTCTGAGCGGCAGCAAACGTGGAGAGCAGGAGCAGCGCAAGCAAGCGTTTCATGGCGGGCGCATTCTAACAACCGCCGCACAAAATGAAAGACCCGGGCGGGCTGCCCGGGTCCACACAAACTTGTTTCTCGGTTACGCCTGGAACGAGGAGCCGCAGCCGCAGGTGCTCTTCACGTTCGGGTTCTCGAACTTGAAGCCCGCGCCCTCGAGGGTCTCGACGTAGTCCACGGTCGCACCGTTCAAGTACATGACCGAGGTGGCATCGACGAAGACCTTGAGGCCGTCGAATTCGTAGACCTTGTCCATCATGCCGGCTTCGTTCTCGAACGACATGGAGTAGGAGAAGCCGGAGCAGCCGCCTCCGACCACGCCGACACGCAGGCCGGCAGGTAGCGGATTCTGTTGCGCCATGATCTCCTTCACCTTGTTCACCGCCACAGCGGTCAGGTTGATGGGCGGCGCCTTGCGCGGCGGGGCCTGGACTTCGGGCGTGCTGGTCGTTGTCGACATAAATCTCCTAGATGAGTCTCGTTCGATTATACCAAAGCTTCACGGCTCCGCTGTTGATTGGATGAGGGCTGCCGCAGCTGGGATTCAGGCGGCTGGACGCGGGGCAAAGACCGTGGAAAGCCGCATTGGATAAGGCTTTGCACCAAACTTACAGCACCTGAACTGGGCCAACCTGCGCTGCTTCGCACCCATCCCACCGATAACAGGCAAGGAATACGGAGGGCCACATGCTTTGGACCCTGTTTGTGGTGTTGCTCGTACTTTGGCTCCTGGGCGTGGTGAGCAGCTACACGCTGGGAGGCTTCATTCACATTCTGCTGGTGCTCGCGGTGATCGCGCTGATCTTCCAACTCATCGGCGGGCGCGAAACCATCGACTGACTATCGAGGAGGGACGAATGCGAAGGGATGAAATGAAGGGCAAGATCGATGAGCTGAAGGGTAAGGTCAACGACTTGAAAGGTCGCGTCGAGCGCCAGGCCGGCGAGTGGACAGGTGACACGGAAGCCCAGATCAAGGGCGCCGGCGATCAACTGAAGGGCAAAATGCAGAAAGGCATCGGCAAGGTGAAGGGCGCGGGCAGCAAGATGATGCAGGACATCCGCGACCGTGACCACAAGCCCGCGGTCGAGGAACACGAGGAGAAACGCGGAGAGCGCAAGGTGGCGTAGGCTCTTCGTCGCAAGATGGGGCGCTTCGGCGCCCCATTTTTGCTGTCAGGATGAGCGGGTTGATGGATATCTGAGGGATACCGGTCAGGCCTTCTGGAAGTGCTGCAAGATCGCCGAAGCCTGCGTCTTGTTCACTACGGCGGCCAGCGCGGCAGCATCGGCTTGCTGGACGGCGCGCAGCGAGCCGAAATGCTCGAGCAGGCGCTGGCGCGTGCGCGCGCCGATCCCCGGGATCTCGAGGAGTTCGGAGGCGCGGTCGCGCAGCTGGCGGCGCTTGCGATGGAAGGTGACGGCAAAGCGATGTGCTTCGTCACGAATGGTCTGGATGAGGTGCAGTACAGGTGAATGGTGGTCGAGCACGACCGGGTCATCTTCCTGACCGAAGACGTAAATGATCTCTTCCCGCTTGGCGATCGCAGCCAGCGGCTGGTTGACGATGCCGATAGATTCCAGCGCTTCCGCCGCAGAGTGCAGTTGGCCCACGCCACCATCGATGAGCACAAGGCTGGGCATCTTCTTCTTGTCGTTTTCTTTTTCAACCCGCAAACGCGCGTAGCGCCGACCCACGACCTCGCGCATCGAGGCGAAGTCATCCACGCCCGTCACACCGCGGATGATGAATTTGCGGTAGTCGGACGTCTTCATCTTGCCGTCTTCCCACACCACCATCGAGGCGACAGTCTCGGCGCCCTGGATGTGCGAGATGTCGAAGCACTCGATGCGGCGCGGCAGTTCCGGCAGACTGAGTTCCTCCTGCAGCGCCTCCTGCACCTGCTTCATCTGCGGCTTGAGGATGCGGAAGCGCTGGTCGTAGGACTGCTTGGCGTTCCTGGCGGCCAAGTCGATGAGCGAGCGCTTCTCGCCGCGCTGCGGGATCACGATCTCGACCTTGGTGCCGCGCTTGTCGCTGAGCAATTCCTCGAGCGTAGTGCGGTCTTCGAAGTCGACTGGGAGGAAGATGTTGCGCGGGACGTATTGCTGGTCGATGTAGACCTGCTTGAGGAGGGCGGAGAAGAAAACAGCCGGATCAAAAGTCTCTTCACCGCGGAGACGCGGAGACGCGGAGGGATCCAATCGTTCTTCTTGGTTTTCTCCGCGACTCTGCGTCTCCGCGGTTGCTTCGCCGTGTTCGGAAGCAAATGCAAATTCCGGCAGCTCGTCCCAGAAAAATTCGCGGCGGTCGAGCACTTTGCCGCCGCGCATGTGGAACAGGTTGACGGCCAGCATGTGGTTCTCGTAGTGGTAGCCGAAGACGTCGGCGTCGTCACCGCCGATGGCCGCCATGCGCTGGCGGTCTTCGAGGTCCTGCACGGTCGAGATGAGGTCCCGGTACTTCGCGGCGAGTTCGTACTGTTCGTCTTGCGCAGCCGAGTCCATGCGCGCGCGCAGGGACTTCGTCAGGTCGGAGTGCCGGCCTTCGAGCAGCGACTTCACGTCGCGCACGGCTTCGCCGTACGCCTCAGGCGTGGTCAGACCTTCGACACACGGTCCGAGGCAGCGCTTGATGTAGTACTGCAGGCAGGGGCGCGGGTGATAGCGCGTCAAATCCACCGTGCACGACGGCACGAGGAAGTGGCGGTGGATAAGGTCGACCGTCTTGTACGCCAGCGACGTCGGGAAATACGGCCCGTAATACTGGCTGCCATCACGCCGCAGCCGGCGCGTGACGTAAACGCGCGGATAACGCTCGCCGAGCGTGAGCTTGATGTACGGATACGTCTTGTCGTCGCGCAGCAGGATGTTGAAGCGCGGTTTCTTCTGCTTGATGAGGTTATTCTCGAGCGCGAGCGCTTCCTTGTCGTTGTCCACGACGATGTACTCGACGTCCACCGCTTCCCGCATGAGCGAGCCGGTCTTCGCGTCGCTCAGTTTGTCCAGGGCGAAGTACGAGCGCACGCGCGCACGCAAGCTCTTCGCCTTGCCGACATAAATCACCTCGCCCTCGGCGTTCTTGTAGAGATACACGCCGGGAGAAAGCGGCAAGGTGCGGATTTTCTGCAAGAGGTCCAAGCTCAAAACCTAGCGCAGAGGACGCGGAGGACGCAGAAAAACAAGAAGTAGATCCTTCGCTTCGCTCAGGATGACAACCATGAGAGGGTCGAGGAACGCGCGGAGGCGGTGTTCGACCCTTGCGTAAAAATTCTATCTTGTATGCGGTTTGTACCGGCGAACCGCGCTGAGGCCGGCGGCCAGCCTGAGCTATTAGTCGTAAGTATTTGATGCGATTGGGCTTATTTGGTCGCGATTTCCGCAGGTTTTGGCGAGGGTCGTGCTTTTCCCAGGGCGTCCGCGGTCTTTGCAGCTTGGAGCACAGCTCGGAACGCGGCCAAGACGGGCATAGCCCTGAAGGAGCTTCCCCCATGAACCGCACTTCGTTAGTCCTCGCGATCGCAGCCAGCCTGGCGTTCAGCGCCGGCTGCAGCACCAAGAACTACGTTCGCCAGCAGACGACGCCGATCATCAACAAGACGAACGAGCTGGACGACATCACGGCGAAGAACACGAACGCCATCAAAGACGTCGACGCTCGTGCCACCAGCGGCATCGCCGACGTGAACACGCGCAGCGCCGCCGCCGACCAGAAGGCGCAAGCCGCGGGCCAGCAGGCATCGCAGGCGCAATCGCTGGCGACCGAAGCGTCGAACCGCGCGACGAGCCTCGTCAACACGGTGGCGAACCTCGACAACTATCGCCCGGTGGTCGAAACCAGCGTCCACTTCGCCTTCAACAAGGACAACCTGTCGGCAAAGGCGAAGGAAGCGCTTGACCAGCTCGTGGCCGAGCTGCCGAACGCCAAGCACTACATCATCACGGTGGAAGGCGGCGCGGATTCGGTGGGCGACGCCAACTACAACTACGACCTGAGCCAGCGGCGCGCGCACTCGGTGATCCAGTACCTGGCGTCGAAGGGCAACGTGCCCGCGCACAAGATCTTCGTGATCGGCCTCGGCGAGGACAAGCCGGTGGTCGACAACAAGACGGCTGAGAATCGCGCCAAGAACCGCCGCGTGGACGTCCGGCTCATGACGAACATCGTGGAAGGCGCGACGACGGCGCAGGCGCAGCCGACCAACATCCTGAAGTAAGCCGCTCTACTCCCCTGAGTCAGCACTCTCCTCTCCGCCCCGGACAAACGCCCGGGGCGCTTTTTCTTGACTGACTAGATCCGCGAATAATCCGGCCGCCAGTTCTTGACCGCCTGCTTGATCTGCTTGCGGTCGAGCTTCTCGTTGAGGGCGCGCTCGAACAGGGCAGGCAGCTCGGCGTCTGAGCAGAAGCGCAGGCCGACGTACTGCGCGTCGTTCAACTCGCTGATGCGCGCCTGCTGCGCGGGCGGCAGGAGGTGCGCGAGCCGCAGCCGCTCTTCCAGTCGAATGACTCGATCCTGCACCCCGAGCGCGTACAGGCGCGCCTTGAGTGTGGCGAGCACGGCCACGATCGAGATGAAGACGATCCACAAGTGGATGCCGGTCGGCGCGCCATAGGCGCGCACGATCATGGTGATCGCGTTCACCACCAGCGACGGCATGATGAAGAAGTGGAACAGCGGGTCCCAGCGGACGTGGTTGGCGTAGGTCTGTGGCGCGGGCATGGTTGTCTCCTGATGGTGCGCAAACGATAGCAGAGGAGTCTTTCAGTCGGTCAGTCCTTCAGTCAGTGGACTCGCGCGTGCTCGCTCAGGATGAGCGGTCGAGAGATGGTTGCTGTTACCTGCGCGATCGGAAGAAACGTTGCAGCAGCTCGCCGCACTCAGTGCTGAGCACGCCGGCGACGACTTCCACGCGATGATTCAGCGCCGGATGATTCAGCACCGTGAGAGCCGAGCCGGCGGCGCCGGCTTTGGGATCGGCAGCGCCGTAGATGAGCCGACGGATGCGCGCGTGGACCATCGCGCCGGCGCACATCGCACAGGGCTCGATGGTGCAGTAAAGGTCGCACTCCCTTAGCCGATGATTGAGCAAGGCAGCACCCGCGGCGCGCAGCGCGACGATCTCGGCGTGCGCCGTCGGGTCGCGATCGAGCAGATTGCGATTGTGCGCGGCGACGATCTCGCGGCCGTCGCAAACGATCACCGCGCCCACGGGCACTTCGCCCAGCGCTTCCCCGCGCGCAGCTTCCTCTAAGGCGCGGCGCATCCAGTGGTCGTCCGTCGGCATGGTGGCGATTCTAAACAGCTCTAGGTGCGTAGGCGACCCGCAACACAACACACCACCGAAAAAAACTAAGTTCCGTCAAGGGCAAACCCCACGCGATTAACCACTTTCTAACTATTTAATGTCGCGGGCCCCGCTGGGGCGCGTTGCAGGCTCGCCCCCACGGGCAGGAAAAACTGTTGGAGGAGAATCCCCCATGAAGAGAACAGTTCTATTGACCTCGATCCTGCTACTGACATGCGCGGTCGCGATCGCGCAACAGCAGCAGCCGTCGCAGACGCCGTCCAGCACCGCCCCGGCAGCTTCGGACCAGACCAGCACGGCAAGCAACAACAACGCAAACACGGTCCAGGGCTGTTTGAGCGGTACGGATGGAAACTACATGCTCACCGATGCGAGCTCCGGCAAGACGTGGACGCTCACCGGCGACACGAGCACCTTGAAGGACCACGTCGGCCACATGATCCAGGTGACCGGCTCGTCGCCGACGGGCACGAACAGTGACGTTTCCACGGGCAGCAAGGACAAGAACACGCTGCAAGTGCAGAGCGTGAAGATGATCTCCGCCAGCTGCACCAAGACGTCGGAGAATCCGACCGGCGCCGCCGCGGAGAACGCCCAAGCCCTGCCGCAAAGCGACGTCACCAAGCCGACCGACACAACCAAGCCGAGCGACGTGAACGCGCAGACCGCGCAGTCGACGGAGATCCAGAAGCCGCAAAGCGATGTGCAGCAGCCTGCCACCACTTCGCAAAGTGCACTGCCGCAGAGCGACCAAACGGCCGTGCCGGCCCAGCCTGCGACTTCGACCAGCGCCCAGACCACGCCACCGGTGACGAGTGACACCACGGCGCAGCAGACTCCGACGACCACGCCCGCCGCGACACCACAGTCGGATGTGACTGCGCAGAAACCAGCCACCAGCCAGTCGGCGGCGAGTGAAAGCACGCAGAACCAGGCAGCCGGCGAGAAGCTGCCGCAGACCGCGACCCCGCTGCCGCTGCTCGGACTCCTGGGCTTTGGCTCGGTGCTGACCGGCCTGGCAACGCGTCGCAAGAAGTAAGCGACCTCAACGGAAGAAAAACAAGAAGCCTGGTCTCGCAAGAGACCGGGCTTTTGATTTAGTGATTGGGTGATTTGCGATTTGGTGATTTGGTGGGTTGAAAATCGCCAAATCACTAAATCACCGAATCGCTAAGTGGGTTGCTGCTGCGTCATGCAGTGGATGGCGCCGAGTCCCCAGATGAAATCGCCGCAGTGGATGCCGACGATCTCGCGGCCGGGGAAGAGTCCGGCCAGAGTCTTCAGGGCAATGTGGTCGTGTGGGTCATTGAATGTAGGCACGAGTACCAGTCCATTGGCGATGTAGAAGTTGGCATAGCTGGCGGGCAGCCGTTGGCGGCGATAGACGATGGGTCGCGGCATGGGCAGCTCGACTACACGCAGTTTCTTGCCCGCCGCATTCGTCTCGCGCCGCAGTTGGCGGATGTTCTCGCGCAACGGCTCGTAATTCGCGTCGGCGGTGTTGCGCTCGACGGCAGCGACCACAACATCCGGCGCGACGAAGCGCGCGATGTCGTCTACGTGCCCGTGCGTGTCGTCGCCCGCGATACCGCGGCCGAGCCAGATAGTCTTGGTCACGCCGAGATGATCGTGAAACACGCGCTCCAACTCTTCCCTGCCGAGTGACGGATTGCGCTGCTGCTGCTCGCTGAGGAGACACTCTGACGTTGTCAGCATCGTGCCCTGCCCATTCACGTCGATGCTGCCACCTTCGAGTACTACGCGGCGGCCGCTGCTCTCCGGCCGCCATTCGCGCATCTTCAGTTCTTTGGCGATCAGGTGTGGGACTTTGTCGTCGAGTTCCCAGTCGGGATACTTCGCCCAGGCAGTGAAGCCGAAGTTGAGCACGGCGGTCTTTCGCCCGCTTCGCGGGCTCGCTTCATGATCGCGCTGCGAACCCACGGCTGACGCCGTGGGCTGTGTTCTAGCGCCCGCTTCGCGGGCTGACGCGGGCGAGAGCGTCCGCGCCACGTGGCCCTCGGTAACAAAAATCGGTCCGAAGTCGCGCGTCCAGACACGGTTCGTCGGCCAGCGGTGAAACTCCACCGTGTCACGCAGTGCGTTGGCGCGCTGTAGCACGCTACGGGCGCGCTCTTCGGCGCGCGCGTCATTGACGAGGATGTGGGCGCGCTCCACCCGTGCGAGGTGGTAGATGATGTCGGCGTAGACGAACGGAATAGCGTCGAACTTACCCGGCCAGTCGGTGCGATTGTGCGGCCAGGC
>CAYWSH010000059.1:0-7215 GCA_964460655.1 uncultured Terriglobales bacterium | reverse complement strand
TGCGTGATGCCTCCGTAGCTGTCAATGCGGCGGTCGCGCAGGAAGTGCCAGTTGCGGTGGACGTCTTCCATGCGCGCGGGATCGAATTCCCCGATGAGGATGGCTTCCTTATCGAGCGGCGCTTCGGCGAGCACGACTCCGAAGGGATCACAAAAAAAGCTGCCGCCCCAGAATTCGAGTCCCGGGCCGTGGGTCTCCTGGCCGCGGATGTTGCCGGTCTCGTGGCCGACGCGGTTCACCACCGCCACGTAGACGCCATTCGCGATGGCGTGCGCGCGCTGGATGGTACGCCACGCGTCGTGCTGCTGCTTGCCGTACTGCTGCTTCTCGTGCGGATGCCAGCCGATCGCCGTGGGATAGAACAGCACCTGCGCGCCCTGCAGCGCGGTAAGCCGCGCGGCTTCGGGATACCACTGGTCCCAGCAGACGAGCGCACCGACTTTGCCGACCGACGTATCCAGCGCCTTGAAGCCGAGGTCGCCCGGCGTGAAATAGAACTTTTCGTAGTAGAGCGGATCGTCGGGGATGTGCATCTTGCGATACAGCCCGCTTACCGCGCCGCTCTCGTCGAGCATGACCGCGGTGTTGTGATACACACCGGGTGCGCGCCGCTCGAAAACTGACGCCAGGATGGAGATGTTTTTGTCGCGCGCGATGGCACTCAGCGCTTGCGTGGTAGGACCGGGAATCGTCTCGGCGAGATCGAACAGGGCGGCGTCTTCCCGCTGGCAGAAATACTGCGTGCGGAACAGTTCGGGCAGGCAAACGAGCCGCGCGCCCTGACCGGCAGCGTCACGAACACGCTCGCCGGCCGTCTTCAGATTGAGGTCGGGATCGGGCCCGCACGACATCTGGATGAGGCCGACTTTGAAGGCAGAGGACATCGCGAGGAAGAATAACAGACAGAGATTGAGCCATCGGGTCATTGAGTCATTGAGTCATTAACGAGCGAGTCCCGCTGCCGACGGTTCTTTCAATCGCTCGATGACTCAATGGCTCAATGACTCAATCTCGCGTGGCGTGTGATATTTAAGGAGGGAGGAATCGCTCATTCAGCACGGCCTCAACGCTCTCGACCTCGGCATTCTCGCGGTGTACCTGGCGGGGATCACGCTCTTCGGGCTGCGCTTTCGCAAGCAGCAGCGCACGCTGCGCGACTACTTCCTGGCCGACCGTAATATCCCGTGGTGGGCCATCTCGCTCTCCATCGTCGCCGCCGAGACCAGCACGCTCACGATCATCTCGACGCCCGGCCTTTCCTACAACGGCAACATGATGTTCCTGCAAGTCGTGATGGGATATCTGGTGGGTCGCGTCGTCATCAGCCTGCTGATGATCCCGCACTACTTCACCGGCGACTTGTTCACGGCGTATCAGCTGATGGAGCGGCGTTTCGGCCCGGCGCTGCGTTCGCTGACCGCCGGCCTCTTTCTGATTACGCGCACGGTCGCGGAGGGCGTGCGGGTGTTCGCCGTGTCGATCGTAGTGGGGATCGCGCTCGGCAATTTCCTGGGCGGCTTCAATGACCTGACGCGCGACGTCATCTCCATCGGCATCGTCACAGTGTTGACGCTGATCTATACCTTCGAAGGCGGCATGGCGGCGGTCATATGGACCGATGTGGTGCAGATGTTCATCTACGTCGGCGGCGCGCTCATCGGCTTTGCTACGCTGCTCAACCATGTGCCGGGCGGCTGGGCAACGGTGACGCAAACCGCGGGAGCGAAGTTCCAAGTGTTCAACTTCGCGCCTGATTTCTTCCAGCCGTATACGTTCTGGGCGGGCGTGATCGGCGGGGCATTCCTAACGACGGCGAGCCACGGCACCGACCAGCTCATCGTGCAGCGGCTGCTGGCGGCCCGTAACGAGCGCCAGTCGAAGCTGGCGCTCATCTCCAGCGGCGTGTTCGTCCTCGGATTGTTCACCCTATTCATGCTCGTCGGAGTGCTGCTGTTCGTGTTCTACGCGCGGCCCGCAGGGACATTTGGGAGCGCGGACCGCATCTTCCCGACCTTCATCGTCAACGAGATGCCGCACGGCATCTCTGGCATCCTCATCGCGGCGATCCTGGCGGCCGCAATGTCGAACCTGAGCGCGGCGCTGAACTCGCTGTCGTCGAGCACGGTGGTGGATTTCTACCTGCGCCGCCATCCGCAAGCGACGGAGCGCGACCATTTGCGCGTCTCGCGCACCGCGACCGTCGGCTGGGCGATCTTGTTGTTCGGGCTCGCCATCGTCTCGCGCCACTCGCAGAGCGTGATCATTGTGGGCCTATCGATCGCGTCGGTGGCATATGGCGCGCTGCTGGGTGTCTTCCTGCTCGGCATCCTGACGAAATCAGCCACGCAGCGCGGCGGGATGGCCGGCATGCTGGTCGGCTTCAGCCTGAACCTCTACATATGGCTGAGCACCTTGACGACGCTGCCATTCGGCGCATTCACGCGTCGGATCCCCTGGCCGTGGTATGTGATGATCGGGTCGATGGTGACGTTTGCGGTGGGTTACCTGGCGTCTCGCTTCTTTGGTAATCCCGAGCGGAGCGAGGGATCCCTATAGCTACGAAAGTGCATGGGTACAATAGGGCTCCCTCGTCGCTTCGCTCCTCGGGATGTTGAAAAAGAACGCCGATGGAAGATGTGAAAGCAATGCCGACTGCCGATCCCGAACGCGACCTGGTCCGCGCGCTGACGATGCCGCATGCAACAGCGGTCGTCGTGGGCACCGTCATTGGCAGCGGCATCTTCCTCGTGCCCGCCGAGATGATGCAGGCGCTGGGCTCTTCGGGCACGGTTTACCTCGCCTGGATCGTGGGCGGCGTGCTCTCGCTCTTCGGTGCGCTGACGTACTCGGAACTGGCCGCGCTCAAGCCGCAGACCGGCGGCGAATACATCTACATGCGCGACGGCTATGGGCCGCTCGGCGGCTTCTTGTACGCATGGACGTACTTCATGATCGCCAAGCCTGGCTCGATGGCGACCATCGCCACCGGATTTGTGCGCATCCTCAGCCGGTTGGACGCGCTCAGCTTCCTCGGCGGCAATGATGCCAGCGGAACTTGGCACGCAACGCTCATTGGGACATCGCTGGCGATCTTTGCGGTCGCGCTGATCACTTTCATCAATTACATCGGGGTGAAGCGCGCGGGTGAGTTCCAGCTTTTCTTCACCCTGCTGAAGGTCGCGACCATCGTCGTCGTCATACTGCTCGGCTTCGCTTACTCCGGCGGAACGACCGCGAATTATTCGACGACGTTCGCCGGCGCGAAGGGCGGCGCTGTGGGCTTCTTCATCGCGCTGATGGCTGCGTTGTGGGCCTACGACGGCTGGAACCTGGTGACACTGGTCTCGGGCGAGATCAAAGACCCGCAGCGCAACCTGCCCATCGCGTTGATCTTCGGCATGAGCATCGTGGCGGCACTCTACATCGGCGTGAATGCGGCGGTGCAGTATGCGATGCCGGCGCCGGCGATCGCCGCGTCGGCCAGCCCGGCGCTGGATGCAGTGCGCTGGATCGGCGGCGGGTTTGCGATCCTGCTGGTCGGCATGGCGGTGGCGATGCTCGCCACGCTGAACGGCAGCACGCTGACCGGAGCACGCGCACCGTTTGCCCTGGCGCGTGACGGCTACTTCTTCCGCTCGCTGGCAGCGGTGCATCCGCGGTTCCGCACGCCGTCAACCGCGCTGATCGCACAAGCCATCCTGGCCGCGGCCCTGCTGATGTTCGGCGCCAGCTTCCAGCAGCTGTTCTCCATCACACTGTTCACCGAATGGCTGCTGTACGCGATGTGCGCCTCGACGGTGTTCATCTTCCGCCGCACCGAGCCCGACGCACCGCGCGCGTATCGCGTGTGGGGATATCCGGTGGTGCCGGCGCTGTTCATCGCCGCGTCTGCTGTGCTGCTCTACTACACGTTCGTACAGAACTGGCGCACGATGGGCTCCGGCTTGATCGTGATCGCGCTGGGCGTGCCGGTGTTCTGGTGGTTCATGCGGCGCAAAGGGTGAAGCACTGCGCAGCGAAAACCTCCCTCAGCGGCTAAAGCCGCGTAGTACTTGCTGCCTCTTTCGGCACGGCTAAAGCCGTGCCCTGACACGAAACAAGCCCGGCCGAAGGCGGCCGAGCTCCATGCGTTTCCTGACTCCTGACAACTGACTCCCGACTACTGCCTACGGCTGCTGAGTCACGGGAACGTTGTTGTCCACGCGCAGGACGAGGCCGGTCTGCTGGGGCATGTCTACCTTCTTGCCGGAAGTCGCGAGCACATAGCCGCCGCCGGCGATCGCGCCGATCACCAGGCCCTTCATCGCGCTACCGAAGATCAGGCCCGCCAGCGTGCCCGCACCGGCGCCGATACCGATGTCTTTCGCCGTGCTGGTGCCGGTCTTCGAGCCGCTGACTTCGCCTTCATTGCCGGTGGTGCTTGCCTTGGTGCCGCCACTGGTGGTGTGCACCGAGGTCAGCGTCGCCGTGATCGGGAAGGCGCCGCCGCTGGGCAGTTGCACCGCATTGAAGCGCATGTTCATCTTGGCGCGGCCGCGCAGCACGGCGACCGTCTTGCCCTGCTCGACCTCGGTGACTTCGCCTTGGATCTTCGAGCCCGCCGGGATGGCGACATTGCCGTCGGCTGTGCGGACCGGCTCGTTCACGGTAGCGGTAAAGCGGTCGCCGACCTTCGACGTATCGGATGATAGTCGCGAATCCAGGGTGGCGTGGATCTCGGTACCGGTGGCGATCTCATTGCCGCGCGCTGTCGTGGTCTGCGAGACCGCGTTCTGGCTCAAGGCCGGTTGCTGCGGCGTAGTCGGCGATTGCTCGTTCTGGTTTGGTGTCGGGCTTTGACTCTGCGCCAGCGCCGCGGTCTGAGCACTGGTCATGGTGACGATGCAGAGCAGCGCCACCAGTGTCATCGAGAACTTCTTCATACTGCCTCCTGGGGTTCGCCAGAGTGATTCCGTGCGAAAAAACTGCCAGTAGGATTAAGAAGCGCCGTCGAAAGAGCGGGTTGGCCGTGGGACATCGGCCCCGGATTCTTTCGTTATAATCAGTAGTTTGGGTCCCCGGAGGAAGCATGACCGAGCAAGCGAAGCGTAAGCCGCGAGTGCTGGTAGTGGACGACGAGAAGGTGATCGCCGATACGCTGGCCATCATCCTGAACCAGCACGGCTTCGACGCTTCTGCGGTCTACACCGGCAACGGTGCGGTGGAACAAGCGCGAGCGGTCAAACCCGAGTTGATCATCAGCGACGTCATCATGCCCGACATGAACGGCATCGAGGCGGCCATTCAGATCCGCGGCTTCCTGCCCTCATGCAAGATCCTTTTGTTCTCCGGCCAAGCCGCAACGGCAGACCTGCTGGAAAGCGCCCGCGCGCGCGGGCATGAGTTCGATATCCTCGCCAAACCGGTGCACCCACAGGACCTGCTGGCCAAGCTGCGGGGCTGATTTTTCTTTATCCCGACGAAGTGAGGGAGCCCTATGGCTACGCGAACTCTCGTGTAGCGATAGGGCTCCCTCGTCCGCCGCGGCGGACTCGGGATGTAAAACAAGCGAACCCCTGTTATTCTGCGCGGCTCTCTCAGGAGACCCGCCATGCGCAATCGTTTTGTCCTTTGCTTCGCTCTCCTCAGCGTTTTCGCATTCGCTGCTGACCGCAAGCCCGCTGCTCCCGCGGCGCAGCCCGATGATGCCGGCTACACCGAGCAGATCAAGAAGTTCACCACTGAGCCGTTCTTCACCAGCGAGTTGGTGAACCACTTGCCGGCATCGAAGCTACCCACGCCGGAGAAGGTTCTCGGCCACATTGCCGGCGCGGCGAATTACCTGACGTATCCGACGGACATCTATCGCTACCTGCGCGAGTTGGAGAAGGCCTCGCCGCGCGTCAAGGTCTTCACGATCGGGATGACCGAAGAGAACCACGAGATCGTGATGGCCGCCATCGCGGACGAAGCGAACATGAAGCGGCTCGATGAGTTCAAACGCAACATGGCGCGGTTGGCCGATCCGCGCGGCGTTTCGCAGGCCGAAGCCGACAAGCTGATCGCGAGCACCATTCCTTTCTACTGGCTCACCGGCTCGATCCACTCGCCCGAGACCGGCTCACCCGAGATGCTGATGGAGCTGGCCTATCGGCTGGCGGCGGACGAGTCGCCGATGTACGACCGCATCCGCAAACAGTGGGTCACGCTGATCACGCCGGTCATCGAGGTCGACGGCCGCTTCCGCATGGTGGACCTCTACAACTGGCACAAAGCGAATCCCGGCAAGGCGATACCGCCGCTCATTTACTGGGGACATTACGTCGCGCACGATAACAACCGCGACGCCATGGGACTTTCGCTCAAGCTTACGCAGACAGCGATGAAGACGTTCCTGGAGTGGCATCCGCTGGTGATGCACGACCTGCACGAATCGGTCCCGTTCCTCTACGACAACACGCTGGGCACGTCGCCGTTCAACGCGTGGCTCGATCCCATCGTGACGAACGAGTGGGAGAAGATCGCGTGGGTGAACGTGGACGAGATGACGAAGCGCGGCATGCCGGGCGTCTTCACGCACGGCACGTTCACCACCTGGGACCCGAGCTATCTGTACTTCATCGCGAACTCGCATAACTCGATCGGGCGCTTGTACGAGACGTTCGGCAACGGCGGCGCCGACACGCGCATGCGCTATCTCGATCCCGATGAGGTGGCGCGCACGTGGTGGCGGCCGAATCCGCCGCTGCCCAAAGCGATGTGGTCGATGCGCGACAACACGAACTATCAGCAGAGCGCTGTGCTGTTTTCGCTCGACTATCTGGCGGGAGCGCGCGAAGAGTACTTGAAGAACTTCTGGCTCAAGGGCCAGCGCGCGATCGCGAAAGCGAAGACCGAAGGCCCGGCCGCGTGGGTGCTCCCCGCGGACGATCCGCGTCCGCAGTCGCAGGCCGAGCTGGTGAACCTGCTGCAGCAGCAGGGCGCGGAGGTGCAGCGCGCGTCGCAGGCATTCACCGTGAAGGTGGATGCGCCGAAGCGTCCCGCGCCGGAGGAATCAGGCGCTGACGCTGCGGCCGCGCCGAAACCGCCGGAGCCACCAGCGACCAAGGAGTTCCCTGCCGGCAGCTACATCGTGCGCATGGACCAGCCGTACTCGCGCATCGCCGACATGCTGCTCGACCAGCAGTACTACAGCTCCGAAGATCGGCGTCCGTATGACGACTCCGGCTGGTCGCA
>CAYWSH010000058.1:18936-20166 GCA_964460655.1 uncultured Terriglobales bacterium | reverse complement strand
CAGACCGCGTTCGGCTTCGGCTTGCTGCTCGATAGCGCTCGCCAGGCCGGCGACCGCGAATTCGCCGCGTTGCTCGAGAAGAAAGCACGCGACTTCTATCTCGCCGACAAGGCCTGCCCGCTCGCCTACGAGCCTTCGGGCGAAGATTTCCTCTCGCCGTGTATCGCCGAAGCCGACTTGCTCCGCCGCATCCTGCCGCCGGAGGAATTTGCGCGCTGGCTCACTACGTTCTTGCCGCAGCTCCCGCGCGACGGCCGCGCTGATTGGCTCACGGCTGTCGTCGTCACCGATCCCTCGGACCCCAAGCTCGCGCACCTCGACGGCTTGAATCTCAGCCGCGCCTGGATGCTCGCAGGTATCGCCTCCGGCTTGCCCGCCAACGACGCGCGCCTCCCGGCGTTGCGCGCGGCCGCGGCTCGCCATCGCGCCGCCGGCCTCGCCTCCGTCACCGGCGCCCACTACGAAGGCGGACACTGGCTCGGCAGCTTTGCCATGTATCTGGTCACGCAAAGGGGGATCTCTGCCCGGTAGGCTCATCGGCGCAGCCATCGGGGCCGCGGGCCTGCTCGGTGTCTCCGGCGCGCTCGGTTGGGCGACGATGGCCCCGCACTCCCAGCTCTACGGCTCTGCCTTCGTTAAGCGCCGCGACAAAGCTGGCCGCTACCTGATCGCGCTCACCTACGACGATGGCCCGAACGATCCGCACACTCCTCGCCTGCTCGACGTGCTCGCGCGCCACGGCGTGAAGGCGACCTTCTTCATGATCGGCCGCTACGCCGCTCTGCGCCCCGACATCGTCCGCAAAGTCGGCGAGGCCGGCCACGAGATCGGCAACCACACGTACTCGCATCCCAACCTCATTTTTCACACGCGCTCGCGCATGGAACTCGAGCTGCGTTTCTGCGGCAAAGCGCTCGATGACGCGCTCGGCAATCACAGCATCTGGTTCCGTCCACCGTTCGGCGCGCGCCGCCCCGCGACCATGCGCGCCGTTGACGCCGTCGGCCTTGTTCCCATCATGTGGAGTGTGAGCGCGAAAGATTGGAAGCTGCGCACCGGCGCCGCTATCGAACATCATGTGCTGAAGCAGGTGCGCGGCGGCGACGTCATCCTGATGCACGACGGCAGCCACAAAGCCATGGGCGCCGACCGCTCCGCCACCGTCAACGCCACTAATCTACTCATCCCCAAGCTCCGCCAGGCCGGCTACCGCTTCGTCACCATCGGCGA
>CAYWSH010000058.1:15510-18836 GCA_964460655.1 uncultured Terriglobales bacterium | reverse complement strand
CCCTTCGTATCCAGATACGCATCCAGCGGGATCTCGAAGAAATAAAGCTCCTGCATGTCCGCTCCCTTCAGGCCGGAGAAGTACAGCTTCGCGCCGCGCAACGGGTCCGTCACGCCCGCCACATCGAAAAAGAAGAATCCCGCTTGCGTCCCGCGCGGCTCCACCGCCTTCGCGCGGAACATCGCCAGGTCGAGTTCGTCTTCCATCTGGCTGCGCGGCGATTCCTTTTGCCGTCGCGGCAGTGGGATCGGCACGCCCACGCGCGGCGTCGGACTCGATCGCTTCTGCTGGTTTCCCAGCCGCCGCTCCACGTCGTCGATCGTCGCCGTCTGTAGCTTGGCGCGCATACCGGTGATCAGCTCGACCTTCATCTGCGTGAGCGCGACCGGCTGATCGCCGTCGTTCGTCACCACCACAAAGACCGGCAGCAGGTCGTGCTCGCCGTACTTGTGCACGAAGATGTCCAACTTCTCGTGTGTGTCGTAGGGTTCCGCCCCGATCGTCACTTTCTCCTGCTTGTGCTCGTCGTGCGCCGCATACACCCGCGCATGCGACGCCTGCGGACGCACGAACACCTTGTCCTTCCACCCGCTCACGGCGACTACGGCCGCGACCAAAGCCGCTGCCGCCAGTCCGCGTCGGAATAAGAGAGCTTTCATCATCGCGCCGATTATCGCGGCCCGCTCTGCCCAGCACAAGCCGCCCTGTGCAAGGAACGTCGCACCGGCGTCTCGTTGCATTACCTGAACCCTAAACAATTAAGAGACGTCATCCTGAGGCCATCTTTTGGCCGAAGGATCTATGCATTTCGTTCGCTGCATCACGGCTCGTGTGGCACAGGCGCCCTCGTCCGCGAACCCGCTACGCGAGCGGCTTATCTTTCGGAGGGGCACGGCTTCAGCCGTGCCGTTCTGTCGATCCAGGAGACCGCACGCGAACGTGCCGGAGCATCGCGACGGCGGAAGTGAGCGTTCAAGCTGTTTACAATGCCCTCGTGTACCTGCTCTACAGTCTCGGCCTCGACATCGCCTTCCTGCTGACGTTGCCCTACTGGCTGTGGCAGATGGCCCGCACCGGCAAATACCGTGCCGGACTGAGTGAACGTCTAGGCCGCATCCCCTCCCGCTTGCGGCTTCCCGACGCGCGCGGCGCCATCTGGATCCACGCCGTCTCCGTCGGCGAAGTCCTCGCCGTCGTCCCGGTTGTCACCGAATTGCGCAAGCACCACCGCGTCTTCATCTCGACCACTACGCTCACCGGCCAAACGCTGTCACGCGAGCGCTTCGGCGCCGAGAACGTCTTCTACGTCCCGCTCGACTTCGCTTTCGCCATCGGGCCGTGGCTGCGCGCACTCCAGCCGGAACTGCTGATCCTCGCCGAAACGGAATTCTGGCCGAATCTTCTCCGCCTTGCGCGCGCCTCCGGCGCGCGTGTCGCCGTCATTAATGCCCGCATCTCGGACCGGTCGTTCCCGCGCTATCGCAGTGTGCACTCGCTGTTGCGCCGCGTGCTCGCCAACGTTGACACCTTCCTCACGCAAAGCGTAGAAGACGCTTCTCGCCTCCGCGCCATCGGCGCTGTCGCTGATCGCGTTCACGTCGCCGGTAATCTCAAGTTCGACGCGCAGCCGCCTGCTGCCACCACGCTCGTCGCCCAACTGAAGACGGCACTGCCACCCGCTACTGTCATCGTCTGCGGCAGCACCATGCCCGGCGAGGATGAAGCTGTCCTCTCCGCTTTCGGAGCGAGCGGCGACGTGCTCCATCCATCGACGCACCGGGTGCCCCAGCCTTCCGCTTCAGCGGAGGCTGGGATGCTGATTCTTGCGCCTCGCCACCCGCAGCGCTTCGGCGAGGTCGCGGAGCTCGTGACGCGCCTCGGCCTGCCGCTGGTGCGGCGCTCCGCGTGGCAAGGGGAACAGATCGCTGCCGGCAGCGTGTTCCTGCTCGACTCCGTCGGTGAACTTGCTGCGGTCTATGAACTCGCCACCGTCGCGGTGGTTGGCGGCAGCTTCGCGAACTTCGGCGGACATAATGTCGTCGAACCCGCGCGCCACGGCAGGGCGATCATCGTCGGCCCACACACGCAGAATTTCCGCGACGTCATCATCCAGTTCCGCCGCGCGAACGCGATCGTCGAGACGGACTTCGAGAATCTTTTCCTCACGATCGGGCGCCTGCTGCACGACGACGCCGAACGCGCTGCCCTCGGGGCCCGCGCCCGCGCCGTCGTCCGCGCCAATGCCGGCGCCACTGCCCGCACCGTCGCCGCGCTGCAGCGTCTGCTCGAACCGGAGCGCGTCACGCAGCCCAACGGTGTGCCGCATGCGAGCGTGCTCTCATGAGTATGCTCGCCGGCCTCTACGGCGCTGCCGTCGCCGTCCGTAACACGCTCTATGAGCGCGGCTCGTTCGCCTCGCGCCGGCTCAGTACGCCCGTCGTCAGCATCGGGAACATCTCGGTCGGCGGCAGCGGCAAGACGCCGTTCGTCATCCTGCTCGGTGAGCTGCTGAAAAGGCGCGGCAAACAGGTCGCTGTCCTCTCCCGCGGCTACGGACGCGGCACGCGCGGCGTCGCCGTCGTCGATTCCGCCGGCACTGCGCGCCAGTTCGGTGACGAGCCGCTGCTCATCGCGCGCAAGCTCGGCGTTCCGGTCGTCGTCGGCGAAGACCGCTACGAGGCCGGCCGCGTTGCCGAGAAAAAGTTTGCTCCCGACCTCTTCCTGCTCGACGACGGCTTCCAGCACCGCGCGCTGTATCGCGATTTCGACATCGTCCTTGTCACGCCTGACGACGCGCGCGACCGCCTGCTCCCCGTCGGCCGCCTGCGCGAGCCGCTCTCCGCGCTCGCCCGCGCCGACGCGCTCGTACTCACCAGCGGCGCCGAGCAAAAAGATTTTCCGGTACGCGACCAATTCGTCTGGCGCGCGCTCCGCGGCATCGTTCCCGGGCGACTCCCTTCGCGCCCGGTGGTCTTCTGCGGCATTGCGCGTCCGCAGAGTTTCTTTCTACAGCTCCACAAAGCCGGCGTGGAACCCGCTGCCGAGGCCGCTTTTCGCGACCATCACAACTACACCCAGCCCGATGTGCAGCAGCTCGCCCGCCTCGCCCAGCGCGCCGAGGCCGATGGTTTCGTCACCACCGAAAAAGACGCCATCAACCTCGGCGACCTGGCCGAACAGCTCCAGCCGCTCGTCACCGTCCCCGTCCGCATGTCCCTCGAGAACGCCGACGTCGCGCTCGAAGAAATGCTCTCAAAGATCGAGAGGGCCAAAGTTGACCGCTCATCCTGAGCGAGTCCGCCGCGGCGGACGAGTCGAAGGACCCC
>CAYWSH010000058.1:0-15410 GCA_964460655.1 uncultured Terriglobales bacterium | reverse complement strand
CGCGACTAGAATCCTCCCTTGCCGCAACGCCGAGCCAAGCCGCTCAAGATGCCGCCGCGCAGCCCGGCGCAGCAGCTCGCCACCCTGGTCCACGCCTTCCCCAACGTCACCATCACCGTCCTCGCCGATCTCGTCGCCGACGAATTCCTTTTCGGCGAGATCGCGCGTGTGTCGCGCGAAGCCCCAGTCCTCATCCTGAAGCACCGCGATAGCGCGGTCGTGCCCGGCGGCGGCGCCAACGCCATCGCGAACCTGGCGGCGCTCGGCGTGAACGTGCTGCCCGTCGGCGTCGTCGGCGAAGACGAACCCGGCCGCCTGCTGCTGCAACACTTCAAGCACCACCGCATCCCGACCAGCGGCATCCTGAAGCTGCGCGGCTATCAGACCGTCACCAAGACGCGCATCCTGGCCGGCCACACCCACAGCAGCCGGCAGCAGGTCGTCCGCATCGACCGCGAACCGCAGGCCGCGCCCGACGGCCACTCGCTGCGCACGCTCGCCGAAGCCGCGCGCGAATTCGCCACCGCCTCCGACGCGCTGCTCATCTCCGATTACGGCTACGGCGTGGCTTCGCCCGATGTGTGGAACGCCATCCGCGGCTCCTTGCGCGGCATCCCCGTCACGCTCGATTCGCGCTATCGCCTGCTGCAGTACCAGGGCATCACCGCCGCCACGCCGAACGAAGCCGAGGTCGAAGAAGCGCTCGGCGCGCGCATCGGTGAGCACGACGATCGCCTGGCCGCCGCCGGCCGCGCCCTGCTCGACCGCATGAAGCTCGATTGCGTCGTCATCACCCGCGGACGCGACGGCATGGTCGCCTTCCCGCGCCGCCGTCCCGCCGTCAGTATCCCCATTCATGGCAGCGACGAAGTCGCCGACGTCACCGGCGCGGGCGACACCGTCATTGCCACCTTCACAGCGGCCCTCGCCGCCGGCGCCGACGCCGTCGCCGCCGCGCGCCTCGCCAACTACGCGGGCGGTATTGTGGTGATGAAGCGCGGCACCGCTACGCTCTCGCGCGACGAACTCCTCGCCGCCGTGGAGCCGCGTGCATGAGCGCGCCGGTGTTGCCGCGCTCCGCCTTGCGCGAGGAAGTGGCAGCCTGGCGGGCCGCAGGGAACAAGATCACGCTCGCCAACGGCTGCTTCGATGTCCTGCACGTCGGCCACGTGCGCTACTTGCAGGCCGCTGCCCAGCTCGGCGGCAAGCTCATCGTCGCCGTGAACTCCGATTCCTCCGCGCGCTCGCTGAAAGGTCCCGGCCGCCCCGCGGTCCCCGAAGCCGAGCGCGCCGAACTCGTCGCCGCGCTCGCCGGTGTGGCTGCCGTCGTCATCTTCTCCGAGCCCGACGTCCGCACGCTCATCCGTGAGCTGCGCCCCGACTTTCACGCCAAAGGCACCGACTACACCGCTGACTCGGTCCCCGAGCGCGACACCGTCGCCGAGTTCGGTGGACGCGTCGTCATCGTGGGCGATCCCAAAGACCACTCCGCCACCGCGATCATCGAACGCCTGCGTGAGAAGCGCGCTTGAGTTCGGCGATGCGCATCCTCATCGTGCGTCTCGGCTCGCTGGGTGACATCATTCATTCGCTGCCCGCCGTCGCACTGCTGCGCCGCGAATTGCCCGACGCACACCTCGGTTGGGTCGTGGAAGAACGCTGGGCGGAATTGTTGGAGAGCCGTTCCGGTTCCATCGTGCGCGGCGCACCCCGCACCGCCGCCAAACCACTCGTTGATATCGTCCACACCGTTGACACGCAATCCTGGCGTCGCCATCTCTTCGCGCGCTCTACCATCAGCGCGCTCGCCGACCTCCGTCGCGCCCTTCGCGCCGAACACTATGACATCGCCATCGACCTGCAGAGTGCCCTTAAGTCAGCGCTCGTGGCTCGATTCGCCGGTGTGCCCGTGCGCTACGGCTTCACCCGCCCCATTGAAGCGCCTGCCGGTCTGTTCTACACGCGCCGCGTGCCCGCGCAGGGCCGCCACATCGCCGAACAAAACGCATCACTCGTCGCCGGCGCGCTCAATACATCTCGTGTGGACACGGGCGACCCCGCCCGTGTTGCGTCGCCGGGTGCCCCACCCTTGTCCCGCGCGCCGGGCGGGTTAACAGATTCCCCGGGTGCCCCACCCTTGTCCCGCCCGGTGTTGGCGGGACAGGGTGGGTTAACGGACGGTGGGAACGACTTTCCGTGGGTGCCCCACCCTGGCCGGTTTTGCCAGGGTGGGAGAACGGACTTCCCGCTCCCCCTTGATCCTCACCACGAATCCTGGGCCGATTCTCTCGTGCGCGAGACCGGGACTTTCGCGCTCCTCAGCCCCGGTGCCGGCTGGGGCGCGAAGTGTTGGCCCGCGGAGCGGTTCGGCGAAGTCGCGCGCGCGCTCGCGCAGCACGGCATCACCAGCATCGTGAATCACGGACCCGGCGAAGAAGAGCTGGCGCAATCCGTCGTCCGCGCCGCCGGCGGACGTACGCGCTCGCTCGCCTGCACGGTCGGCGAGCTCATCGCGCTCACGCGCCGCGCGCGCCTTTGCATCGGTGGCGATACCGGCCCTACACACCTTGCCGCTGCGCTCGGCATTCCCGTGGTCGCGCTCTACGGACCGACCGACCCGGCGCGCAACGGCCCTATCGGGTCGCGTGCCATCGTGTTACGCCATCCTGAAAGCACGACGTCGCACGCGCGTCGCGCCGCACCCGACGCCGGCCTGCTCGCCATCTCCAGCGCCGAGGTCATCGCGGCCGCGCGCCAACTCCTCGCGGAGGTGCGATGAACTGGCCGCGCATCGCCCGCCGCATCCGCGTGCCGCTCGGCTTCGCCCTCGCCGTGGTTTTTCTCTGGCTCGCCGCGCCGACCCTGATATCACTCGCGCTCGGCCTGCCGCTCATCCTCGCCGGACTTGCGCTGCGTGCCGCGGCCTCCGGCCACGTCCGCAAGGATGCGGAGCTCACCACCACCGGCCCCTATCGCTACACACGTAACCCGCTGTATCTCGGGTCGCTCCTCATTGCGGTCGGCTTCGCACTCGCCGCGCGCAACTGGTGGATCGCCGCGCTGCTCGTCATCCTCTTCTTTGTGATCTACCTTCCGGTCATCCGTAGCGAAGAAGATTTCCTGCGACAACACTTCCCCGGCTTTACCGACTACGAGCGCGACGTCCCGCGACTGTTACCACGAGTGCCTGCACGTTCGACTGGCGCCGGCGCCTTCTCGCGCGCACTTTACCTGCAGCACCGCGAGTACAATGCCGCTATCGGCGCGGTCGCATTACTCGCCGCACTGCTCGTCAAGCTTCTATGGCTTTAGACCTGGGTGCCCCACACAAGCCGGGTTTGCTTGTGTGGGATCCTGACCTACAAAGCTGAAGGTGACTCTGGGTTTTCTCCATACGATCCTGTTGGCCGCCGCGCTTTCCACGCAAGCGCCGCAAACCACTCCGCCTTCCGCCCTGCAACCACCCGCAGCCGGTTACGTTGCGCCGATCGGACAAGCGTGGCACTACCAGGCCGAGTGGCGCTTGTGGAACGCCGGCACCGCGACGCTGAAGATGGAAGCGGTGAACGGCGAGCATCGCATCCACGCCACCGGCGATGCGCAAGGCTTCGTCGCGCTGCTCTATCACGTGGCCGATAAGTTCGATTCCGCGTTCGATCCCAAGGCGTCCTGCTCCGCGCGCCTCACCAAGCACACCGAAGAAGGCCTGCGCCGCCGCGACACCAACATCCGATACGACTACGCGCGCGGTAAGGCCGCGCTCGACGAGACCAACCTGCGCAACAACGAGAAGAAGCACGCCGAGCGCGACATCCCCGCCTGCGTCACCGACGTCATCTCCGGCATCTACTACGTCGCCTCGCAAACGCTCGAACCGGGGGCAACGCTGCGCTTTCCGCTGAACGATGGCGGCGAGACCGTCGACGTCACCGTCGCCATCGAAGCGCGTGAAGACGTCAAGACGCCCGCCGGCGCCTTCCACGCCTTGCGCGCGCAGCCCACCGCTTCCAAAGGTCCGCTGAAGGAAAAAGGAAAGATCTGGATCTGGTACTCCGACGACGCGCAGCACATCCCCGTCCAGATGAAGGCGCGCATGTTCTGGGGCACCCTCACGCTGCGCCTCACGCGCGTCGAAAAATAGTTGTGTGTGGCCGGCCGCCTCGTCACGGACCGTGTGGCACAGCCGCCCCGGCTGTGCTCACTCATACCCAACGCGGCGTCATCCTGAGGCCCGGGTTTGGCCGAAGGATCTACGGGTTTGCGCCGGCAGCGCCGAGAGGGTAGTGCACCCCGGACCGTGTGGCACAGCCGCCTCGGCTGTGCTTACCCATCCCCAACGTCATGCTGAGCGAAGCGGCGCGACGAAGTCGCGTCCGCGCAGCCGAAGCATCCCTATGGCATTCCGAATATCGTTGGCGGGTGGACACGGGCGACTCGCCCGTGTCAGCTGGCGAAGCCAGCGCCAGAACACAGCCCACGGCGAAGCCGTGGGTACTGGTTGGGAAAGAAGCGCAGCCCGCGGAGCGGGCGGAAGAATCGCCCCGGAACAAATCAAAAATCACCCCACAATCCCCATCTGCTTCCCGACTCTTCTCAGGATCCCCAGCGCCTGCTCCAACTCCTCACGCGTGTGTGTCGCCGTCATGATCGTCCGGATGCGCGCCTTGCCCTCGGCCACCGTCGGGAACGCGATGCCCGTGGCCATCACGCCTTCTTTGAATAGCTCGCGGCTGAACTCCATCGCCAGCCGCCCCTCGCCCACGATCACCGGCGTGATCGGCGTTTCGCTCGCCGGCGTATTCTGCCCGCCGATGTTGAAGCCGAGCGTGCCGAGCTCGCGCTTGAAGAAGCGCGTGTTCTCCCATAGCTTCTCGATCAGCTCGGGCTCCGACTCCAGCACATCGAACGCCGCGATACACGTCGCCGCCACCGACGGCGGATGCGACGTCGAGAACAAGAACGGCCGCGCGCGGTGATACAGAAAATCGATCAAGTCGCGCGTCCCGCACACGTAACCGCCGAGCGCGCCGATCGCCTTCGAAAGCGTCCCGACTTGAATATCCACGCGCCCATGAACGTTGAAGTGGTCCACGGTGCCGCGCCCGTTGCGACCGAGAACGCCGGAAGCGTGCGCGTCGTCCACCATCATGATCGCGCCGTATTTCTCTGCCACGTCGCACAGCCCGGGCAGCGGCCCGATGTCACCATCCATCGAGAACACGCCGTCGGTGATGATCAGCTTCCGTCCCGGCTGCCCTTTCACGCTCGCCAGTTGCTCCTCGGCGTGCGCGACGTCTTTGTGCCGGAACACCAGGATCTTCGCGCGCGAGAGCCGTGCGCCATCGATGATCGAAGCGTGATTCAGCTCGTCCGAGATGATGAAGTCATCCTTGCCCAGCACCGCCGACACCGTGCCCGCATTCGCCGTGAAGCCCGACTGGAACACCACGCACGCCTCCACATTCTTGAAGCGCGCGATCTTCTCTTCGAGCTCCATGTGGATCGCCATCGTGCCGGCGACCGTGCGCACCGCCCCCGACCCGACGCCGTATTTCTTCAGCGCCGCCAGCGCGGCTTCCTTCAGTTTCGGATGCGTCGTCAGCCCCAGGTAATTATTCGACGCGATATTGATGACCTTGCGCCCATCGAACGTCGTCACCGGCCGCTGCTCGTCCTCGAGCACCCGCAGACGGAAGTGGGTGCCCTTCTGCTTGAGCTCGTTCATTTGGTCGGTGAGAAATAAAAGCGGATCGACGCGGCTGGTGGTCGTGGACATGAAGGACCTCGAAATTGAACGTGACAGTGTAGCGCCGTCCTGCGCCCGTGTGGCACAGCCGCCTCGGCTGTGCCGGTGGGAGCACCGTTTCCGCCCGTGTAACGCAAATCGCGTGGCGCGGACGCCCTCGTCCGCGCAGCCCGCGTCACCGGGCGACAGGGGTTCGAAGGGGCACGGCTTCAGCCGTGCCATTCAGCCGTCATTTCAAAGTTTCGGGCGCGACTGAGGCGAGCGTGAGCGAGCCGTAAGGAGCGCTACCCCAGCCGGGTGCCCCACCCTGGCCGGTTTTGCCAGGGTGGGAATTCGTTCCCGCGAAGCGGGAGAGTTGTATGGAGCGCGTTAGGGCGATGCTTCACTCCAGCATTTCGCCGCCCTGCGGCCGGTACCCATTCACAAAATCCCGCGCGCTCATCTTCTTTTTCCCTTCGGGCTGCACCTCGAGCAACTCCAGCGCCGACTCCCGACACGACACCAGCACGCGCTCGCCTGCAACCTGCAACTCGCCTGCCTTCCCGCCGCCCGCTTCCGCCACCTGCGCCGCCACCACGTTCAGCGTCTTCCCCCGAAACGTCGCCCACGCGCCCGGCCACGGCTGGAACCCGCGCAGCCGGTTGTGCAACTCGCGCGCCGTGCGCGCAAAATCCATCCGCCCGTCTTCCTTCGTAAGCAACGGCGCCAGCGTAGCCTGTGAATTGTCCTGCGGACGCGCCGTTATCGTGCCCGCCTCCAGCCCACGAAGCGTCTCCACCATCAGCGGCGCGCCGATTTCCGCTAGGCGCTTGGACAGAGTCAGCGCCGTGTCTTCAGCCAATATCGGCGTCTCGCGCGTGAGCAGCATGTCGCCGGTATCGAGCCCGGCGTCGATCTTCATCGTCGTCACGCCCGTCACACTCTCGGCGTTGGCGATCGCCCACTGGATCGGCGCCGCCCCGCGGTACTTCGGCAGCAGCGACGCATGCAGATTGATGTTCCCCAGGGGCGGCAATTCGATCATCCACTGGGGAATGATCCGTCCATACGCGACCACCACAATCGCGCGCGGCTTGATCCCCTCCAGCCGCGCACGAAATTCAGCATTGTTCTT
The DNA here is from genome assembly GCA_964460655.1 of uncultured Terriglobales bacterium. Lineage (GTDB taxonomy): Bacteria > Acidobacteriota > Terriglobia > Terriglobales > Acidobacteriaceae > CAVUAF01. The sequence goes on along the minus strand of CAYWSH010000058.1, from coordinate 8,550 downwards.
GATCTTTTCGGGCTGCATGACCGGCAGCTTCAGCTCAAGCGCCAGCCGCTTCACCGGCGACGCCACCACTTCCATGCCGCGTCCGCGCGGCCGGTCCGGCTGTGTGACAACAAGTTTGACGTTATGCCCGGCGCCAACGAGCGCGCGCAACGAGGCGACGGCGAATTCGGGCGTGCCGCAGAAGACGAGATTCACAATGCAAAGTGCAAAATGAAGAATGAAAAATGGTCAGACCCCGTTGGGCCTTCATTTTTCATTTTGCATTTGTCATTTTGCATTCCTCTGTGCCTCTGTTGTGGAGGTTCGTCATTGCCACTCGCCGGCCTTCATCAGCTTCCGCACCTTCCTCTTCATCAGATCCCGTTTCAGCGCGCTGATGTGGCTGATGTATAGCTTCCCGTGCAGATGGTCGATCTCATGCTGGAAGGCGCGCGCCAGCAGCTCTTCGCCGCTCTTCGTGTACCACTTGCCGTGCTCGTCTTGCGCCTTGATGGTGGCCTTTGCCGCGCGCGTCACCGGTTCGCGAAAATCCGGCAGCGAAAGGCACCCCTCGTTCTGCCGATGCCGCCCCTCGAGCTTCACGATCTCTGGATTCACCAGCACCAGCTTCGCGTCCGGATCTTCTTTGAACGTGACGTCGATGACCGCGACGCGCTTCGCTATCCCGATCTGTGGGGCCGCCAGCCCCACGCCGTGCGCCGCGTACATGGATTCGAACATGTCCGCCACCAGCTTGCGCAGCTCGTCGTCGAATTTCGTTACCGGCTCGGCGGCACGCTCGAGCACGGGGTCGCCGTATTTGACGATGGGGTAGATCATGCAGGATTGCGTGATTGCGAAATTGAGTGATTGCGAAAAGGCCACGGCCGAATTCCGCAATTACCCGATTACGCAATTCCGCAATTCAGAATTGCTTCAACTGCTCCCTGTATCCCTCAAAGTTCCGCTTCATCTCGCCGATGCTGTCGCCACCAAACTTCTCCAGCGCGCACCGCGCCAGCGTCAGCGCCACCATCGCCTCCGCCGCCACGCCCGCGGCCGGCACCACACATACATCGCTGCGCTCGTACGCCGCTTTCACCGGCTCGCGCGTGGCAAAATCCACTGAGCCGAGCGGACGCCGCAGCGTCGAGATCGGCTTCAGGTAGCCGCGCACCACGATGTCCTGCCCATTCGACACGCCGCCCTCAAGGCCGCCCGCGCGATTGCTCGCCCGCGTAAAACCCGCGCTGCTGGCCTTCTTCGCCGTGTCGTAGCCGATCTCGTCCTGCACCTTCGAGCCGAATGCGCCCGCCGCCGTCACCCCGCTGCCGATCTCGACCGCCTTCACCGCCTGCAACGACATCACCGCGCCGGCGAGGAGCCCATCGAGCCGCTCATCCCAATTCGCGTACGTGCCGAGCCCCGGCGGCGCTCCGTGCGCGATCACTTCGAACACGCCGCCCACCGTGTCGCCGGTGCGTAGCACCTCGTCAACTTCCGCTTTCATCTTCTGTTCGGTCGCCGCGTCCGCGCAGTTCAGCAGGACTTCATTCTTCTGGGCCAGCGCGCGGATCGCATCCCACGTCACGTCGCTCTCGACCGCGACTTTGCCCACTTGCACCACGTGGCTCAGCACCTCGATGCCGAGTTCACCCAACAGGAGCTTGGCGACCGCGCCGACGGCGACGCGCCCGGCACTTTCCCGGGCTGAAGCCCGCTCCAGCACATAGCGCGCTTCCGGGAAGTTGTACTTGAGCGCGCCCGCTAGGTCCGCGTGTCCCGGCCGCGGCGATTTCACCGCTTCGTGTTTCGCGGCATCGCCTGTGCCCACCGGCAGCGACTCTTCCCAGTTCTTCCAATCTTTGTTCGCCAGCAGGATGGCGATCGGCGACCCGATCGTCTGTCCGTTGCGCACGCCACTCACGATGTGCGCCGTGTCGGTCTCGATCTTCATCCGCCCGCCGCGCCCATAGCCCTGCTGCCGCCGCCACAGTTCGCGGTCGAGGAATGCCTGGTCCACCGCCAGCCCCGCGGGGACCCCGCTCAGATTGGCGACCAGCATCTCGCCATGCGACTCACCGGCAGTAGAGAAACGCAGCATGAGAATCCGTGATTCTACCGTACAGTTCCGGCCCACCCTCAGCCCCGACAGGGACGGAACAGATTAGCCCACGGTGAAGTCGCGCCGATTTTGCGCGACGGAACCGTGGGGTAGCTTGATTCAATCGTTCGCGCGAACGAGACGAGGCCGCCGCGCCGGACGAGTCGGAGTGAGCGCGGGGCAAGTGTTCTAAGGTGAATGCCTGTTAAATGCAGAGTAATCAATGCCCTGCCCTAGCCCTAGACGTCCCCGGTCAATTCCATTAGAATCTCAATAATCCAGCGATTGATGATTACTGTTTGGTAATCATCGCTTCGGTCGCGCCCTTCGGCAGGAGCACTACGAGCACTATGCCCCTCACCATCCCGCTCCAGGAGAGTTCTCGCGACCTCATCGCTCGCATCGCCGGCGCGCTGGAGCCGCAGTTCCCGGTGATTAGCGAGACGTGGCGCGGCCTGGTCGTGGAAGAATTCGGCTTGGAACCACGCGCGGTCGCCGCGCTCAAGCGCCTCACGCTCGCCACCGGGTCCAGCTACTTCCGTACCGCTGACTTTGCGTCCTTCTTCGAGAACGTCAGCTACTACGGCATGCGGCTCGCCAAGATGGGCGTTGACACACGCGCCGTCGCCCGCGCGCTCGAGATCTTTCACGCGCTTTGCGATCCGCCGCTGCACGAGCTGTTGCCCGACCGCGCCGCCGAGGCGCGTGGCGCCTTGGAGACTCTGTCGTCCGCCATCTTCGTCACCGTCTCTGGCGCTTACTTCGACGCCAAGAGCGCCGAGTCCGCCGCGCTGCTGGAGATCATGGAAGCCGACCACGCCGCGCCCGACGTGCAGGCCTTGCTCGATAAGACGCTGCAAGTGCTCGCGCGCACCTTCGGCGCTACGCATGGCGCGCTCCTGCTGCGCGACCCGGAACAGAACGTCCTCGGCCTGCACGCATCGCTCGCCATGGACGCCGCCGAATACGGCATCACCATCCCCATCGGCGAAGGCTTCTCCGGCCGCGTTGCCGCCGCGAAAGAGCCGCTCATCGTCCTCGACACCGCGCTCGACGAGCGCGTCATCAGTCCTACGCTGCGCCAGGCCGTCAAGACGCTCTGGGGCGTGCCGTTGCAGTATGAAGGCAACGTCGTGGGCGTCGTCGTCCTCGGTTTCGACAAAGCCTATTACGAATGGCTGCCGCGCGAGTGCCAGCTCATGCAGGCCATGGCGCATCGCGCCAGCATGGCGATCACGCGTGCGCGCATCACGCAAGCCTTGCGCGAGCGCGAAGCCACTATCGCGCAACTCAGCGGTCATCTGCTTACCGCGCAGGAAGAAGAGCGCCGTCGCATCAGCCGCGAACTGCACGATGAGACCGGCCAGGCCCTCATGGTCATTCGCTTGTACCTCGGTATGCTCGAGGCCGCCATCAAAGGCGCTGTGCCGCGCAAAAAGATCGCCGAGACCGTCGAAGTCGTTGACCGCACCGTCGAAGGCCTGCGCCGCATGATCGGCAAGCTCTCGCCGCTGGTGCTTGAAGAACTCGGCCTCGTCGCCGCTGTTCGCAAGGAAGCGAAGGATTTCGCCCGGAACACCGGCATCCGCGTGGAGGTGGACATCGCGGAAGACTTTGGCCGCCTCGATCCGCGCATTGAAACCGCCATTTACCGCGTCGTGCAGGAGGCGCTGCACAACGTGCAAAAGCACGCCAAAGCCGCCAGTGTCACGGTCTCCGTCACCCGCGAAGAGGGCCAGATCCGCCTCCTGATCGCCGATGACGGGGTGGGCATGGGCATGGCGATGGCACAAAAAAGTAACTTACGAGGCCAATCTTTTGGCTTATCTGGCATCAAGGAAAGGGTAGGGACCTTAGGCGGGACCGTTCGGGTCCGCTCGGTGAAGGGCGAAGGGACACGCTTGGAGATTTCCGTCCCCGCCGAAGAACTTCGCGTAGCGGAGTCGGATGGTTTGGGAGCGAAGGGACGCGCACTCACCGCGGGTGCGGCCCAAGGGGTGATGCATGCCAAAGATTAAGTGCTTGCTGGTGGATGACCACACGTTGTTCCGCCAGGGTGTTCGGCGGCTGCTCGAAGGGGAAAGCGATTTCGAGGTCGTCGGTGAAGCGCCCGACGCCGGCGCCGCTGTCGAGCAGGCGCGCGAACTGCGTCCCGACATCGTCCTTATGGACATCGGCATGCCCGGCCTGTCGTCGTTCGAGGCCGCGCGCCACATCCGCAAGAATCGCCCCGAGACCAAGGTCCTGTTCCTCACCATGTACGAGGACGAAGACTACCTCGTGCAGTGTCTCGAAGTTGGCGCCGCCGGCTATGTCCTGAAAGATACGCCCGCGCCCCAGCTCGTCACCGCCGTGCGCGACGTCTACAAGGGCGGCAAGTACCTCTCCTCGCAGGTGCTCGGCAAACTCGTGGAAGACTTCCGCGCCCGCGTCCGCGACCAGAAGATGCGCCCGCGCATCTCCACCCTCACGCCGCGCGAACGCGAGATCCTGAAGCTCCTCGCGGAAGGGAACTCGGTCAAAGAGATCGCCGTCATGCTCGGCCTGAGCGTCAAGACTGTCGAAGCGCACAAGTTCAACCTCATGCGCAAACTCGACATCCACAACAAGGCCCAGCTGGTCACGTACGCGATACAGAAGAAGATCATCAAGATCCCGGTGAACCAGTAGCCGGCGAGGCCGGCTTGCGTGCCGAGCCGGCCGCTGATGGGCCGAGTTGCAATCAACACGAGCAGTTGCAGCGGCGGTTTGAAGCGCAGCGACAGAAAATGAAGATCATCAAGATCCCAGTGAATCAGTAGGACAGAAAGATCGACTGTGTGGACGCGGGCGACTCGCCCGCGTTTTCCATTGCTCGGGGAAGCTTACCGATAAAAGACACTCGCTCATCCTGAGCGCAGCGTCCCGGCGCGAGCCGGGACGCGGAGTCGAAGGACCCCACGCGTCTTCGCATAACGATGCCGCCGGTCGCTCTTTTCAACCATCACTTCTTGGGGGCCGGCGCGCTTCCGCCCTGCTGCTGCTTCAACGCGAGCGCCTTCTCAGTCGCCGCCGCCTCTTCTTTCGCCATGCCCTTTTGCTTGTACGTCGCCGCCAGCAACGCCCACGCTTCCGGCAGGTTCGGCGCCAGGCGCGTCGCGTTCAGGAACGCGCTGAGCGCCGCGTCGTAGTCTTTGGTTCCCAGGCCGATCACGCCGAGGTTGAGGTATGCCTGCACGTGGTTCGGATTCAGCTTGAGCGTCTGCTGGAACTCTGCCGTCGCCGGCTTTGCCTGCCGCAGGGCCAGCAGCGCGCTGGCGAGTTCAAAATGCGCCTCCGCCGAGTTCGGCAGCACCGCCACCACCCGCCGGAACAGCGTCGCGGCTTCGTCGGCCTTATTGGTGCGCAGGTAAAGCCGTCCGAGCGTGATCAGCGCCTCGGGGTCCTTCGGCTTGAGTTCCACGGTACGCAGCAATTGCGCCGTCGCCGCCGGCGCATCGCCTTTTTGGAGGTACGCTTTCGCCAGCCAGAAGTGCGCCTCCGCATTGTCCGGCTTGCGTACGATCACTTGCCGTAACTCCGCGATCCCGCGGTCCGCCTGATTGCGCTCTACGGCGATCTGGCCGGCGTACAGATGCCCATAGAAGCCGTTGAAGTACGCCACCACCAACGTCGCCGCCATCACCACCAGCACCCCGGCGACCGCCGCGCGCTTCCGTGCCTTCAGCCCCGCCGCGCCCCGGTACGCCGGCTGGATCAGCACGGACCCGGCGATCAGCCCGGCGCCCAGGCCGCCGAGGTGCGCCGCGTTGTCCATTCCCGCCGTGATGGCGCCGTAACCCAGGTTGAAAAGCGAAAACACCACTAGGCTCTGCAGCACTGGCGCGATCGCCGCCTTAGACACGGGCAGGTTTCCCCACTTCAGCACCACGATCAACGCGCCCGCGATCCCGAAGATCGCGCCCGAGGCGCCTGCGCCCGTCACTAGCGGATGCCACGCCAGGCTTACTACGCTACCTGCGATACCGCTCAGCAGGTAGATAGACGTGTAAATGTCCTCGCCAAACAAGTTCTCGGCCAGTGCTCCCAACTGGAACAGTGCCCACATGTTCACCACGAGATGAAAAATGCCGATGTGGATGAACGTGTTTGCGAGCACGCGCCACCACTGCCCGCTGAACGTCATCGGACCGAAGTCCGCGCCCCAGCGCTGCAAGTCATCGATCGTCGGCCTCGTCCACGAGACGTGCCCGTAGAACACCATCGCGAGGAACATCGCCACGTTCATCCCGATCAGCCATTTGGTCACCGGGAAGTGGACTTCGCGCTTCGGCGGCGGCGCCGGCGTTTCTTCTGTGTGCAACTCAGTCGTCATGCGATGAGAAACAGGATATCAGGCAGATACGAAGTCAGTTCTTGGGTGCCCCAGACGAGCGTTTCTTGGCTCGTCTGGGTCTCTCGCGGAGAAAAGCTAATGAGAAAAGCTACAGAGAAGCCGCTCGTCCTGAGCGGAGCGAGGGCGCGAAGCGAACTCGCGTAGTCGAAGGTCCCCACGCTGTCCGCACAACGACGCCGTTCCCTCTCTCTTCAACGGAGAGGCGAAAGTGAGCGTGCTTACGTGCCGGCCAGATCCGCCAGCGTCTTCAGATCGGGCACCGTCAGGGTGGGCTTCGCTTCCGCCGGCGGCACCGCGCCGTGGCCGTGTACGCGCCGCGGACGATTCACCCACACGCTGCTCAATCCCAATTGCCGCGCCGGCACGTGATCGTGAAAGAGACTCTGCGCGCAGTGCAACCAGGCACCGCGCTCCACGTTCATGCGCTTCTCCGCCGTGACAAAATTGTTGAGCGACGGTTTGTAGCTGCGCGCCTTTTGCGCCGTGACGACGTAATCGAAGTGCACCTTCAACAGCTTCGCCGTGTCGGCGAACAGGTCGTCATCCACGTTCGAGATGATGCCGAGCTGGTAGCGCTTCTGCAGCCGCCGTAGCGCGTCAACCGTGTCCGGGAACGGCTGCCAGGTCCCCACCGACTCGGGCAGCGACGCCATCTCCGTCGCCGTTGCCGCAAAGCTGTGGCGCTTGCCGAAGTCACGCACCACTTCGCTCAAGATGTCGCGATACCGGCGGTATGGCCCGCTCTCCGCTGCACTCTCCAACTCGGCATAAGTCGCGAGGATCTCGGCATCGTCAACGTGCACGCCCCGTTCTTCCAGCAGCGGCCGCAACACGCCGAGGATGCCGCTCTCCCAATCAATGAGCGTGCCGTAGCAGTCGAACGTAAAGACGTGGAATTTGGAGAAGTCCATAGAGAGGATCGCCACAGATTACACGGATTGAAACAGATCAAATTGGCCTTGATCCGTGTCGATCCGTGTGAATCCGTGGCGAAAGGCTTTCTATCGCTTCACATCCACCGGTTGCGCCAGCTTGAAGCTGAGCGCCGTTTCCGCCGGCAGCACGATCTCCTTGTTGCCGGTGAACGCTGCGCCCGCCGTGCCCGCGCCGGCGCCGGCCGCGGCGCCGATCGCTGCGCCCTTGCCGCCGCCGGCAATGCCACCGATGATCGCGCCCAGGCCCGCCCCGCCGCCGATCATCGTCGCCGTGCGCTTGCCTTTGCCCTTTTCCGTGCGCGTCACGCTCGACGCCTCGATCGCGTACGGATCACCATCCAGCGTCAGGCTGGTGAGCGTGAGTTGCAGCTTCGCGCCGCCCTTGAAACGCCCGAGCGGCACCGCCTCCGCCACGACACCTTTCGCCGCTGCACCGGCCGCGGCCACCACTTTGCCACCGACCTCGATCGGTTCGGCGACCGTTGCCGTGAACTCATCCCCACTCTTGCTCATCTTCGACCCGACCGCGTTCCCTAGCCGCACGGTCACCACCGTGCCCGCCGGCACCTGGACGGCCGCCGCTTTCGGTGCTGGTGCTGCCGCCTTTCCGCCGCCGGATGCCGCCGCATTCGGCTGCTCCGCCGGCTGCGAGCATGCCAGCGTCATAGTCAAAACGAGGATGGTGAGCGCGCAACAAACCTTGCTTGTCCGCATAGTCCCTCCTGAGGGTTGCAGAAGGCCAGCATTGTTGCAGACCAGCGAAAGAATGCGCAAACGCTGGCGCGCCCCGCCGGCTGGAACAATCCTTCAGACTTGCAATGCGCTGGCTGGAGCGGGCCTTCTGACTCGCAATGCGCCGGGGTGGAGCAGGCCTTCAGACTCGGGATGCCCCGGGTGGAGCAGGCCTTCAGGCCTGCAATAGCGCCACCCATTTATGTCATCCTGAGCGAGTGCGAACGTGCCTGCGCGTAGCGCAGGCGGAGTGAGCGCGAGTCGAAGGATCCCTATCGCATCACGGCCCTCGACCAACCAAACGCACTCCATCCCATCAACCGCCGGGTGCCCCACCCTGGCCGGTTTTGCCAGGGTGGGGATTTTGGCCAAAACAAAGGCCCGGTCGTCATGACCGGGCCTCCGCAACCAACCGAACCTTACTT